>NZ_JBGQOI010000003.1:0-374795 GCF_052113765.1 Pseudomonas sp. W22_MBD1_FP4 | reverse complement strand
CATCAGCGGGAGGCGAATTCTACAGCGTTACACGCTGCTGTCAACACCTCTTTTTCAACTTCCTTTTGGCTTCGATGAACTGAAGCAACTTACTGCCGAAAACTGCGTAACTCATTGTTTACCAAGGAGTTTTCCGTTTCGACTGCGCCGGAAGTGGGGCGAATTATAGGCTCCTAGAATCTGTGGTCAACCTTCTTTTTCATATTTTTGCCATATAACTCAAAAAAAGCCCTAGAAACGAAAAAGCCGGCCCAAAAGGGCCGGCTTTCTGCTCATAGAGCCTTACAGACTAGGGAAAGCAAACTGCGACGCCTCATGACTGGCCCGCTGAGGCCAACGCTGGGTAATCGCCTTGCGCCGGGTGTAAAAACGCACGCCATCCGGACCGTACGCATGTAAGTCACCAAACAGCGAGCGTTTCCAGCCACCAAAGCTGTGATAAGCCACCGGAACTGGCAGTGGAACGTTCACCCCAACCATACCCACTTCAATCTCATCGCAGAACAGACGGGCCGCCTCACCATCACGGGTGAAGATGCACGTACCGTTCCCATACTCATGGTCGTTGATCAATTGCATCGCCGCCTCCAGGCTGCTCACCCGGACCACGCACAACACCGGCCCGAAGATCTCCTCCTTATAGATGCGCATCTCGGGCGTCACACGGTCAAACAGGCTGCCACCGAGGAAGAAGCCATCTTCATTCCCGGTAATACTTAGCCCACGGCCATCGACCACCAACTCTGCACCCGAAGCAACACCGTCTTCTATGTAGCCGCTGACCTTATCCCGCGCCTGACCGGTTACCAGCGGCCCCATATCCAGCCCACACGTCGTGCCCGCACCTATCTTCAGCGCCTTAATCTGCGGCACCAGCTTGGCGATCAACGCATCAGCTACTTGGTCACCTACGCAGACGGCCACAGAGATGGCCATGCAGCGCTCCCCGCAGGAGCCATACGCCGCGCCCATCAGCGCACTGACCGCATTATCCAAGTCCGCATCTGGCATCAGTACGGCGTGGTTCTTCGCCCCGCCCAGCGCCTGCACGCGCTTGCCGCGCTTGGTCGCTTCGGAATAGATGTACTCAGCAATCGGCGTCGACCCCACAAAACTCAGCGCTTTGACTTCCGGCGCCTCAATCAATGCGTCAACCGCGCCCTTATCACCGTGCACCACACTCAGCACGCCTTTAGGCAGACCGGCTTCCTGCAACAGTTGCGCAATCAGCAGCGTCGAACTCGGATCACGCTCCGAAGGCTTCAGGATGAAGCAGTTACCGCACACGATTGCCAGCGGATACATCCACAGCGGCACCATCGCCGGGAAGTTGAACGGCGTAATACCCGCTACCACGCCCAACGGCTGAAAGTCCGACCAAGCATCAATGTTCGGCCCAACGTTGCGGCTGTACTCGCCCTTCAGAATCTCCGGCGCCGAGCATGCGTACTCAACGTTCTCGATGCCACGCTTCAACTCACCCGCCGCGTCTTCCAGGGTCTTGCCATGCTCCTCGCTGATCAACTGCGAGATTCGCGCTTCGTTCTGTTCCAGCAACTGCTTGAAACGAAACATCACCTGGGCACGCTTGGCCGGCGGGGTATTACGCCACGCCGGGAATGCGGCCTTGGCCGAATCGATCGCCTGTTGAATGGTTTCACGGCTGGCCAGCGGTACTTGGTGAATCACCTGGCCGGTGGACGGGTTATATACGTCGGCACTGCGACCACTGTCGTTGACCAACTCACCGTTGATCAAATGCTGGATAAGGCTCATGCAGGGCTCCTGAAAAGTTGTTCTATATAGAAAGAGAAATCAGTCGATCTTGTTCAGCACTTCGCCGACCGCATCAAACAGGCGATCCAGATCCTGCGGCTTGCTGTTGAAGGTTGGCCCGAACTGCAAGGTGTCGCCGCCAAAGCGCACGTAGAAACCCGCCTTCCACAAAGCCATGCCTGCCTCGAATGGACGCACGATGGCATCACCGTCACGCGGGGCAATCTGGATCGCGCCGGCCAAGCCGTAGTTGCGAATGTCGATCACGTTCTTGCTGCCCTTCAAACCGTGCAGCGCATTCTCAAAGTGCGGAGCGACTTCGGCTACGCTCTGCACCAGGTTTTCCTTCTGCAACAGGTCGAGTGCCGCCAGGCCAGCCGCGCAAGCAACGGGGTGCGCCGAGTAGGTATAGCCGTGTGGAAATTCCACCGCGTACTCAGGCGTCGCCTGGTTCATAAAGGTCTGATAGATCTCGCTGCTGGCAATCACCGCGCCCATGGGGATCGCGCCATTGGTGACTTGTTTGGCGATGCACATCAGATCCGGAGTCACGCCGAAGCTGTCGGCGCCGAACATCGAGCCGGTACGGCCAAAACCGGTAATCACTTCGTCAAACACCAGCAGGAT
Source organism: Pseudomonas sp. W22_MBD1_FP4 (assembly GCF_052113765.1). Taxonomy (NCBI): domain Bacteria; kingdom Pseudomonadati; phylum Pseudomonadota; class Gammaproteobacteria; order Pseudomonadales; family Pseudomonadaceae; genus Pseudomonas; species Pseudomonas sp. W22_MBD1_FP4. The sequence continues at coordinate 372,392 of NZ_JBGQOI010000003.1, read as the reverse complement.
GTTGTGCTGGTCACAAATCTCTCGCAGACGCTTGAGATAACCCTGCGGCGGCACCAACACGCCAGCGGAACCAGCCATCGGTTCGACAAACACTGCCGCGATGTTGGAAGCGTCATGCAGCTCGATCAGCTTGAGCAACTCATCGGCCAATGCGATGCCGCCCAGCTCAGGCATGCCGCGGGAGAAGGCATTGCTTGCCAGCAAGGTGTGCGGCAAATGGTCAACGTCCATCATCGCCTGGCCAAACATCTTACGGTTGCCGTTCACGCCGCCCAGGCTGGTGCCCGCGATGTTCACACCGTGATAGCCACGGGCGCGTCCGATCATCTTGGTCTTGGTGGCTTGGCCCTTCAGGCGCCAGTAGGCACGCACCATCTTCACCGCAGTATCGGCACACTCGGAGCCGGAGTCAGTGAAGAACACATGATTAAGGTTGCCTGGGGTCAGGTCGGTAATCTTTTCCGCCAGCTGGAAGGACAACGGATGACCGTACTGGAAGCCCGGGGAGTAATCCAACGTACCCAATTGCTTGGCCACCGCTTCCTGGATTTCCTTGCGTGTGTGCCCGGCGCCGCACGTCCACAGGCCAGACAACGAGTCGTACACCTTGCGGCCCTTGTCATCGGTCAACCAGCTACCTTCGGCGGCCACGATCAGGCGCGGGTCACGCTGGAAGTTGCGGTTGGCCGTGTAGGGCATCCAGTGCGCGTCCAACTTCAGTTGGCTGGCCAGGGACGATGGGGCGTTTTCAGGCATGTTCATCAGCAAAACCTCGCAGGGCAAAAGGCCGCGTCGGGATTGAAACGCGTTGTTGCAGCTAAATTGCCACGGCGATAAAGTCGGTGAAATTCAACTCTTCTAACCTTCAGTCAGGCCTTCACTAAACTATGAGCAGCCGTCGACCCGATCCCCTCGCCCAAGTGAGCGACTTTGATATTCGCCTGCTGCGCATCTTCCGGAGTGTGGTGGAATGCGGCGGCTTCTCGGCAGCGGAAACCGTGCTCGGCATCGGGCGCTCGGCCATCAGTCAGCAAATGAGCGACCTTGAACAGCGTCTCGGATTGCGCCTCTGCCAACGTGGCCGCGCGGGGTTCTCACTGACCGAAGAAGGCCGTGAGGTCTATCAGTCAGCCCTGCAACTATTAAGTGCACTGGAAAGTTTTCGCACCGAGGTCAACGGTCTGCACCAGCATTTGCGCGGCGAGTTGATCATTGGCCTCACCGACAACCTCGTCACCCTGCCCCACATGCGCATCACTCACGCCTTGGCCCAATTAAAGGAGCGCGGCCCAGACGTGCAGATCCAAATCCGCATGATCGCCCCCAATGAAGTCGAACAAGGCGTACTCGATGGTCGTTTGCATGTGGGCGTAGTGCCCCAGGCCAGCGCCCTTTCGGGATTGGAGTACCAACCGCTGTACAGCGAACGCTCGCTGCTCTATTGCGCAGTCGGCCATCCGTTGTTTTACGCCGAAGACAAGCAGTTGGGCGACGAGCGCATCGACAGCCAGGACGCCATCGCTCCAACATTCCGTTTGCCTGCCGAAATCCAGGCCCATTACCAAGCGCTCAACTGCACCGCCAGCGCCTCGGACCGCGAAGGCATGGCGTTCCTGATCCTGACCGGCCGCTACATCGGCTACCTGCCCGACCACTACGCCAGCCTCTGGGTACAACAAGGCCGACTGCGTGCGCTGAAATCGGCTACGCGTTTTTACGATTTAAGCCTCGCATCGGTCACACGCAAGGGCCGTCGCCCTCATTTGGTGCTTGAAAGCTTCCTCGACAGCCTGGCCACAACGCGCTAGCTCAGGCTTTACGCTAAAAGCTGAGCAACTGGACAGCTTTTTGCAAGAACAGATGGAACTTGACCATCCGCCTTGAGTTAGCCCGCCATGCCACCAGAATCCTCCACCCCCAGCGACCTGATCTACGGCCTCAACGACCGCCCCAAACCCGCCCCGGCATTTCTGGCCGCACTGCAGCACGTGCTGGCCGCTTTTGTCGGCATCATCACTCCGCCACTGATCATCGGCTCCACTCTGGGCCTGACCGCCCATTTGCCCTATCTGATCAGCATGGCGTTGATGGTGTCCGGTGTCGGCACATTCATCCAGGCGCGTAGGCCATTTGGGATAGGCGCCGGGATGATCTGCCTGCAAGGCACCAGCTTTGCCTTTCTCGGCGCGGTACTGTCGGCAGGCTTCCTGGTGAAACAACGGGGCGGCAGCCCGGAAGACATCATGGCGATGATCTTCGGCGTGTGCTTTTTCGGCGCGGCGGTGCAGATCGTGCTGAGCCGTTTTATCGGCCAATTGCGTCGAGTCATCACGCCTTTGGTGACAGGGATTGTCATCACGCTAATCGGCATCAGCCTGATCAAAGTCGGCATTACCGACCTCGGCGGTGGCTTCAACGCCCCTGACTTCGGCGCGCCCACCAATCTTGCATTGGGCCTGTTCGTGGTGCTGACGATCATTCTGCTCAACCGTTCCAACACGCCCTGGGTGCGGCTCTCGGCGATCATTATCGGTCTGGCCCTTGGCAGCCTGGCTGCGTGGTTCAGCGGCAAACTCGTGCCCCAAGCCCTGCCGGACTTACCTCTGGTGAGCCTGCCGATTCCGTTTCGCTTTGGGTTCAACTTCGACTGGAGCGCTTTCCTACCGATCGCGCTGATTTACCTGATCAGCAGCATCGAGACCGTCGGCGACCTCACCGCCAACTGCATGATCGCCCGCCAGCCCATCAGCGGCCCTTCTTATATAAGCCGACTCAAGGGAGGCGTACTGGGTGATGGCGTGAGTTGCATGATCGCGGCCACTTTCAGTGCCTTCCCCAACACCACCTTTGCTCAGAACAATGGCGTGATCCAACTCACTGGCGTGGCCAGCCGTTACGTTGGTTTATATATAGGCGTGGTGCTGTTTTGCCTCGGTTTGTTTCCGTTGATTGGTGCGGTACTGCAGCAAATCCCCAAACCCGTATTGGGCGGCGCGACCCTGGTGATGTTCGGCAGTGTGGCCGCCGCTGGCGTGCGCATCCTCGCCCAGGCGCCGCTGGACCGACGCAGCATGCTGATCATCGCCACGTCGTTTGGCGTCGGCCTGGGCATCGCCGCCCAACCCAATCTGCTTCACCTGATGCCAACCCTGGTGCAGAACTTGTTCGACTCCGCCATCACCAGCGGCGGGCTGACCGCCATCGTGCTGTGCCTGCTACTGCCGGAATCCAAGGCGATCGAAACTGCCGCAAACCAAGCGCCGGAAAGCGACACCTTGGAACCGCTTTAAGGGTTTTATTGCATCGGGACTTGTCTGAGGCTTGAGGGTGGGTTATCTGTGCACACGTCGTCTCTATCGATCAGCACGGTAATCTCCATGAGCCTCGAAGTTCCTGCCCACAGCAACCACGCCGGTAAGCCCGCCAGCCGCATTCGGCAAAAGAACGAACAAGCGATTCTCCAGGCTGCTGAAGATGAATTCGCGCGCCATGGCTACAAGGGCACCAGCATGAACACTATTGCTGCCAGCGCCGGATTGCCGAAGGCCAACTTGCACTACTACTTCACGAACAAGCTGGGCCTGTATATCGCCGTGCTCAGCAATATCCTCGAACTGTGGGACAGCACCTTCAACACACTGACCGCCGAGGACGACCCTGCCGTGGCCCTCTCCCGCTACATCCGCACCAAGATGGAGTTTTCGCGACGCCAACCCCAGGCCTCGCGGATCTTCGCCATGGAGATCATCAGCGGCGGCGAATGCCTCACCGAATATTTCAGCCAGGATTACCGCACGTGGTTCAGTGGCCGGGCGGCAGTGTTCCAAGCCTGGATCGACGCCGGCAAGATGGACCCCATCGACCCCGTGCACCTGATCTTCCTGCTGTGGGGCAGCACCCAGCACTACGCAGACTTCGCCACCCAGATCTGCCGCGTCACCGGTCGCACCAAGCTGACCAAGCAAGATATGGAAGATGCCGGCACCAACCTGATCCACATCATTCTCAAAGGCTGCGGCATCAAGCCGAGCCTCTAGACGAAGTCACTTATGCCTTTCACGCTCACCGGCCTTTGCGAGTTTCGTGAAGAAATACGTAAAAGCCGCTTCATCACCCTCGCCGCCCCGATCACCAGCCCGCAGGACGCTCAGGCTTTTTTCGAGCAACACAGCGACCTGAACGCCACGCATAACTGCTGGGCCTGGAAGCTGGCCGACCAATACCGCAGCAGTGACGACGGCGAACCCGGTGGCACTGCCGGGCGGCCGATTCTCGCAGCCATCGAAGCCCAGGGTTTTGATCAAGTCGCGGTATTGGTGATTCGCTGGTACGGCGGCATCCAATTGGGCACCGGCGGCCTCGCCCGTGCCTATGGCGGCGGAGCGAACAAATGCCTGCAGAATGCCGAGCGTCTCGAACTGATCAGCCGCGTACCACTGAGTTGCGCCTGTGGATTCTCCGAGCTGAACTTGGTGAAGCTGCGCGTTGCTGAACTTGGCGGCCTAGTGGTGGAAGAAAACTTCACCGCCAACGGTGTGGAGTTGCAACTGGCACTGGGTGAGGCGCACATCGACACGCTCCAAGCCCAGCTCGCCGACCTGAGCCGTGGGCGTATCCTGCTGCAACGCTGAAACTGTTACTGTTATTTGCTGAATCCCCCTGAACCGCGACTCTAAAGGAAGCTTTTCATGTCTACGCCAAAAACCGCACTGATCATCGGCGCCTCGCGCGGGCTGGGCCTTGGCCTGGTCAAGCAATTGCTCCAGGACGGCTGGGACGTGACCGCCACCGTGCGTGATCCGAGCAAGGCTGATGCCCTTAAAGCGGTGGGTCCGGTGCAGATCGAAAAACTGGACATGGACGATCAGCAAGCCGTGATCGCCCTGGCCCAGCGCCTCAAAGAGCGCACCTTCGACCTGCTGTTCGTCAACGCCGGCGTCAAGGGTCCGGCCAACCAGGAGCCCGGTCACGCCACTCTCGCGGAAGTCGGCCAGTTGTTTTTCACTAATGCCGTGGCGCCGATCAACCTGGCGCAGCGCTTTGTCGGGCAGATCCGCAAAGACAGCGGCGTGCTCGCATTCATGAGTTCGGTATTGGGCAGCGTAACGATCCCCGACGGCTCAGACCTGGCGCTGTACAAGGCCAGCAAAGCCGCGCTGAACTCCATGACCAACAGCTTCATCACTCAACTGGGCGACCACACACTCACTGTTCTGTCACTGCATCCGGGCTGGGTGAAGACCGACATGGGCGGCGAAAACGCGCACATCGATGTCGACACCAGCGTGCGCGGCCTGGTGGATCAGGTAAATGCCTACACCGGCAAAGGTGGTCACCACTTCGTGGACTACAAAGGCGACACCATCGCCTGGTAAGCGACGGGCAGCGTTATCGACTGATTGCCGTCGATAACGCTCCGCGCGTAGACTGCGCCCTCGCCCCAACCGGCGACCCTGGATCAGCAGACAGGGCAACACTGAGCTGGCAAACCTGAACCCATCATTCAGAGGAGCCGGCCAATGCCTGCGACCCGTATCTGGTTAAAAAACCCCCTCGCGATTTTCACTGCCAATGGCCTCGATGCCCGTGGCGGCCTAGTGCAGCAGGACGGTGTGATCACCGAAGTGCTGGGCTGGGGAAAAGAGCCCGCTGTGCCTTGTGGACAGGTGTTCGACGCACGCGAACACGTGATCCTGCCCGGCCTGATCAACACCCACCATCATTTTTACCAAACCCTCACCCGTGCCTGGGCGCCGGTGGTCAATCAGCCGTTGTTCCCCTGGCTGAAAACCCTGTACCCGGTGTGGGCGCGTCTGACGCCCGAGAAACTTGCTCTGGCCACCAAAGTCGCCTTGGCCGAATTGCTACTCTCGGGCTGCACCACCGCCGCCGACCACCACTACCTGTTCCCCGACGGCCTGGAAAATGCCATCGACGTGCAAGTTGATACGGTGCGCGAATTGGGCATGCGCGCCATGCTTACCCGGGGCTCCATGAGCCTGGGCGAAGCCGACGGTGGCCTCCCGCCGCAACAGACCGTGCAACAAGGGCAGGTCATCCTCGACGACAGCCAGCGCCTGATCCGCGAATACCACCAACGCGGCGACGGCGCACAGATCCAGATTGCCCTGGCGCCTTGCTCGCCGTTCTCCGTCACACCGGAAATCATGCGTGCCAGCGCCGAACTGGCCAACAGCCTAGACGTGCGCCTGCACACCCATCTGGCGGAAACCCTCGACGAAGAAGATTTCTGCCTGCAACGCTTCGGCCTGCGCACCGTGGATTACCTCGACAGCGTGGGCTGGCTCGGCCCACGCACTTGGCTGGCACATGGCATTCACTTCAACCCTGATGAAATCGCCCGCCTTGGCGCCGCCGGTACCGGTATCTGCCACTGCCCAAGCTCAAATATGCGCCTGGCATCCGGCATCTGCCCTACCCTCGACTTGCTAGCCGCGGGCGCGCCCATCGGCCTGGGCGTGGACGGTTCCGCCTCCAATGATGCATCGAACATGATTCTCGAAGCACGACAGGCCCTGTACATCCAGCGTCTACGTTATGGCGCAGAAAAGATCACCCCCGAAGGCGTGCTCGGCTGGGCTACCAAAGGTTCGGCGCAGTTGCTGGGGCGTACGGATATCGGTGAATTGGCCGTGGGTAAACAGGCGGATCTGGCACTGTTCAAACTTGATGAGCTGCGGTTCTCCGGTAGCCATGATCCGATTTCGGCGCTGCTGTTGTGTGGTGCGGATCGTGCGGATCGGGTGATGGTCGCGGGCAAATGGCGAGTGATAGACGGGCAGGTCGAGGGCCTGGATCTGAAACGTTTGATCGCCGATCACAGCCAGGCGGCGCGACGATTGATCGCAGGGACCTAAGTAAACACCGTTCAACATGCGGGAGGGGAACGTCGATTCGTCGCACCACCCCTCCCGCTTTTTATCTGCGGTGTTCTTACAATCCCAGCAGCGACAACATGATGAATGTCGCAAACAGCACAAAATGGGTCATCCCTTCGATAGCGTTGGTTTCGCCATCGTTGAGGTTGATCGCACTGACAATCAGCGTGATAAACACCATCACCGTTTGCACCGGCGTCATCGCCATCTGGAAAGGCTGGCCAGTGTAGAGCGCCATGGCCTCCATCACCGGCACCGTCAAAATCACCGTCGACAACGACGCTCCCAGTGCAATATTCACCACCGACTGCATGCGGTTGGCCAATGCGGCGCGCAAGGCCGTGAGAATTTCCGGTGCCGCCGAAATGGCTGCAACCACAATCGCCGTAATCACCGGCGGTGCGCCCGTGCCTTCCAGACCCAGGTCGAGCGTCTTGGACATCACCTCGGCCAACGCGCCAATCACAATCACGCCAAACACCAACGTGCCGATGGAGAACACCAGGTTCACCGGCGGCGTTTGCTCCTCTTCCGGCAGTTTTTTGCGGCGTTTTTCCGGATAGCTGTAGCTGAAGAAATAACTGTGCGGTCCCACCTGCATGCGCAGGAACAAGGTGTAGAGCACCACCATCGCGCCAATGGTGAAGGCTGAGTAAATTTTCCAGTCAGCTTCGGGGATGAATTCCGGCACCACCATCGACACGCCCATGGCGGTGAGGATCATCACGCTGTAGGTGCGCGCCGAGTCGTCGTTGTAGGACTGCTCGCCGTGCTTGATGCCGCCCATCAAGGCGGCCAGGCCGAGGATGCCGTTGATATCCAGCATCACTGCCGAATAAATAGTGTCACGCACCAGGGTGGGCGATGGCTCATTACTCATCATGATCGCCAGGATCACCACTTCCACCAGCACGGCGGCCAGGGTAAGGATCATGGTGCCGTAGGGGTCGCCGACTTTCTCCGCCAGTTGCTCGGCGTGGTGGGCCACGCGCATCGACGCCACTACGATAAAACCAATCAGCGCCACGCCTGCCAACAGCGCGACTATTTGCCCGCTGTGCAGCATCCAGTGCTCCAGCGGGTAGGCGGCGATGGCGGCAATCAGCGCCAGTAGCATGAATTTTTCTTGCTTGAGGGAGGTGAGCATTCGGGGCCTTTTTCGTACAGCAAATCAGTCATTGATGGGGTACAGACTGCGCCACGCTGCTAACGTTTCGTTACACCTTAGTTCACAACCCTCTTGCGCGAATAAAACGAATACTCTCCTGCCGGTCAGGTTTTACCGATTATTTCGGCTATGCCCTGTAGAATGCCGCCATTGCACCTGATGAGAATTTAGACATGTACGATTGGCTCAACGCCCTGCCCAAGGCTGAACTGCACCTGCACCTGGAGGGCTCGCTGGAGCCTGAGCTGCTGTTCGCCCTGGCCGAGCGCAACAAGATTGCGCTGCCGTGGAACGACGTCGAAACCTTGCGCAAGGCCTACGCGTTCAACAACTTGCAAGAGTTTCTGGACCTGTATTACAAGGGCGCCGATGTGCTGCGCACGTCTCAGGACTTCTACGACCTGACCTGGGCCTACCTGCTGCGCTGCAAAGAGCAGAACGTGATCCACACCGAACCCTTCTTCGACCCGCAAACCCACACCGACCGTGGCGTGCCGTTCGAAGTCGTACTCAACGGTATCGCCGCAGCACTCAAAGATGGCGAGCAGCAACTGGGCATCACCAGCGGGCTGATCCTCAGCTTCCTGCGTCACCTGAGCGAAGACGAAGCACAAAAAACCCTCGACCAGGCGCTGCCGTTCCGTGACGCGTTCGTGGCCGTGGGCCTGGACAGCTCCGAGATGGGTCACCCGCCGAGCAAGTTCCAGCGCGTGTTCGACCGTGCCCGCCATGAAGGCTTCCTCACCGTTGCCCACGCCGGCGAAGAAGGCCCACCGGAGTACATCTGGGAAGCCATCGACCTGCTGAAAATCCAGCGAATCGACCATGGCGTGCGCGCCATCGAAGACGAACGCCTGATGCAGCGCATCATCGACGAGCAGATCCCACTCACCGTGTGCCCGCTGTCCAACACCAAGCTCTGCGTGTTCGACGACATGGCCCAGCACAACATCCTCGACATGCTTGAGCGTGGCGTGAAAGTGACCGTGAACTCCGATGACCCTGCCTACTTCGGCGGTTATGTCACCGAGAACTTCCACGCGCTGTACACCTCCTTGGGCATGACCCAGGACCAGGCCAAACGCCTGGCGCAGAACAGCCTGGATGCGCGACTCGTAAAGCCCTGACGTGAGCGAATGTTGGAGTGAGCGCCTGTGACCACGGCGCCTGCTCCTACAGCGTGGCCAATCGGGCGATCTCTTCCAGCCCGACGTCGTTGACCACCACAGCCTGGGACTCGTTGACCAGGCTGATCCAGTTCGATTGCAGGAACAACTGAAACAACCCAGCACCCAGCGCGCCCCCGAGGTGTGGTTGCTGCTGGCTCCAGTCAAAACAATCGCACAGCAGCGGCATTGCCAATGCTTGGGTAAAAATGCCCAGGCCCGCCATTTGCTGCGCGCCCTTGAATGTGACGGCGAGCCGTTGCTCATGGCGCTCGATCCACCTCGCCGCCATCATTCGTTCATACAACTGCGCCGCTAGCTCGCCACCAAGATGACCATGACACAGCCGAGCACGGCGTAATGACGGCGGCGCAACCAAGACCTGCGTTGAAACACCCGGCGCACTGCGTGTGGCACTGGCCAGGGTAGTACTGGCCAAGGCATGGATGGCGGCGCTGACATCGCCGTCTGCCAAGCGAAACAGTCGCTTGCCATACCGCGCTTCGGTTCGCAGCAAGCCGCTACTGGTCAGCCGCGCCAGATGTGCATTGGCCGAGGCCGACGGTAGACCGGTAAGTGCCGCCAGTTCCTTCGACGACTTCGCCGAGCCGTCCATCAAGGACCACAGCATGGCTGTGCGTTTTGGCTCAGCAAGCAAGCTGGCAATCTGACTAATGCATGGTGCTTCTTCCATCGATTCACTCCCTGTCGAATTACTTTTCTGATGCGGTAGGCGCCAGAGTATAAGTGCGCCAAGGGCGGGTTCCGTGGCGTCTGACAGCCAGAGTAGGGACGGGTTTTGAGTGAAATTTCCTTGCGTTACGGAGGCTATTACACGAGGTCCAATCGCTCCGACAATTGAGCCGTCAATGTCGCACAGCGAGCTACGAGCATTTCCCGCAGCAGGTTGATGGGCTTGCTCAACTGCGCGCGATGGGCACACAGCAGATTGAGCGGCGTGCGCTCGCCGCGCAGCTCCGGCAGGATCAGGCGCAGTCGTCCAGCCAGCACGTCGGTGCTCACATCCAGCCAGGATTTATAGGCAATGCCCATACCCGCCACGGCCCAGCGGCGCACCACATCGGCATCGTCGCTGAAGCGGTCGCCGCTGACCGTCAGGCTGACTTCGCGCTTGCCGTCGTGAAACGTCCAGTGGTCATGCACTCGGGTGCCGAGCATATACAGCAAGCAATTGTGCTGGGCCAATTGCTCCAAGTGTCGCGGCTCACCGTGGCGTGCGAGGTAACTGGGGGCTGCGCACAGCACACGAACGTTGCGCGGCGCGACGGGCAGTGCAATCAGGCTGGAGTCCTCGGGCTCACCATAACGCAGGGCAATGTCCACCGGCTGGCGGAACAGGTCGGCAATCCGGTCACCCAACAGCAGGCGTACGGCGAGCTGCGGATACTCACGCTGGAACTCGTCCAGCCACGGCAGCAGTTGGTTGCGGCCGAAATCCGAGGGCGCCGACAGTTGCAGCACACCGCTGACATGGTCCTGACCGCTGGCCAAAAGACGTCGCCCTTCATCAAGGGAGCTCAACGAGGCGCGGGCGTATTCCAGAAAGCCCTCGCCTTCGGCAGTCAGGCGCAGGCTGCGGGTGGAACGGGCCAGCAAGCGCGCGCCCAATTGTTGCTCGATACGCTTGAGCGCCGCGCTGGCCACGGCAGGCGACAGGTCCATCACCCGCGCCGCCGCCGACAAACTCCCCAAGTCCGCAGCGCGCACAAACAACTGCAAATCATCAAAACGCAGCATCCACCCACCCATTATCAAAATATTATTGAAACAGAGTGCTGTTTTAGCCGCTTTTATCTTCAGGGGAAATGACCAATCATCTGTCCATCCCGTTCATTACGTGTCTGGAATTGAATATGCCCACAGCTTTTAACGTCATCGCCACGCTGATCGCCAAACCTGGCCAACAGGCCACCCTGGAAATCCTGCTGCGCGGCCTGCTGGAACCTACCCGCCTTGAAGCCGGTTGCGAGCAATACGACCTGCACCAAGACCTGCAACACCCCGAGACTTTCTACATGCTCGAACGCTGGAGCGATGACGCCGCACTGGCCGACCATGACCAAAGCGCACATATCCAAAGTTTTCGCGCCAAGGCCGCTGATGTACTCGAACACTTCGAACTCAAGCGCCTGAAGTTTCTCGCCTGATCACCGCCTTTTTCCGGAGCCCTCATGAAAGCCATTGCCTACTACGCATCACTGCCAATCACCGATGAAAAATCCCTGCAAGACATCGAATTGCCGGCGCCCGTCGCCGGCCCCCGCGACCTGCTGGTGGAAGTCAAAGCCATCTCGGTGAACCCGGTGGACACCAAGGTGCGCCAGAACGTCGCCCCGGAAAACGGCGCCGCCAAAGTGCTGGGCTGGGACGTCGCCGGTGTGGTCAAGGCGGTCGGCAGTGACGTGAGCCTGTTCAAGGTCGGCGACAAAGTGTTCTACGCCGGCTCCTTGGTACGCCCAGGTGGCAACAGTGAACTGCACACTGTGGACGAGCGTATCGTCGGCCATATGCCCAAGAGCCTGAGCTTTGCCGAAGCCGCCGCGCTGCCGCTGACCGCCATCACCGCCTGGGAACTGCTGTTCGAGCGCCTGCAGGTGCGTGAAGGTAAAGAGGACGAAGGCCAGAGCCTGCTTATCGTTGGCGCCGCAGGTGGCGTGGGTTCGATCCTGACCCAACTGGCCAGCCAGCTCACCGGATTGAAAGTAATCGGCACCGCCTCGCGCCCGGAAACCCAGGAATGGACCAAGGCCCTCGGCGCCGACCTGGTGATCGACCACAGCCAACCGCTGAGTGAAGCGTTGAAACAAGCCGGCCACCCGCAGGTCACCCACGTCGCCAGCCTGACCCAAACCGAGCATCACCTGGACCAGTTGGTCGAAGCGCTGCAACCCCAAGGCAAGCTGGCACTGATCGACGACCCCAAGGCGTTGGACGTGAGCAAACTTAAGCGCAAGAGCCTGTCGCTGCATTGGGAGTTTATGTACACGCGCTCGATGTTCGAGACGCCGGACATGATTGAGCAGCACAACCTACTCAATCGCGTGGCCGAGCTGATCGACGCTGGCACCTTGAAAACCACGGTGGGCGAGCACTTCGGCGTGATCAATGCGGCGAATCTGCGCCGGGCCCATGCACTGCTGGAAAGCGGTAAGGCCAAGGGCAAGATCGTGCTGGAAGGGTTCTAAAACAACGGCTGTCAGTGTTGTCCGTTATTCGTGTGAGTAATGGACGACACCGCTAGTCAGAGAGTTGATCTTTGTCATATTTGTGAGCGTATCCGGGGTTTATATTGGCCGCCTTTGCCACGATTCTTTTACGTGAGGAAGTCAGCAATGAAGATCCTGATAAAAGCGTTAGCAAAATCCCAGTGGGAGGTCCGTCTGGACCAGAAAGCCATTACTTTCCACACTGAAGCCGAGGCGCGCGCCTTTGCCGATACCCTGCAAGCGCGTATCAAGGCGCCCCACCGTTTTCCAATCAGCCAGCAACACTCCGCCGCTGGCTGACCCGCCTCTCAGCCCTGCGCCTGCAAGGCTCTGGCCCGTTGCAGGCGTTGGGTCGACACGGCCACCGTCACCGCCAACACACCGCACAGGCTGATGACCATCGCCATTGGCATGGCCGTGCCATCGTGCAACACCCCCACCAGCGACGCCGCCCCCGCCGCCACACCGAACTGGATGCAGCCGAGCAATGCCGACGCACTGCCTGCCCGAGCAGCCTGCCCGCTCATGGCACACGCCGAGGTGTTGGGCAAAATGCAGCCCAGACTGGCGATGCAGATAAACAGCGGCACCAGCAATGGCCACAGCGCATCGGTGCGCAACGCCGTGATGCCCAGCAGCGTCAGACCCGCCAGCAGATACACCCACACCGAACGCGACAGCAAAAACGCCGGGCCACGCTTGGCCAGCAAGCGAGCGTTGAGCTGCGCCACCAGGATGAAGCCAGCGGCGTTGGAGCCGAATACCCAGCCGTAATGCTCAGCGGGCACGCCATACAGTTTGATAAACACGAACGGTGAACCCGCGATGTAGGCAAACATCCCGGCAATCGACAGCGCGCCGGTAAGGGCGTAACCGAGGTAAACCCGGTCGGACAACAGCCCGAAATAGCGGCGCAACGAGCCCGACAACGGCTGGCGTGGCTGATGGGCTGGAAAGGTTTCAGGCAAGCCGAATGCCACGGCGATAGCGGCCATCACACTGAAGATCGTCAATGCCAGGAAAATCGACTGCCAGCCCCACAACCCGACCATCACCCCGCCGGCCAGCGGCGCAAGAATCGGCGCCAGGCCGGTCACCAGCATCAACTGGGAAAACACCTTGGCCGAGCCCACGGCATCGCATTTGTCGCTGACCACCGCGCGGGAAATCACCATGCCCGCGCAGCCGCCAAGGGCCTGCACGAAGCGTGCGCCAATCAGCCAATCGAGGGAGGGCGCGTAGGCGCAGGCGAAGGACGCCAGGGTAAACAGGGTCACGCCGCTGAGCAGCGGCCCGCGCCGACCAAAACGGTCCGCCAGCGGGCCATAGATCAATTGGCCAATGGCCAGACCGGCGAAGTACACCGCCAGGGTCAGCTGGATGTGTTTTTCATCGGTGGCAAACGCTGTGGCCATCGCCGGGAAGCCCGGCAGGTAGAAATCGATCGCCAGCGGCGCAAAGGCGCTCAAGGCACCCAGAATCAGGATTATGCGAAGGTTCATCAGGCACCCAAGAGAGTCGGCAGCCCGACAGTCTAGCCGGGCCTGGATGCCTTGAACATAACGATAGCTCGCTAACTATTAAAATCAGGCGAGCTTGGCGCTGTAGCCTTCCTCAGTGATCAAGCTGATCACCTCTTCGGCAGACAAGCGGCTTTCCACGCCCACTTCCTTGGCGGCCAGGTCGACCTTCACACTGGCGCTTGAATCCTTACTCTGTACCGCCTGGGTCACCGCCCGGACGCAATGGCCGCAGGTCATTCCTTCAACGCTGAATACTTGCATGACATAACTCCTTTGATGAGGTTGAACCCAGTCTCGACCTTGCCACAATGGCAAGGTCAAGTTCTGAAAAAATCGGCCGGGCTGGTATTCGGTGGCACTGTCGGCCAAGCTTGACCCATCTTTGATTCACACCACGGAGCATTCGCCATGCGCTGGTCATATTTTGCCCTTGCCGGCTTGATGAGTTTGTCTGCCGCTGCGCCCATGGCCAGTGCCGATCAAGACTATGCGGTGTTGATCATTTCCCGGGAACGCCTGGAAGTGCTGACCAATTGCGAGATCGGCCTGTACATCCAAGACCAGTTGGCCGGGCGCCTGTACCAGGAGCAGGCCACCTCGTTCAACCTGCCCGCCGGCAATGTGTCACTGCGCCTGAAGCTGCTGCCGGGCCAAGCTGCGGGCTGCCTGCCTGGCCTGCTCGCCCCGCCCGCGCAAAACATCACGCTCAAGGCCGGTGACGTACGCAAGTTACGGATCGCCCAGGGCCCGGATGGCATGTACCTCAAAGCGGCTGCATTGGATTACTGAAGGCGCTTGACCTTACCCACAGGTCAAGGTTGATGCTAGGGGCAACTTCTTCTGGAGGAATGCCCCATGAATGGATCCACCACCTTTGATCTGCCCATCAGCGGCATGACCTGCGCCAGCTGTGCCGGGCGTGTCGAGCGTGCGCTGGGCAAGGTGCCGGGGGTGCAAAGCGTCAGTGTCAACCTGGCCAACGAGCGCGCCCACGTCGAAGTGCAGGGCCAAATGGACCCCGCCGTGCTGATTGCGGCGGTCGACAAGGCCGGTTACAGCGCCAGCCTGCCTCAAAGCGAAATCGCCACCGATACCGATCAAGCCCAGCGCCTGCACCGCGAGCGTTGGTCGCTGCTGCTGGCCATTGCGCTGGCATTGCCGTTGGTGCTGCCGATGCTGGTGGAGCCCTTTGGCCTGCACTGGATGCTCCCCCCCTGGGTGCAGTTCGCCCTCGCCACGCCCGTGCAATTCATTTTCGGTGCGCGCTTCTACATAGCCGCCTGGAAAGCCGTACGCGCCGGCGCCGGTAATATGGACCTGCTGGTCGCCATCGGCACCAGCGCCGGTTACGGCCTGAGCATTTATGAATGGCTCACCGCACATGCGGGTATGGCGCCCCACCTGTACTTCGAAGCTTCAGCGGTGGTAATTGCCTTGGTATTGCTGGGCAAATACCTGGAAAGCCGTGCTAAACGCCAGACTGCCAGCGCCATCCGTGCGCTGGAAGCCCTGCGCCCTGAACGTGCACTGCGTGTGCAGGATGGCCGTGAAGAAGACGTCGCCATCAGCGCGTTGAAGCTCGATGACCTGGTGTTGGTCAAACCCGGCGAGCGTTTCCCGGTGGACGGTGAAGTGACCGAAGGCCAAAGCCATGCCGACGAGGCGTTGATCAGCGGTGAAAGCCTGCCGGTGCCGAAACAACCCGGCGATAAAGTCACCGGCGGTGCCATCAACGGCGAAGGTCGTCTGCTGGTCCGCACCACCGCCCTTGGTGCTGAAAGTGTCCTGGCACGCATCATCCGCCTGGTGGAAGACGCCCAGGCCGCCAAGGCGCCGATTCAGAAACTGGTGGATAAAGTCAGCCAGGTCTTCGTCCCAACCGTGCTGGTACTGGCGGTGCTCACGCTGGTGGGATGGTGGCTGTACGGCGCGTCGCTGGAGACCGCGATTATCAACGCCGTGGCCGTGCTGGTGATCGCCTGCCCTTGCGCCCTTGGCCTGGCCACGCCGACTGCAATCATGGCCGGCACCGGTGTCGCCGCCCGCTACGGCATCCTGATCAAGGACGCCGAAGCGCTGGAGCGCGCCCACGCAGTGAGCGCCGTGGTCTTCGACAAGACGGGCACGCTCACCTCCGGCACGCCAAAAATCGCCCACTTGGTCGCGGTGGATGGCAATCAAGCCCTGCTGCTGCAACAGGCCGGCGCGCTGCAACGCGGCAGCGAACATCCCCTGGCAAAAGCCGTGTTGGATGCCTGCAGCGAACAAGGGCTGAAGGTGCCTGATGTAAGCGTCAGCCAATCCCTGACCGGGCGCGGCATTGCCGGCACCCTCGACGGTCGGCCACTGGCACTGGGCAATCGCCGTCTGCTGGAAGAAATCGGCTTGAGCGCGGGTGACTTGGCAGGTGTCGCCAGCGACTGGGAGTCCGAAGGCCGCACCCTGTCCTGGCTGATCGAACAGGGTCCACAACCGCGCGTACTCGGGTTGTTCGCCTTTGGCGACACCCTCAAACCCGGTGCGTTGGAAGCCGTTGAGCAACTCAAGGCCCAGCACATCAGCAGCCACTTGCTCACCGGCGACAACCGCGGCAGCGCCCGCGTGGTGGCGCACGCACTGGGCATCGACGATGTTCACGCTGAAGTGCTGCCCGCCGATAAAGCCGCCACCGTCGCCCATCTGAAAAAAAACGGCGTGGTGGCGATGGTCGGCGACGGCATCAACGACGCCCCGGCCCTGGCGGCGGCCGATATCGGCATCGCCATGGGCGGCGGCACCGACGTGGCCATGCATGCTGCCGGTATCACCCTGATGCGCGGCGACCCACGCCTGGTGCCGGCAGCTCTGGAGATCAGCCGCAAGACCTACGCAAAAATCCGCCAGAACCTGTTCTGGGCGTTTGTGTATAACTTGATCGGTATTCCCCTGGCCGCATTCGGCCTGCTCAACCCGGTGCTGGCGGGCGCGGCTATGGCCTTGTCCAGCGTCAGCGTGGTGAGCAATGCACTGTTGTTGAAAACCTGGAAACCCACTGACCTGGAGGATCAACGCCCATGAACATCGGCCAAGCCGCACGCCAAAGCGGGCTGAGCGCCAAGATGATTCGCTACTACGAATCCATCGGCCTGCTCAAAGCCGCCCACCGCACCGACAGTGGCTACCGTGTGTACGGCCCGGACGACTTGCACACATTGGCGTTTATCAAACGCTCGCGGGATCTGGGGTTTTCATTGGAAGAGGTCGGCAAGCTGCTGACCCTGTGGCAGGACCGCCAACGGGCCAGCGCCGACGTGAAAGCCCTGGCGCGCCAGCATATCGAGGCGTTGAACCAGAAGATTCTGGAGCTGGGGCAGTTGCGGGATACGTTGCAAGATCTGGTGGAGCACTGCCAGGGCGATCATCGGCCGGATTGTCCGATTCTCAAGGAGTTGGCTTCAGGAAGCTGCTGCGCGTGAGGCTCTAACTGACTGACTACAAAACCAATGTGGGAGGGGGCTTGCTCCCGATGGCGGTGGGTCAGTCTCAATATCTGTAACTGACACACCGCTATCGGGAGCAAACCCCCTCCCACATTTTGATCTTCATTTACCCGAAGATCATTGCATCCAAGGCGGCGGTGGCGGTTCTTCGGACGCTTTGCTCGGCGGAGCATCATCTGCCGCCCGAATCGCTTGCTTGCGCTCTTCATCCAGCCGCGCCGCTTCGATCTCGCGAATCACACCGCCCACATCCGCCAACTCTTCCGGCTCGTCGAACTCGCCGGTCAAGACGCTGGCCGGGTGCAAGGTACCGGCTTCGTACAGCGCCCACATTTCCTTGGCGTACTTGGTCTTCTTCAACTCCGGGGCAAAACGCCCGAAGTAGGAGGCCATGTTGCCCACATCCCGTTCCAGCATATTGAACGCGTGGTTGTTGCCCGCCGCATCCACCGCCTGGGGCAGGTCAATAATCACCGGGCCCGTGGGGGTAAGCAGTACGTTGAACTCGGACAAGTCACCGTGCACCAGGCCGGTACACAGCATCAGCACGATCTGGGAAATCAGGAAGGCGTGGTATTCGCGCGCCTGGTCCGGCTCCAGTGTCACGTCATTCAGACGCGGCGCCGCATCGCCGTACTCGTCGGCCACCAGCTCCATCAACAGCACGCCTTCGAGGAAGTCGTAGGGCTTGGGCACGCGAACGCCCGCGCCGGCCAGGCGGAACAGTGCCGCCACTTCGGCGTTCTGCCAGGCATCTTCGGTTTCTTTCTTACCGAACTTGGAGCCCTTGGCCATGGCCCGGGCCTGACGGCTGTTACGGACCTTACGGCCTTCCTGGTATTCGGATGCCTGACGAAAACTTCGTTTGTTCGCCTCCTTGTAAACCTTGGCGCAACGCAATTCGTTGCCGCAGCGCACCACATAAACAGCTGCTTCTTTACCACTCATGAGAGGGCGCAGCACTTCGTCGACCAGACCGTCTTCGATCAGGGGTTCAATGCGTTTAGGAGTCTTCATCAGCTTTTATTGTGGGTCCTTTATTACCAAATACGCGTATGGCACTCGTTATACGGCAATCGGCTCGCCGGTGGGAGGGGCTACCGATCTTTGACCACTCAAGAATGCATCCTATATGCCAGTTTCGGCTGCAATCAACGCTCAATGATCGCCGTCACCCCTTGACCGCCCGCCGCGCAGATCGAAATCAGCCCTCGGCCCTTGCCCGCCGCATCCAGCAACTTAGCCAGGTTGGCGAAGATACGCCCGCCGGTGGCGGCAAATGGGTGCCCGGCGGCCAGGGAGCTGCCCTTCACATTCAACCGGCTGCGGTCGATGGAGCCCAACGGCGCGTCCAGCCCCAGGCGGGTCTTGCAGTAATCCGCATCTTCCCAGGCTTTTAGCGTGCACAACACCTGGGCCGCGAACGCTTCGTGGATCTCGTAGTAATCAAAGTCCTGCAGCGTCAGGCCATTCCTCGCCAACAGACGCGGCACCGCATACACCGGAGCCATCAACAGGCCTTCGGCGCCGTTGACGAAATCCACCGCCGCCGCTTCGCCATCGCGCAGATACGCCAGGATCGGCAGCCCCCGCTCCTTCGCCCAAGCCTCACTGCCCAGCAGCACCAGGGATGCACCATCGGTGAGCGGTGTGGAGTTGCCAGCGGTGAGCGTGCCCTTTTCGCTGCGCTCGAAGGCGGGCTTGAGGGCGGCGAGTTTTTCCAGGGTCAGGTCGGGACGCAGGTTGTTGTCGCGGGTCAGGCCCAGAAACGGGGTGAGCAGATCGTTGTGCCAGCCTTCGGCATAGGCGGCCGCCATTTTCTGGTGGCTCTCCAGCGCAAGCTGGTCTTGCTCGGCCCGGGGGATCTGCCAGGTCTGCGCCATCAACTCACAGTGCTGGCCCATGGACAAACCGGTACGCGGCTCGCCATTGCGCGGCAGTTCTGGTTTGAGGTGATGGGGACGAAGTTGTAACAGGACTTTTAATTTATCCGCCATGGATTTGCTGCGGTTGGCTTGCAGCAGGATCTTGCGCAGCCCTTCATTCACCCCAATCGGTGCGTCTGACGTGGTGTCCACCCCGCCGGCGATGCCGCATTCGATCTGGCCCAAGGCAATCTTGTTGGCCACCAGCAGTGCCGACTCCAGCCCGGTGCCGCAGGCTTGCTGGATGTCATAGGCTGGGGTCTGCGGTGACAGCCGCGAGCCCAGCACGCATTCGCGGGTCAGGTTGAAGTCGCGCGAATGCTTGAGCACCGCGCCGGCGGCTACCTCGCCCATGCGCAGGCCGTGCAGGTTGTAGCGTTCGATCAAGCCTTCCAAGGCGGCGGTCAGCATCGCCTGGTTGCTCGCCGTGGCGTAGGGGCCATTGGAACGGGCGAAAGGAATGCGGTTACCGCCAATGATCGCTACACGGCGCAATTGAGTCATGGAAAGCTCCCTCTGTCTGTTATGGGCTTGATCACTGAGCCTAGTCGAACGACTGCTACCCTGGGATGGTCAACCCTTTGAACCCCAGCCTTCGGAGAGCGTTCCATGTCTGACCGTTATATCGACTTCGCCAACTCAAGCCTCGGCCATCGCCTGGTCGCCGCCCTTGGCCTGCCGTCACCGGTACGCCTGGAACGCTGGCAAGCCGGACGCCTGCGCCCGGTAGACGGTGCACTGCTGCTGGGCGGTGGAGCCCTGACAAGTAAGGTGCAGGCATTTGCCAACAAACTCACCGACGCGATTTATACCTACGGCGCCGAGTCATCGACGTGGATTCCCGGGCACGGCCCCAAGCTCAAGGCCGTGGTGTTCGATGCCAGCGAGCTGCAACACACCGACCAGCTCAAGCAACTGCGCGAGTTCTTCCAGCCCCTGCTGAAAAACCTCGATAACAGCGCGCACCTGGTGATCCTCGGCCGCGCCCCGGAAAGTCTCAGCGACCCGTTTGCCGCCAGCGCCCAGCGGGCCTTGGAAGGGTTCAGCCGCTCCTTGGCCAAGGAACTGCGCAACGGCGGAGTGTTGCAATTGCTCTACGTCGGCGAGGGTGCCGAAGACCAGCTGGAAGGCGCGCTGCGTTTCTTCCTCTCACCGAAAAGCGCCTACATTTCCGGCCAGGTGATTCGCCTGGAGGCTTGCGCCACGCCCGTTGAGGACTGGACCCGCCCACTGGCCGGGCGCAAGGCGCTGGTCACGGGTGCGGCGCGTGGCATCGGCGCGTCTATCGCTGAAACCCTGACCCGCGACGGCGCTGAGGTCATTCTCCTTGACGTCCCCCAGGCCAAGGCCGACCTCGAAGCCCTGGCGGCGCGCTTGGGTGCTCGCACGGTGGTGCTGGATATCTGCGCCGAAGACGCCGCCAGCCAGTTGATCGAACACCTGCCCGATGGCCTCGATATTCTGGTGCATAACGCCGGTATCACCCGTGACAAAACCCTTGCCAACATGACCCCGGAATATTGGGATGCGGTGCTCGCGGTCAATCTCAATGCACCGCAGGTATTGACCAAAGCGCTGCTCGACAGCGGCAGCCTGCACGACAACGCCCGCGTGGTGGTGCTGGCGTCCATCAGCGGCATCGCCGGTAACCGTGGGCAAACCAACTATGCCGCGAGTAAGGCGGGTTTGATCGGCCTGGTGCAGGCGTGGGCGCCGTTGCTCAAGGAGCGCGGGATCAGCATCAATGCCGTGGCGCCAGGCTTTATCGAAACCCAGATGACCGCACACATCCCGTTCGCCCTGCGTGAAGCCGGGCGCCGCATGAGCTCCCTGGGCCAAGGCGGTTTGCCGCAGGACGTCGCCGAAGCTGTGGCCTGGCTGGGCCAGCCCGGTTCCGGCGCGGTCAGCGGGCAAGCATTGCGGGTGTGCGGGCAAAGTCTATTGGGAGCGTGAGCATGGAATGGCAGACCTTAGGCAATACCCCGTTTCTGCCGCCGTTGTATTGGCGAGCGGCGCTCAAGCGCAAGATTACCGGCAGCACACTGCCTGAACAGGGGCTGCGCTGCCGGGTCAGCGTCAACCCCAAGGACGTCGCGGCGTATCGCAAGGTCTGCGGTTTTGCCGACAGCCCGATCCTACCGGCGACCTACCCACACATCCTGGCGTTTGGATTACAAATGCAGCTGCTCACGGCCAAGGCATTTCCCTTCCCGTTGCTGGGGTTGATCCACCTGAGCAATTGCATTCGAATCCATCGCCCATTGGGCGGGGTAAACGAACTCTTCATAAGCGTGCACGCGCAAAACCTCCAACCTCACGCCAAGGGCGCAACCTTTGAGGTGGTAACCACCGTCGAAGATTCTCTCGGAGTGCTGTGGGAAGCCGAGAGCCGAATGCTTTGCCGAGGCGTAAAACTCGAAGGCGAAGCTGCCGATGACACCCA
Organism: Pseudomonas sp. W22_MBD1_FP4; assembly: GCF_052113765.1. Lineage (NCBI taxonomy): Bacteria > Pseudomonadati > Pseudomonadota > Gammaproteobacteria > Pseudomonadales > Pseudomonadaceae > Pseudomonas > Pseudomonas sp. W22_MBD1_FP4. Next base: position 350,562 of record NZ_JBGQOI010000003.1, on the reverse strand, counting down.
GCCCACACCTGTACACATCAGCGAACTGACCCACTGGAAGGCCCCTTCGGATATCGGCCGTCGCTATGCGAGGGTCTCCGGCGACTACAACCCGATTCACCTGAGTGCCCCGACCGCCAAGTTGTTTGGCTTCCCCCAGGCCATCGCCCACGGACTGTGGAACAAGGCCCGCACACTGGCCGCACTCGGTGAGCACCTGCCCGCTGCCAATGTAGAAATCGAAATGGTATTCAAAAAACCGGTGCGCCTGCCCAGCGAAGTGACGTTGCACAGTAGCACCGCCGGTTCCAGTGGCGAATTACTGTTGAAGGGCGCGGGAGATATTGAACATATGGTGGGGAAATGGCGGCCAATCGCATAACAAAACCTGCTTAATTGTATATATACGCCATAAGTAATAGCGGACTTGAAAAAGTCCGCTATTTTTTTATCTAAGCGACTGATTCAATAGACATATACATCTTGATACGCCCTCCCCTTATACCCTTACGACTAGTCATTAAGCACACACTTCACGCCCTCTATATAAATCGTTAATACCAAGTTGAGCCTTGAGGGAACACGCACCCGGGTCTGTTATAGACCTACGGACAAACGCATCGCTATCCCAAGAAATAACGAGCGTTTGAAGACAACTAAGGTTGTACGGGTGCAAGGAATTCAATCATGAAAACTCAAGTAGTGTTTTGGAAAGCAAGTACCGCGTTGGCCCTGGCAATAGCAATGACACTCGGTGGCTGCAGCAGCGGTGGTGGCGGGCATCACAGTAGCGGCTCCTCCTCTTCGGATACTGCCGGAACCGGTGGAGGTACTGGCGGCGGTACCGGTGGCGGCACTGGTGGCGGTACCGGTGGAGGCACCGGTGGAGGCACTGGTGGCGGTACCGGTGGAGGTACCGGTGGCGGCACTGGTGGCGGCACCACCACGCCACTGGTCACCGCGACCGTCGTCGACACGCTGGGCAACACGGTGACCGGCGTGGGCGGCACCGTCAGCAGTCTCGGCACCACCCTCGGCAGCTTGCCGATTGTTGGCGCGACCACCCAAGGTCTGGTGGTGGCCACCGGCACTGCGGTCGGCAGCATCGGCAACGGCCTGTCGGATGGGCTCGGCTCGTTGGGCACTGACAGCAATGCACTGGGCAACACCCTCGACGGCGTAGGCCAAGGTGTTTCCGATCTGGGCGATGGCGTCAGCACCACCGGCGCTAACGTGCGCACGCTGCTGGGTAAAGTGCCCGTGGTCAGCGCAACTGCGCCAGTGGTGGGCGGCGCGGTCGACAAAGTCGGCAACGTGGTGACCATGCTCGGCGATACCCTGAGCACCGCCAGCACCACCGGCCCGCTGGGCAATGTGACAAATGCCGTGGGCGCCCGAGTGCTGGTGCCGGTCGTCTCGCTGGTGGAAAAAACCACCGGCAAAGTTGGCAACGCAACGGGCCTGGACAGCCCGGTCGGCGGCCTGCTGGATAAAGTCGGCAGCACCGTCGATGGCCTCGGCGATAAAGTCGCCGGCGCTGGCGGCACCGGTAACCCTGTGACCGGCGCCGTGGGTAACCTGCTCAATGGCGTCGGCACCGTGGTCGGCACCGCAAGCGGCTATGTCGACCCAGCCGCCGGCAACGGCGGCGGTAGCGGCAGTGGCGTCAAACTCGGTCTGCCGGAACTGATCGGTGGTGTCATCGCCGGCGCCGGCAACGGCCTCAACGCCGGCAATACCAATGGCGTGGTGAGCGCTGCTGGCGTCACCGGCGCCAGCGCCGGCGGCACGGTAGCATCTCTGGGCACCTTGCTGGGCGGCAGCGGCACTCCAAACACCGCCGCGGGCGCTCCGATCATGGCGGTGACCACCAACCTCGGCAGCGCACTTAACCCTGCCACCAGTGGCATCGCCAGCCTGACCCAAAACGTCGGCAACGCCACCGGTCTGGGCGCGCCAGTCAATGGCCTGGTGACTAACGTCGGCGGCGCCGTCAACAGCCTGGGCGGCAAAATCAGCGGCGCCAATGCCAACCCGGTCACCAACGCCCTGGGCGGCACCGTGAGCGCTGTCGGCGGCACCGTGGCGTCGGTGGGTGGCCTGGTCACCGGCGGTACCAGCGGCGGTGGGTTGCTCGGCGGCGGCTTGAACCTGGGCGGCAGCGCATCTGCCGGCGCCAGTGCCAGTGCCGGGGCCAGCACCAGCGGTGGCCTGGGAGGGTTGCTCGGTGGCCTCACCGGCAAAAAATAGAATTGCACCTGGCCGATTAGACGGCCTCACCTACAGCGCCTACGCTTGGTTGAGACGAGAGATCTAATAAATCTCTCGTCTTTTTTTAGGGCCACTGAACGGCCCCTGAAAAACACCCGAACCGCGCCTTCAGAGCCCGGCGGGCACCTGCGAAACGCTGCTGCTTTGACCATGGAGTGTCCTATGCGCGCTTTGACACCGTTGTTATTGCTCACCCTCAGTGCTTACGCCCACGCCGATACCCTGCCCAGCTTCCTCAATAGCAACGACACCATCCGCAACCTGCCGGTGCCCAATCTGCCCGCCGATGCCTACCGCCCGAACACCCCGCAAACGCAGCTGCCCACCCCCGCGGCGAGTGAGGCGCAACCGTTGCTGATGGACACCAAGGTGACCATTCGCAAACTGCAGATCGACGGCGGCACGGTCTACCCGCTCAACGACGTTGCCCTGGCGTTCGAGCCCTTGATCGGCCACGAAACCAACCTGGCCCAATTGATCGAGGCGACACGCAGCATCACCCGGCGCTACCAGGCAGACGGCTACCTGCTGTCCTATGCGTTCCTGCCGGAGCAACGCTTCGATGACGGCCTGGTGCACGTCATTCTGGTGGAGGGTTATATCCGCGATTACCAAGTACAAGGCGATATTGGCTCAGTGTCGTCCTACGTCGAAAAGCTCGCCGACAAACTCAAGGCCGAGCGCCCACTGACCCGTAAAACCTTCGAGCGCTACACCACACTCATGGGCGCGATCCCCGGCGTCACCTTGCAAGCGCAAGTGCCGCCACCTGGCACCACCGACGGCGGCACCCACATGCAGATCACTGCCAGCCGCAAGCCTTTCACCACCAGCATGAGCCTCAACCAAGCCAGTCGTGGCGGCACGCAAGCGTTGTTAACCGCCACCAGCAATTCCCAAACCACCATGGGTGAACAACTGAGCGTGAGCGGCCTGTTCCCACCGGGCGACGACAAAGAACACTACTACCGCGCCGCCTACAGCCAATTCGTCAATGCCGAGGGCACCCAACTGGTGCTATCCGGTGAACGCTATCGCGCCGACCCCGGCACCAACCTGCAACTGGGCGGCGGCTTCGAACTCAAGCCCCATCAGGCAATCGACCGATTCTCCATTGGCCTGAGCCACCCGCTGATCGCCTCGCCCACCGAGTCATTGACACTGGGCACGCGGTTCTATGGGGTCGACCAGAAAACCCGCTATCAACTGGTGGGATTCCCCCAGCGCTTCGACATCGAAACCAACCTGCGCGCCGTGGCGTTCGAAGGCGACTGGCGCAAGGCCGACGCCGACCAACTGCGCATCCTCAGCGCGGGGCTGTACCAAGGCATCGACGGTATGGGCGCCAAGACACGCAGCGACCTCGAAGGCCTCAAACCTGACTTGGACTTCTTCCGCCTGCGCCTGTCGGGCGTGCAAAGCAACAAGCTGTTCGGCAACGTTCAGGGCGTGCTGTCAGGAGCGCTCTATTGGAGTGACGACACCTTGCCCGACAGCGAGCGCGCCACCTTCGGCGGGCAGAACTTCGGTCGTGGCTACCCCGATGATCAAGGCTCGGGCGACAAGGGCTGGGGCATGGCCTATGAGGTCAACTACAGCTACAACCGTGCCGGCGAGTGGGTGAGAATCCTGCAACCCTACATCGTGTTCGACCGTGCCAAGACCTGGTTCAACGACCAACCCATCAAAGGCAACAACCTGTCTTCAGCCGCCGTGGGCCTGCGCTTTGGCGACGCGAAGTATTACAACATCGCGCTCGAAGCGGCCAAGCCGATGTCGGACGAGGCCCTCGACAGCCTCAACCGCCAGCCGCGGTATACGTTGAGTTTCAGCTATCAACTCTGACAAGGCCTACAGCGCTCAGTTTAGGCTGAGCGGGGTTCTGCGGCAGACGAGTTTGCTGTGGTAAGAGGGCTTGTTGTGGCGAGCGGGCTTGCTCGTGTTCGACTGCGCAGCAGTCCCCAAAAGCCCTACCGCTTGCTGAGAGGAAACAAGCTGTCCAACGTATCAATCAACCGCACCAGGTAAATCGGCTTGCGAAACAGATCCAGAACCTGCAGGCGCAGCATGTCGCTGACGTCATCCATTTCGGCATGACCGGACATCACAATCACCGGCAGGTGCGAGCGTGAGGTGTGTTCGCGCAGGCGCTTGATCAAGGAGATACCGCTTTCCTCGGGCATGCGCAGGTCGGTGATGACCAAGGCGATATCGGGGTGAAGTGTCAACTCTTGCAGGGCGAAGGTGACGGATGTTGCCGTGAAGCACACGAACCCCTCGTTTCCGAGGGATTCGGCGAGCTCGATCAGCGCGTCCTCTTCGTCGTCCACTAACAGGATTTGTTGCCGGGGGGACGACATGGGGCTCATGTAAGGATCCTGATACTAAACGTGCACTCAGGGTAGTCGTATCGCGCCATTGATCAAGTGGACAAGATACTGGCTTCGACCAACTTGAACAGCGCAGTGACTCTGTCGCTGATGGGCGTCATGAAGATACCGATCACAGCTGCACACATGGCAGCCACAATGGCGTACTCAATACCGGAAGCGCCATCCCTGGCGCAGACCATCAGTTGAAGCTTTAAGAACACCTTGCCAATTGCTGACATGTGACTCTCCAACAAGGGTTAAAAGCTCAAGTGCCAGCGCCGATACCGGTCTGGATCGATGTAAAAATGGATTTCACTTTAGTGCTGATGGGCGTCATGAACAGCCCGATCACCGCTGCACACATCGCCGCGACAATTGCATATTCGATACCGGAGGCCCCCTCTCTTCCGTAAGACAAAATCTGGATTTTGATAAACACCTTGCGAATGACGTCAAGGAACATTTGACTTCTCCTTTGCGCTCCGGGCGCTGATGTAGCTGGGCTACAGCATGATCTCGCTGTGCCATTAGAGCATTGTCGGCAAATCCACTCCCAACAACTGTAATAAGCGACTAATCACAAAGTAGTAGCCAAATCGATGACGCCTGAAGAACCTTATTTCCCACTAATGAAGAGAAATTTTCCAAGGAGTAATGGCATTTCGTCCTAGCTGAACTACCTTCAAATAGCGAAATAGTTAGACCTTGATAGTGAACTGATTGCGCAGTGCTGGATGGACCAGACAGCAGGTTCTGCAGTGGGAAAGGGAGAGCCTTTATGAGCAGTCGCATCAGTATGATTCTGGCCGGGTTGCTCTTGTTGGGAGCGCTGATTGCCGGTTATTGGGGCCTCGTGTTGAGCCGTCCGGAACCGGCGGCCGCCGTGGTTGCTCAGCCCGTTGCCAACCCCTCTTCAGTGGCCCCCGTCGAAGACCCGACACGTCAACCCGTAGTGGTACTGGCCCACGACGTGCCGCCCTTCGTCGCCCTCACCGCCGCCGACCTGACCCTGGAAAAACTGCGCACTGCACCGGCTGGCAGCCTCACCACGCTGGAGCAAGCCATCGGACGCACGCCTTGGCGCAGCCTGGAAGCCGGAACCTGGCTGACCGAACAAAGCTTCGAGGCTGGCGGAAGCCTCGCCCGGATGATCCGCTCTGACGAACGCGCGCTGGCCGTTGCCGTGGATGAAGTAACCGGCGCCGCTGGGCAATTGAACCCGGGTGATTATGTTGACGTGATGCTGTACCTGCGCCAGGAAAACGGTAACCCGCAACCCTCGGCGCAAACCGTAGTCCCCGCACTTCGCCTGCTTGGAGTGGGGGACCAACTCGGGCTGACCAATGACGGTAAACCCGGCTCCCCTGTAGCAACAACGGCCGAAGACAAAGCCAAGCAACAACAGAGCCGTGCCAGTGCGCGCACCGTGTTGCTGGCCGTTCCAGAACAACTGATGAGTCGGTTGGTGCTTGCCACGCAAGCCGGTGCAATGCGCCTGGCCCTGCGCAGCGCTGACGAACAACGCTTGAGCCAGTACTGGTCGGGCACCAATGAATCAGCGGCAAACCTCGACAACGCCAAGCGCGACCTCTACCAGTTCAATCAGTTGGCCTTTACTGCACCACCCACCAGCAACTTCAGCCCATCGGCCACCACCAGCGCTCCACGTCGCTCGGGTGTCGAGGTGATACGCGGCAACCAGGTTACTCAACAAACGCCCAGATAGCGCTAAGGATGCCTTGAATGAGCAGTCGTTCCCTGAGGTTTTTTTCACGAGCGTTCTGGGCCCTCGTCACCCTGACGCTGCCCATCGCGATCGCACAGGCAGCACCGGGCAACTGCGCCAGCCTGGGCAAGCTTCCTGCGACGCTCGAAGTCGGTGAAGGCATGCAACAAGCCATGCAATCCCCGGTTGCCATTACCCGCCTGGCGGTCGGCGACCCCAAAATCGCCGACGTTCAAGTCAACGGCAACCAGGCGTTCCTGCTGACTGGCATCTCCCAAGGCGCCACCAGCCTTATGATCTGGACCGCGTGCTCTAACACCCCACGCCAGAGCATGGTGTTCGTCAAAGGCAAAGCCACTTCAGCGTTAACCAGCTTGTCGCTGTCCCCCTCGGACGACCCCTTGCTGCCGAGCCAGGTACAGACCGATATCCGCTTCGTCGAAGTCAGTCGCACCAAGCTCAAGGAGGCAAGCACCTCGATCCTGGGGATTGGCAAAAACTTCCTGATCGGCAGCCCCAACCTCGCGGTGCCCAGCGCTAACACCTTGGCTCTGCCGGTGAGCGCCTCCAACTTCAATATCGGCTTCGGCGGCGGGCGCGTGTCGGCGATGATCAATGCCTTGGAAAGCAGCGGTTTTGCCTACACCCTGGCGCGACCCAGCCTGGTCGCCCTGAGCGGACAAAGCGCAACGTTCCTGGCCGGGGGCGAAGTGCCCATTCCGGTGCCCAGTGCCGGCAGCGACACCATCTCCATCGAGTACAAGGAGTTTGGTATTCGGTTGACCCTGACCCCCACCGTGGTCGATCGAAACCGCATCACCCTCAAAGTGGCACCGGAAGTCAGCGAACTGGACTACAGCAACGCCGTGCAGATCCAGGGCATTCAGGTACCCGCACTCACTGTGCGTCGCACCGACACCAGCGTGTCCCTGGCCGATGGCGAAAGCTTCGTCATCAGTGGCCTGATCAGCACCAACAACCGTTCCACCATCAACAAATTTCCCGGCCTGGGCGACATCCCGATCCTGGGTGCGTTCTTCCGCGATTCCAACATCAGCCGCGAGGAAAAAGAGTTGCTGATGATCGTCACACCCCACCTCGTACAACCCCTGGCGGCCGATGCGCAGTTGCCGTCCCTGCCCGGCGAAAAGCTGCGCAGCTACGACCCTAATTGGTACCGCCTGTTTTTCCTTGAAAATGGCAACTTCGACCGTCGCACGGGGCTGTCCCAATGAGCGAAAGCCTGAGCCAAACGTTTCTGGCAATAACGCGTAACAGCACCGATCTGGAGTGGCTTCAGGGCGCGCTTGCACCGTTGGGCCAAGTGGTCAGTGCCGGCGGCGGCAGTCTGGACGAACTGCTGGCACTGGTCGACGTGACCTTCGCCAACCTGGTCTTCATCGGCCTGGACCGTGAAAACGTCACCACGCAATGTGCCCTGATTGAAGGGGCACTGGAGGCCAAACCCATGTTGGCCATCGTCGCGCTGGGCGACGGCATGGACAATCAACTCGTACTCAATGCCATGCGGGCCGGCGCCCGCGACTTCGTCGCTTATGGCTCGCGTTCCAGTGAAGTGGCCGGCCTGGTTCGACGCCTGAGCAAGCGCCTGCCGACGGTCAGCCACACCACTCACCTGGGTGGCCTGACGGTGCTCTATGGCACCCAATGCGGTACCGACGGCGCGTTACTGGCCACCCACCTGGCGCAAGTGGTGCAAAAAAGCGGGCAGCAAACCCTGGTACTGGATTTGGGACTGCCTCGGGGCGACAGCCTGGCGCTGTTGGGCCTGGAAAGCTCGTTTCACTTCGGTGATGCCCTGCGCCACTTGCGACGCCTGGATGCCACCTTGATCAACAGCGCCTTTACCTCGGCCGAGGCTGGTCTGCGCATTCTGGCCTACACCGACGGCGACGAATCGCTGGAGCAAACCAGCGCTGCCGAGCTGTACATGCTGCTCAGCGCCCTGCGCCAACACTTCCAGCACATTGTCGTCAACCTAACCGGCCAGCCGGACAGCGAAGCGCTGCGCACCTTCGTCAGCCATTGCGACAAGTTGCTGTGGTGCACCGATCAAAGCGTGCTCGACTGCCGACGCAACCTGGCGGTGCTCAATCGATGGCGTGAAAAAGGCATGAAACTGGAGCACGGCCGTCTGCTGGTCGACCGCTATATCAAAGGCGCCGCACCGGAGGCCGAAGCGCTGGGCAAGACCTTCGGCCTGGAAGTGATTGCCGTGCTGCCCCTGAGCGCGGAAATCCGCCTGAATGCCAAAAATCAGGGCCAGACCTTATTTGCCTTATCGCCCCGCGAGCCGCTCACCCAAGGCCTGCGCACCCTTGGCGAGCGCCTGGCCAAACGCTCCGAAGGCCTTGAGAAACCACCGGCCAACTGGCTTACCCGTCTCTGGAGTACGAAATGAGCAGCGATAAACTGTTCGGTTCGCCCTTACGCGGCACCGTCGACAACACCGATCACGACGGCCTCAAACTGGTCCTGCACCGCTACATCATCGATGCCATAGAGGAGTCGGGGAAAAACCTGTTGGAAGGCACGCGCCAATCTTTGGCGCAATTTGTGATGGATAAAGTCGCCGAGTACATCACCCGCATGCACCTGGCGATCTCCCGCTATGAAATGGAGCGCCTGGCAGAAGAAATCGTTGACGAACTCACCGGTTTCGGGCCGCTTGAGGTGCTGCTGCGCGATACATCCGTTACTGAAATCCTGGTCAACGGCCCCCACCGAGTGTTCGTCGAACGCGACGGTCTGCTGCACCAAAGCGACCTGCGTTTTATCGACGACCACCATGTGGAGCGGGTCATGCAACGCATCCTCGCACCCTTGGGGCGACGACTGGATGAGTCGTCACCCATGGTCGATGCGCGGTTGCCGGACGGGAGTCGGGTCAATGCGATCATTCCTCCGATTGCCCTGGACGGGCCCTGCCTGTCGATCCGAAAGTTTCGCAAGGACATGCTCAAAAGCAGCGACCTGATGGCCATGCAGACCATCGATCAACTGATTTTCGAGTTCTTCCAAGAGGCCGTGGGCAAGCGCTGCAACATCTTGATCAGCGGCGGTACCGGCACCGGTAAAACCACGCTGCTGAACATTCTGAGCCAACTGATCAACCCCCATGAGCGGCTCGTCACCATCGAAGATGTGGCCGAACTGCAACTGGGCCACCCCCACGTAGTACGCCTGGAAACCCGCCCGCCGAATGCCGAAGGGCACGGCGAAGTGAAGGCCAGCGACCTGATTCGCAACGCCCTGCGGATGCGCCCGGACCGCATCATTCTGGGGGAGATTCGTGGCGTGGAAGTGCTCGATGTACTCACGGCGATGAACACCGGCCACGACGGGTCGATGAGCACCGTGCACGCCAACAACGCACAGGATGCGCTGCTGCGCCTGGAGACGCTGGTGGGACTCACCGGCCGCGTGGTCGCGGAGAAAACCCTGCGCCAGATGATCTGCGCGGCACTGGATGTGGTGATCCAACTGACGCGTTTGCCCGACGGTCGCCGTTGCGTCAGTGAAGTGGTGGAAGTCGTGGGCGTGCGTGATGACGTGTACGTCACCAACACACTGTTCCGGCATGACAAACGCACCGGCTTCGGTTTCCTGCGCGAAGCCATCAACCCCGCCGGCGACAAACTGCGCCGCGAAATCCCGCTGCCGTTGTAGGAGCCGCCTGATGATCGGTCCGATCCTGCTCGCATTGATCTCTCTGGGCATGCTGTTGCTGGCGACGCACATGATGCGCAGTGGCTTGCGCCAGGCACAGGCCGAGCGTGTGATGGAGCGACTGGGCCAGGGCCAACCTAAGGCAGTGAATGACAAGGCCGTCGTGACCAGCCTTGAACGTATGTTCATCCGTGCCGGCCTGGGCAAGCCCACCGAACGCCTGGGGCTATGGCTCATGCTTTGGGGCTTTGGCGTGGCGCTCGGTTTCCTGGCTGCCGAATGGCTGGGCTTGCTGACGATGGTCGTACTGCCGCCCCTGATCCTGCGGTTCTACCTGGCCCTGCGCTATCAACGCCGTTTGCGCCGGATGATTGAGCAGTTGCCTCAGTTGCTCGATCACGCCGTACGCAGCCTCAAATCCGGCCGCACGCTGGCGGACGCCGTGCTGGGTGGCATTGAAACCAGTGATGACCCGCTGAAGAAGTCCATGGGACGCATCAAGCGCAATGTCATCCTCGGGGTCAGCCTGCCAGATGCGGTGCACGACTTTGCCGAGTTTTACGAACAGGATGAGCTGCGCCTCTTTGCGCTGGGGTTGAAGGTCAATCATCGCTATGGCGGCAACGCCAGCGAGTTGCTGGAAAATCTGATCAAAATGATCCGCGAACGGGACCAGGGCGCTCGCCAACTCAGGGCGATGACGGGGGAGACTCGCGTGACCGCCGTGGTGCTGGCATTGCTGCCGGTCAGCGTGGCCGGTTACTTCCTGGTGACCAATCCAACGTATTTGGTGGGTATGTGGGCCGATGACAGCGGCAGGTGGATGTTGATTGGTGCCTTCGCCATGCAGGTCTTCGGTTGCATCGCCCTGTGGCGCATGCTGAGGAGCGTCTGACATGGCCATGTTGATCAGCGCAGTATTGTTTTTCGCGGCGACGTTACTGCTGGTCGGTAACGTCCTGGCTCACCGTCGTCAACAGCGCGTGGTCACCTCGCGGCTGCAGGGCGAAACCGAGCGTGAAGACAAGATAGGCCGATGGTTGCGCACGCTGGGCAACACCCGGATTGGCCAACGCACCATCAGCCTCGACAACGAAACCCAAACCCTGCTCAACCGTATTGGCTGGCGCAAGGCCGGGCAGCGCTCGATGTTCGCCGCCTGCCAAGTGGGCGCGCCACTGGTACTGCTGGGCCTGACGCTGCTGATACAAAGCGTGTTTTTCCCTGAGGCGGACCCCGTTTGGCTAGCGCCCTTCCTCGGGCTGGCCACCGGTTACCTGCTGCCCAAGCGCGTGCTCGCGTCACTGGCCAAACGGCGCCAGGAGCAGATCACCCAGGAAATCTCGACCTTCATTCCGCTGCTGCGCATCCTGTTTGAATCCGGCATGGCCGTTGAGCAAACCTTGCGCGTGATGTCCCAAGAAGCGCAAAAGCTGCTGCCGGTACTCACTTCGGAATTGCGCATTGTGCTGGCCAGGGTGGACTCGGGCCTGGAGCTTGGCGAAGAGTTGAACAAAACCAGCCTGATGCTGAGCGTCGATGAGTTCAGCGACACCTGCACGATTCTGCAACAGCTGCTGCATCAGGGCGGCGGCGCCATGAAGTCGCTGCAGGCACTCAAGCAACTGCTGGACGACCGGCGCCTGACGCGCATGCAGGAATACATTTCCAAGATGTCGGCCAAGATGTCCGTGGTCATGATGGTCTTTCTGTTTCCGGCGTTACTGATCGTACTGGCCGGTCCCGGCTTTATCGCCATCTCGAAGGCCATGGGGCCTTGAAAGGACAACCGATGAAAACACTGATTGCCGCGTGCAGTTTGTTGCTCATGAGCGGCTGCGCGAACCTGGGCCAGACGCCTTGGTCCGGGTTCGCCGCTAACGGCAGTTGCTCCAAGCCCAGCGCCGACCAGGAGCTTTCGCTGAACCTCGCCGACGACATGGCCAACGACGGCAAGCTGCACGCCAGCCTGGCCAATCTGCAAAATCTGCCGGACTCCTTGCCTCAAGTACGCCTGCGCAAAGCAAAGGTCTACCGGCTGTTAGGGCGCAACGACGCAGAGCCGTTGTACAAAACCCTGCTGGGTACATGCTTGTCGGCTGAAGGCGAACATGGACTCGGGCAACTCGCCGTCGCCAAGGGCGACAACGGTAAAGCACTGGCCCATTTGCAACGGGCCGCCCAGCTCTCGCCTACCGATGAAAAAATCCGCAATGACTTAGGGGTGGTCTACCTCAACCAACTGCGTATGGACGATGCACGTTTCGAGTTCCTCACCGCCATGGAGCTCAACCAGAGCAATCAGTTGGCCGCCATTAACCTGGTGACCCTGCTGATCTACCAAGACAACTGGGGGCAGGCCGCGCAAGTGGTCAGTCGCATGGGGTTGAGCCCCGTTCAAGTCAGCCAGGCCCAGGCCCGGGCGCAGCAACTCAAGCGTTCGCCTGCGTCGCCCGCCAAGGATCAAATAGCGGCTGTCAGAGATGCCTTGCAGGCGCCTATCAAGTCAGTCAATCAGGGAGAATCCAGATGAAACTCGCATTGCTCGCCAACCTGCTGCTGGCAACGCTGCCCCTGACCGCCATGGCCATTGAGCCCGGCCCGTCTTCGCCTCAACAGAAACAGACTGAAGGCTGGCTACAGCTGCAGGTCAGCGGCCAACTGGCGTCGTCCAAGCCGCAGAAGGCGACCCCCGCTGAACGCGAGGGCGCCATGCTGCGCCTGATAGAGAGCTACAAGCACCCTATTCCTGAGTACTACGATCAGAAACAAGGCGGTACCTCGCCGAGCGGTAGCAACTAGTGGGCGGTCACCCGCTGGCGTATCGCCGAATTGCTCGGTGACAGCGCCAGCGCCAACTGCGTGCGGTTATGCATATGGGTGAGGCGCAACACCTGGGAGACGTAGAGCTTCACCGTGTTTTCAGTGATGCCCAGCTCACAGGCAATCTGGTAGTTGGTCTGCCCCTTGCCCACCAGCCGTGCAACGTCCAATTGACGTGGTGACAACTGTTTGAAAATAACCGGCATCTCCACATCAAGTGCTTCACCCTCCCCCTGCGCCTCGGTGGCGCTGATGGAGGATTGAGGGTTGCTACGCACCTTGTCGAGATCGTGATAAAGGTCATCGATGGACGCCGACAGGTATTGCAGCTTCTGGTTCAGGTGCCCCAGCTCAAGGCTTTTATGCCGTTCCTGCAGCACCGCCTCCTGACGTTGCAACCCTTCCAGCAACTCGGGGAGATTGATCGGTTTTTGATAATAGTCCGCGATTCCTGCGCGCAGGGCCTTGATGACATCTTGTTTGTCGGCGCGCCCCGTCAGCATGATGGATTCAAAGGCACGCTGTTTACCGGCCAAACGCTGCAACGCCTGCACCAACTCGATACCGTCCATTTCCGGCATATGCAGGTCGCACAGCACCAGGCCGATGTCAGCGTCTTCGCTGAAACGTTTTACAGCCTGGAGGCTGGAATGGCATGGGATGCAGCGATAGCCGCTGCTTTCGAGGTATTCGCACAGCTCTTCCACGATCAAAGGTTGATCATCGACAACGAGCACTTTCACTAGAGAGGTAAGCTTGTTCACGCGCGACTCCATGCCTGGGCAAGCCAAAGACCAACCGTTCCATTCCAACCGCTTATTTTCCGTACAACTCACCCTTAAACGTAGACGTACTTTCTTACTATGTACATAGCACTAGGCTACGTCACGACTAATGGGATCCAAGCCCAAGCGAGTACAAATCCGACGAACAAAAAGGGCGCAAATGGCTGTTTGTTTGACGCCCGCGGCTCAAGGTGACAAAGAGCGTTTCTAACTCCTTGATTCATCAGCGGCCACATCCTGGGCGCCACCAACAACCACCCAACACTCGCCAGCCCTGCGCCGACAAACGTGCCGAGCAAGTACTGGCTGTTGGTTGCCAACGCCAACGCCGCCAATAACTTCACATCCGCCGCGCCCAGCCGACCTAAGGCATAACCGGGCAAGGTAAACAGCAGCGCCAGGGTAAACGCCCATCCGCCCTCGGCAGCGGATGCCCCTAGCCAGGTGGACCCGCTCCAGAGCAAATAAACCAACGCCAGCAGCAGCCCACCCCACGTCAGGCGGTTGGCGATCTGGCGTTGACGGATATCTTGCACGGCGCATAACGCCAGCCAAACAAACAGCAACAGGCTATGAATCACGTAAAAAAAATCCCTTTTCGCTGAATGATTCTATGCTGATATCAGGTAGTGGTTGTCAGGGTAGACGCAGTCATGAAAAAGGGCCTCCCTAGAAAACAGAAAGGTGCCGCCGCGCTTGAGTTCGCGATGGTATTCATGATTTTTTTTGCCGTGTTTTATGGTTTGGTCAGTTACAGCCTGCCGTTACTGCTGCTGCAATCGTTCAACCAGGCAACGGCAGAAGGTGTAAGACGCGGCGTGGCGCTTGACCCTACGACGCCTGGCTACACCGATGCGCTGAAAACCCGCGCGATCAGTGCCGCCCAGGCGCAATTGCAGTGGCTGCCGCCGGCCTTCAAATTCGTACCGGCCTATGTCACAGCAGACTATTCGGGCACCGGGATGCTGACCGTACGAATCAATTACCCCTCCGACAACCTTAAGAGCGTTCTGCCCTTCCTGGTCCTGCCGGGCTTCGGCACTGTGCCCAACTTGCCTACGACGCTCTCGGCCCAAGCGAGCCTGCAGTTTTGAACTCGGGGGAAAGGTTTTTCGATCGACTCCTGGGCCGCCCTCCGGGTATCTCTGCTTCGCCAGCACACGCCCCCGCGAACGCCGGCCTGCACATTTATCTGGATAATCAGGGTCGCGTGCTGCAAACCGACGGCGCGCTGCGCCATCGCTTGGCGAAAACAACCGACCCGCAACAACCGATGCCACTGCTGGACTATGTAGATGCCCACAGCGCCGTGGTGATCGAGGGCTGCCCCGGCGACTGGCAAGGACAAACCCTGGACCTGGATTTCAAGGCGCATGCGGGGCGCGTCCTGCAAACCCGAGGCTGGATTCAACCTCAAGGTGATGGCTGGGTATTACAACTGCTCGACATCGGCGACTTGATTGCCCACCGCAATCAAGCTGAAACCCGCGAACAGAATCAGTACCTGAGTGCCCAGATCAGTGAGCGACTGTGGGTTTGCAGCCTGGCGCGCCTGCCCGAGGAACTCCAAGACAACCTGCAAAGCATTGCGCAATGCTTGCAGATTCCCTGTGTCGCCATTGCCCTGCTCGATAGCCAGGAGCAGGGTTGGTTGATCCACAGCCACTATCGCGCACACGATGCACCGGCCCTGTGGCACGACGGACAGCCCCTGGGAACCGCGCTGGACAGCCTCGACGGCAAGACCCCCTTGAACCTGAGCCTGAACCATGGCCACAGCGAGCACCCGCGCTTGCAGGGCATTTTCAACAATGCCGCAGGCTTCCTGGTGCCCTACCGTGACGACCATGGCGTTGCCGCCTGGCTGCTTTGCGGGTTTTATCGCGGCGAAGAAAAGGCCAGTGACCGTGACTGGCTCCAACTGACCGCCGCCATCGCCGCCCCATTACTCAGCCGCCTTCGCGAGCAGCGTCATCAGCAGCAACTTGACCGGCTGGAAGCGTTGCAGGGGTTACTGGGCACCGGTTGGTGGGAACTCCAACCAGACACTGAAGAGATCCAGCTGGCACCCCAGTTGTTACAGCACCTGAGCCCCAACCACAGCACCCCGCGCATGGCCCTGACAGACTGGCTGATGCTGATCCACCCCGCTGACCGCCAGGAGCTCGCCAGTCGCCTGCAAGACTTGCAGACAGCGAGCAAACCGGTGTCCACCAGCGTACGTCTGCATCGTATGGACGCCGCACAAAACCCCCTTTGGTACCGCGTTCAAGGCCAAGCGTTAGGGGTGGGAAGCACACGGCGGCTGATCGGCTTCATGCTGGATATCAGCGATATAAAAAACCAGCAGCATCAAGCCGCCGCCGCTCACGCAAGGCTGGACAACCTGATCGCCAGCTCACCGGCAATCATCTACGTACAACGGTATGTCGAAGGCACCCTGCAGCCGCTGTTTTTCAGCGACAGCCTGCTGCCTCTGCTCGGCCGCACCCTCGAAGAATGCACGCCGGCCAGTCTTATCGAATGGATTCATCCCGATGACCGTGACCTCTACTTCGAGCGCACTCGCCAACTGCTTCGCGAAGGCAACGTGCGCAGCCGCTACCGCGTTCGCGATAAACACGGCGTAGACCATTGGTTGCTCGACGAAGCCAAGCTGCTGCGCGATGAACTGGGTCTACCGGTAGAGGCCGTCGGGCTATGGCTGGACGTCACCGAAGCGACCCTGGCCGCCGAACAGATCAAAAAGAGCGAAGAGCGCTATCGCATCCTGGTGGAAGACTCCCCGGCCATGATCTGCCGCTACCGACCAGACCTGACCCTGACCTTCGGCAACACACCGCTGGCCAACTATCTGGAATGTTTGCCCACGCAGCTGCCGGGGATGAACCTGGGGCATTGGTTGTCGGTAGAGCAGCGCCAAGCCTTTGAGCAGCGCATCAACCAACTGACTCCGGAGTTCCCGGTCAGCACCGCCGAAATCAGCTTGGAACTGCCTGGCCGCGAGCATGCCTGGTGGGTCTGGTCGGACCGCGGGGTGTTTGATGAGCGCGGCGCGCTGGTGGAAGTGCAAGCCGTAGGCCGGGATAACACGGAAGTGCGCCGCTCCCAGCAACAGCTGACACAAAGCGCCAAGATGGCCACCCTCGGCGAAATGGCCACGGGCCTGGCGCATGAAATCAACCAACCGCTGAACGTGATGCGCATGGCCATCGTCAACGTGCTCAAGCGCCTGAGTAGCGGCAACGCAGACGTCGATTACCTCACCGAAAAACTTCAGCGCATCGACGCCCAAGTGCTGCGCGCGGCGCGGGTGGTGGACCATATGCGGGTGTTTGGGCGCCGCTCGGAAATCGAGCAGCAGCCCTTCGACCCGGCACAGGCGGTGGAGGGCACGCTGTCGATGCTCAGCGAAGGCTTGAAGGGCAAAGGCATGGACCTGCGCGTCACCCCGGTGGACTTCACCGTGCAGGTCAAAGGCTACGTCGACCAGTTGGAACAAGTACTGATCAACCTGATGGTCAACGCCCGTGATGCACTGCTGAGCAATCGCGAACAGAACCCGGCACTGCGCCCTTGGATCGCACTGCATTGCGAGCACGACAGCCGCCACGTGCGGATCTGGGTCGAGGACAACGGCGGCGGTATTGACCCTCGCCTGCTGGAACGGATTTTCGAGCCGTTCTTCACCACCAAGCCGATTGGCGTGGGCACGGGGCTGGGGTTGTCGGTGAGCTACGGAATTGTGGAAAACATGGGCGGCCGACTGAGCGTCGTCAATGGCGCAGAAGGCGCCAGGTTTTGTGTGGAGTTACCGATCGTGGAGGCTTAAAGCACCAATGCCGCTTGTCCGTGAGGTCTGCAACTGAGGTTGGCGCCGACTTCAACTTTGTTGAGGTTGATGCCCAAGGTGGACAGCAAGCCGTTTACCAGCGGGTCGACAATTGGGCTAAGGACAGTGCCGATGACGTTGCCCAGCGTGCTATTCAAATCGTTAAGCAGCGTTGCGCTGGTCGCCAATAACCCGCCCAGCAGATTGAACCCCGTAGGCTTGTAAACCTGGAATTTCAGCCCTGTTTGCAAAGCCTGTCCGAGGGACGTCACCAGGCTAGCAGTCGATAGCGAATGATAGAGCGGTGGCTGCTTGATCTCCGGTGGCTGGTTGTAGGTGTAAGCGCCACCCGCCGAAGTCACTGAGCCCACGCTGGGGTCGATAAGCATCCCAATCCCCCCACCATAAAACGCTTTGCGATTAGGGTAATCGCAGACGGTGGGCCCGAGCCCGAGCAGCGGCTTGAGGCACGTCACCGCGCCGATATCGATCACCGGCAGCGGTGGCACGGCCGGCAGCGGCGGGCTGGCTCCCAGTGAATCGATCAGGGTAGGGCTCTGGCCGACTTTGATGCTCACCACCGACGCATTGGTTTGGGTGGTCAGCGTTTTGGTCGCGTCACTCGCGCAGGTAAACCCTGTGACATAGCTTTCAGCAATGCCCAGCTCAAGAATCACATCCACACTGGGAACCGGCGGGTTAGTGGCGGAAGACAGCAGCCTCAAGTCTGTGGTCTGACAAGGAACGCCTCCCACGGCACACAGCAGCGAACTGACAGTCCCGGCCAGGTTCAGGCTGAGCAAATTGTTCAGCACGTCCGTAAGCGGAGCGACCAAGCCGTTCACAACCAAATTCACCGCAGGGATGTTGAGTACCGGCAGCGTCACTGTCAGCCCCAGGCTTACCTGCGCCGTGCGCACATAAATCCGCGTACTCGCATCGGTTTTATTCTTGGCATAGGTGGGGTCACCGATCGCGGACAGTATGGGCGGCTCAATGACCTTGAGCTTGAGATTCGCCGTCACACCGGGAATGGTCACAGGCACCGCAGCCACCACCCCGTTCTTCTTGTTGGCCAATTGCACAAAAGCCTCAGCCAGCTGGAACGCGTTCAACGTGGTGTTAAGCCCGGCGGACACAGCCCCTGTCTGCAATTGCAACAGGCTGCCCAGCGTCACGTCGAGATTGCCCACCAATGCATTGATCTTCGTAAGCCCTGAGGCGGCCACCGTCGCGGTACCCGACCCGGCTTGAAGCACGGTTACCGCCGCATCGATCAGTTGACCGAGCTTGAGGTTCTTGGCCAGCAACTCGTCGTAATTGCCCGCCTGGACGCCCACGTTCAGTGCCAACTGGTTCAGGTAACTCAACAGGTTGAGATTGGTGTCCACCAACCCCTGCCAACCGGCCACATCGAGCGACAGGTTACCGCCCAACAACTTGCCGAACAGCAGGTTCAGCGCGGCGGAATCGGTGGAGTTGACCGTCACCAACGTGGACTTGATCGTCAATTGCGCCTGGGGCGGCAAAATCTTCGGCGCGGCCACGGCCTTGGCCGTCAACAGGGTGGTCAGGCTGTAGGCGCCGCCATTGAACATCGACCAGATACCACCGGCGACACTGGTCAACACCGGGCGCGAGGCGATCACTTGAATCGCATCGCGCTTGGTGGCATCTGCGGAAAACACCCGTAGATTCGAAGCCGCCGTGGTCAACGAACCACAGCGCACGTCCAGTGCATTGGCGGGGGGAATGATGTAGCCGTTGCGCACCGCACTGGCGCCGGCGTAGGTGGTGGCGGTGTTGTTGTTCGCTGCCAGGCAATCGCCATTGCGCTGGACCGCTTCCAGCGCGGCCATGTCGGCAATGCCTTGCAACTTGCGCTTTTCGAGATAGAGCCGCCCGCTGTCGACCACCAGCAGTAAGAAGACCAACGCCAAACCGAGCGTCAAGGCCGCCATCAAGCCGATCGCACCACGCTGCCTGCAACGAAGTCCGGGAGACATCGAGCACTCCTTAGCGCTTACTCTCCGTAGGTGCTGTGGAGTGTAGACAAGGCTTGGAATGTGCGCTGGCCAAGCGCCACAAATCGCGGCGGCTGAAGTCAGTGCGGCGGATAGCTGGAGAGGATGTGCGTCACCGTCGTGCGGATCGCGTTGTTGCGGTCCTGTGGGTTGGGCGTGCTGCCCATCATATGTTCATCACTGCCGCGCCATACCAGTTTGCCGTCCTTGCCATCGAGCAGGTCGATCTGGATGGTCGCCACTTTGTAGGTGATGTTGCGCGTTTCGTTGTACATCGGCCCACCCCAGTAGCCGTTCCACGGGCCACCCCAGCCGCCGCCGTAATTGGTGGTGACTTGTTGCTGGCGGTCTTCGACGATCAGGTAGGCCTGAACGATCAGGTCAGCCTTGGTGCCCGCTGCGGCTGGGCGCAGGCCCCGTTGGTCGAGTTGCTCGCCTACCGCCTGGCGGATGCGTTGTTCGGTGAGGTCACTCTTGATCCGTGGATCATCTGGGCGGTATTGCAGGGCCGGATCTTTCCAGGCCCAGTTGCGGTAGGCGCCGAAGTCTCGGCTGGCGTCAAAATCGTGGTTGACCTGGTTGGTCTGGCAACCGCCCAGCAGCACGACAAAAGCGAGCATAGCGATGCGACGAAACATGGTTTTCTCCAAAGAGCGAACTGCGCTTGAAATGAGAATAGCGGTTAACTGGGCGGGTAAGCGGTCATGGCCTTTTGCACGGCCTGGCGCAAAGCGTCAGCACGTTCGCTGAGGCTGCCCTGGCTGGCAGTTTCGGCACTGGTGCTCCACACGGGCTGACCGCTGCGGGCATCAAACAGGTTGACCCGCACCACCGCAACCGTCACCTCGTAGGTGCGCACGATCGGCGCCGAGTTGTACATGCCATAGCCATTGCCGTAGCGGTTATAGCCGCCGTAACCGTAGCCATAATCGTCCTGGACTTGCTTGAGACGCTTCTCAAGGCGCACATCCGCGCTGACCAGCAGGTCGGGCGCCCGGTTGTCGTGCAAAGGGCGCAGGCCACGCTGGTCGAGGGCGCCGCTGACGGCTTCGGCAATCTGCGCCGAATCGGCCCATGCAGAGCCCGCCGGCAGTTGGCCGTTGCGCCAGGCCCAATTACGGTAGGCCCCGTAGTCGCGTACCGGCGCAGGGTACGCACTGGCATCGAATGTAGTGGCTGCCTGGGCCGGCGCCGGTGGCATGGGCGCAGAAGCCGCCACATAAGGGTTAGGGCTGGAGCACGCGCCCAGCCCAAGGGATAACAAAATCAAACAGAGACGACGCATTTCGACCTCCGCAGGCTGGGCCGCTTAAACCGGACGGCAGATCCAGTGCAAATAACGCCCAAGTCCGGCAAAGCTTGGGTGACGACGGTGAGCGAGTTCCATCTCTACAAGGTCCTGTAAATCCGCGCGGGCCTGGAATTCCACCGGCATATAGTCGTGAAAAACCCGCACGCCACTTTGGCTTTCGACCTGCCAAAGCCCGTCGAGTTGCGCCGCTAATTCGCGGGGGTCGAGGGGCTGTTGCGGGGTCAGGCTCTGCTTTTCGCCGGCCATGTCGTTCTTGCGCATTTTGCGGAAGTGGCCTTTGAGCAGGTTGCGATAAATCAGCGCATCACGGTTGTAAAACGCCAGGGACAGCCAGCCACCGGGCACGGTCAACTGGTGCAGCACCGGCAGGATCGCATGGGGTTCGGCCAGCCATTCCAGCACCGCGTGACACAGCACCAGATCGTAAGGTTCGGTGAGCTGGCCAAGCAGGTCTTGCCAGGGCGCCTGGATAAAGGTCGCCGTTTGCCCGGCCTCGGCGAAGCGCTGGCGCGCCCCCTCAAGCATCGGCTCGGCGGGTTCAGCCAGGGTCACCAGGTGGCCGCGCTCGGCCAACCACAGCGACATATGCCCCAGGCCTGCGCCGATATCCAGCACGCGCAACGGGCGTTCCGGCAGGGCTTCGGCCAGGTCGGCCTGAAGCACCGCCAGGCGGATTGCGCCTTTGGCACCGCCGTAGATTTTCTCGGCAAAGCGTGTAGCCAACTGGTCGAAATGACGATCACTCATGGGCAAACCGCCGTTCGCTGTCGGCCAGTTTGGCGCGCACCACCTCATTCATGTCCAGGCCCAGCTCACTGCACAACAGCAGCAGGTACAGCACGATATCGCCGACTTCCTGGCCGGCGTGGGCGAGTTTGTCAGCGGGTAACTGGCGAGATTGGTCTTCGGTCAGCCATTGGAAGATTTCCACCAGCTCGGCCATTTCCACACTGGCAGCCATGGCCAGGTTTTTGGGGCTGTGGAACTGCTTCCAGTCGTTGGTATCGCGGATGCGGTGCAGACGTTCGGTGAGGTGTTCGAGGTTCATGGGAGGGGCTCCTGAAGGTGTGTAGCTTCCGGCGGAAATTCAGAGAAGGCAAGTTAATCCACCACGCTGAACTCAATCCTGGCCGTCTGCCCCGCCTCATCGAGCACGCTTAATTGATAGCGGCCCAGTCGCTCGAAACTGGCATTGATAAAGTCCTGATTGGCGCTGTCGCCCAACGGCGCGCCATTAAGGAACCACCACCGTCGACCACTGCCGCCCAAGGCGGAGATTTTAAGACGCAGGGCTTGTTGGCTGGCGGCGGGCAGGCGCAATTGGTCGCCTTCACGCACGCCGACGATGGACAACGGTGAAGACGCGGCCAGCGCCGGCGGCGGGCAATCCGCGTCGGCGGCTGGGATGCGTGCTTCACGGCGTTCGGCCCTTGGCAGCCAAGGTTCCAGCGGTGCTGGCCACAGGGCGATAGGCTTGGCGACTGCGCCGGGGCAATGAGCATCGACCCGCAAGCCCTTGGCATTGACCCAGACACTTTCCATCAACCCCACACTCAGCGGTTGATCCAACGCCTGCAAGGTCGGCGGCGTGGTGTTGTCCAGGGTCCAGGCGAAGCGTTGGCGGCGGCAATTGGGATCGCTGCGGCTCATGGGCTGGCCCAGCGGCCAACAGATCGCCGCCACGCCGACGTTGGCCGGCACCGGTTTGACTGGCGCGCTGATGCCGCGCTGGCTGTCGCGATTGGTCAACACGTCGTGCACCTGCAACATCAGTGGCGCCGCTGACGCCAAGCCGAACTGGCCCGGCACGGGCGTGCCGTCCGGCCGGCCGATCCACACGCCAATCAGGTAGCGCGGCCCCACGCCAATCGCCCAGGCATCGCGAAAGCCATAGCTGGTGCCGGTTTTCCAGGCGAGCACCGGGCGCTGCACCAACTCGGCACGCGGGTCGCGATCCGGCCGCGCTTGCCCACTGAGGATGCGCCGCACAATCCAGGCAGAGCCCGGCGACAGCATTGGCCGCTCTCTCAGCGCGTCGTCCGGCTGCAGTCGGATAGAGGCGCTCTTGCCGTCCCGGGCGAAGGCGCTGTAACCGCCCACCAGATCTTCCAGACGGCTGCCCGCGCCGCCCAGGATCAGCGCCAGGTTCGGCTCGGCCAGCGCGGGCAATGCCAAGGGCACACCGCCAATGCGCATCTCGGCGGCAAACCGCTTGGGCCCGTACGCTTCCAGCAACTGCACCGCTGGCAGGTTAAGGGAGCTGGACAACGCAGTACTCGCCGGCACCGCGCCGGTAAACCCCATGGAGAAGTTGCCCGGCCGATAATCGCCATACCGCCGGGGCACGTCCTGCAACAGCGATTCGGAGTGAATCAACCCATCATCCAGGGCCATGCCATACAGAAAGGGTTTCAACGTCGAGCCCGGCGAGCGCAGCGCGCTGATCATGTCCACATGGCCAAAGCGCTTGGCGTCGTTGATATCCACCGAGCCCAGGTACGCCCGCACCGCCATGGTTTCCTCTTCCACCACCAGGATCGCCGCCGAAGTGTGCTCCGGCAGCCGCGCGCGCCAGCCCAGCAACAGATCTTCGAGGCGGCGTTGCAGGGTGGCGTCAACGGTCGTGCGGATCAGCGGCGGGCTGTCGGGGCGGTTCAGGCGGCGAGCGAGCAAGGGCGCCAGGCTCGGTTCCAGACGCGGGGCAAGTAGCAGCGGTTCTTCAAGGGCTTCGTCGACCGCCGATTGCGGCCATACCTGGAACTCGGCGAGGCGGCGCAAGACCTTGTCCCGAGCCTCCTGGGCGCGCTGCGGATGCCGATCTGGACGCAGGCGGCTCGGCGCCTGTGGCAGTACCGCGAGCAAGGCCGCTTCGGCATGGGTCAATTGCGCAGGGGATTTGCCCAGGTATGCCCAACTGGCCGCCGCCACGCCCTGCAACGTGCCGCCAAACGGCGCGCGGTTCAGGTAGAGGTTGAGGATCTCTTCCTTGGACAGGTGCCACTCCAACTGCGCCGTGCGCCACAGCTGACGCAACTTGCCATGGAACGTGCGCGAATGCGGGTCGAGCAAACGGGCGACCTGCATCGACAAGGTGCTGCCGCCCGACACTACCCGCGCGCCGGTCAGGTTCTGCCACGTCGCGCGCACCAACGCCAACGGGTTTACGCCTGGGTGTTGGTAGAACCAGCGGTCTTCGTAGGTGAGCAAGGCATCCAGGTAATACGGCGAGACTTCACCGGTTTGCACGGGATAGCGCCACACCCCATTGGCATCGGCAAACCGCCACAAGGGTGTGCCATCCTCGGCCAGCACCACCCGCGCCAAGTCGTCCTTGGGCAGGGGCAGCGGCCAGATGCGGTCGGCCAGCCACAGCAGGGCAATCACCAACAGAAGGGTCGCCAGGGTCCAGCGGGCAACTAAACGCAAATTCAAACGGGCAAACCTCTATGCTGGTAGGGAACTAGCCTGTTGCATTAACAACCAAAGGCACAGACACGCCCACCTCTTATCAGGACATGCACATGCAGGTAGAAAGCTTTTTCGAATGGTTGGGCCAGGCGCTCGGTTCCATCATCCGTTTTATCGTCGACGGCCTCAGCGGATTATTCGGGGCCCTGACTCATGCCGGGGGCAACTTTGTCGAAGGCCTGTCCCGAACCTTGGGCATGGATACGTCGATTATCAGCATCATCACGCTGATCGTCGGCCTGATGCTGCTGTACTCGGCAGTACGCGCGTTTATGCGGGCGTCGATCATCATGGGGATTATCTGGCTGCTGCTGGGCCTTTGGCTGCTTAGTTGGGTCGTGCACTAAGCCAGGACGGTCAGCAATCGCCTGTGGGAGGGGGCTTGCTCCCGATAGCAGTGTTTCAGTCAATGCATCTGGCAACTGACCCACCGCTCTCGGGAGCAAGCCCCCTCCCACATTGCTTCTTCAACGACCCTTAATGACCAAGTCCGCCGGGGTCTCTCCCACCGCCTGCCAGTTCGGTCGATACATGGACTCCACTTGCGGCGGCGGCACGCGATAGGTGCCCGGAGTCACCGCACGTGCCAGGTACAGCAGGTGCGTGGTGCCATCGCCGTCCAGGTTGATCGCCGCCACGTAGCGATCATCGCGGAACTCCTGATGCTTGAGCGCCGCATTCTGCATCGACTCGCGCCATTCCTTCACTTGACTGCTGGCGTTTTCCAGGCTGGCGGCACTCTGGGCCAGGTTCTGGTTTTCCAGCTCCAGGCCCGCGGGCAGCAGGTCGACCACCAAGGCATCCGGTACACGCTGCTTGGCGCTGACCGCCAAGTGCACCAGCACCAGGTCGCCGCTATTGAGGTTGCGCAGGTTCAGCGGCTGGCCGTTCATGCCCAGGTATTCGCGGCGGATGCTCAGGTTGTCGCCACCCGGTGCCGGGGGCACTTGCGGGTAACCCGAGATCGTCAGTTGCTGGTACACCGGTGTTTCGCCCTGATTGCTCAGGCTCAGGTCGCTGGACAGCAGGTTGCCTTCCAGCGCCAACGTCGACTGCTGGTTGTTCAACTCGTGCACACCGCCGCTGCCGGTGAGGGACACTTGCCAGTTCGCCTCAGGCTTGGCAAACCCAAGCCGCCCCGCCAGAAACAGTGAATTGCGCTCCTGGGTCGACAGGTACGGGCTGGCAGCCAGTTGATCCGACAACGTGAACAGACGCTCCTCACGCTTGCCCTTGGCCAAGTCATTTTCTTCCAGCAACGCCAGGATCATCGCTTGGTCCCGCAGCGGGCTGCCGTAGTCGGCCAGCCATTCCTTGGCGCTACGTTGGGCTGCCAAGCCAGCCTGCAAGGCCTGGTCCGCGCGTGGCTGGTCGCCCATCTTCTGCAAGGCAATGGCCAACTGCACCAGCGGCAACCCGGAACGCGCATCGCTGCGCCGTTCGAAAATGCTGCGCAGCGCCCCCAGTGGCGCCTGCTGACTGCGCGCCAGCACCATGCCGGCGTAAGCCTGCACGGCGAAGCGTGTGTGTTCGGCGTTGTCGCTGTAGTCGACTTCGATCAGGTTGCGCTCCTGCACGTACCGCAGCAGGCGCTCGCTGGCCTTTTTCAAGGCTTCAGGCGGCACGGCAAAACCCTGGTCGCGGGCGCGCAGCAGGAAGTCGGTGACGTAGGCCGTCAGCCAATATTCCTCTTCACCGTCAGCGCCCCACAAACCAAAACTGCCGTTGTAGCGCTGCATGCCCAGCAGGCGTTCAATGCCCAGCTCGATCTTGCGCTTGCGCTCGGCATCCGGCTCGCCCTTGATGCTCAGACGCTTGAGCAAGGCATCGTCAGCGTACAGCGACGGGTACAGGCCGCTGGCGGTTTGCTCCAGGCAACCATAGGGGTAAGCCTTGAGCGCCGAGATCTGTGCGCCGAGGTTCAGCGGCGGCAGGCTCGACAGGCTCAAGAGCGCCTCGCGCCCGGAGGTGTCGAACTGATCCAGGGTGCCGGCTGGCAAACTCCAGGGTTCGCTTTTAAGCACTGCGCGGTAATGCTTGAGCAACGCGGGATAGGCCGGGCGCACGCCCAAGGTCCACTCACGGCTGAACGGCGGCAGGTTTTCACCCGGCAGATCCAGCCCGTTGACTGTCACTTTCACCTTGCCTTTGCCCAACCCGCCCCAGGCTTTCACCGGGATGCGCAGGGTGGTGCGCTGGCCTTGCTTGAGCTCAACGGTCTGCGCGGCAGTGTTGACCAATTCCAACTGCCCCTCGGCACTCAATTGCACATCGAGTTTCTGCGCCTTGCCCGACAGGTTCGACAGGTCCAGGGCCAAGGTGGTCTGGTCACCGCCGGCCAGAAAGCGCGGCGCTGACAGTTCAGCAATCAGCGGTGCGGCAATCACGGTCTTGGCTTCGGCCATGCCGTAACGGTCATCGCTCCAGGCTTGGGCCATCAGGCGCAATTCGCCGTTGAAGTCGGGGATATTGACGCTGACTTCACCCTCGCCTTTGTCGTTCAACGTCACCGGCGCGCTTTGCAGGGCGACGATGGTCACGCTGGTGTCCGGGCGCTTGCCGCCCTTGGCCAGCGCGGCGTCACCACCAAAGGCCAGGCTGGCCAAACGGCCCTGCCCGGCTTCGATCAACTGGCCGTAGATGTCGAATTGATCCACGCCATAGGCCTTGCGGCCGAAGAGGCTGGAGTACGGATCGGGCGTCGGATACTCGGTGATATTGAGGATGCCGACGTCCACGGCGGCCACCAGCACATGCACCTGTTTCGGCACGCTGCCGTCGGCGTTTTTGGCGGCGATCTTCACCGTCAGCGGTTGTTTGGGGCGCATTTTTTCCGGCGCGCTGAGGGTCACGCCAAGCTTGCGCTGGGTGCGATCGAGCGGCAGATGCAGCAGGCCCACTGCGCGTTTGGGGGTGATGTTGGCTTTGCGCTCGCCGGGGCGAATCACCAGGGCGCTCACGTACAGGTCGTGGCGCGACCATTTCGGGTCGAGCTTCACGGCGAAGCTTTTGCCCTCGGCCGGTACGTCGATTTCCTGCCACCACAGCGGTCCTTCGGCGGATTCCACCAGCAGGTAGCCTTTACCGGCAGCGGGCGGCGTCACGGTGACGTTGGCGGTGTCGCCGTCGCCATAGGCCGGTTTATCCAGCGCCAGCTTGACCTGATCGGGCCGTACGGCGCCGCCTTCGGTGTTGTCCTGGGCCTGATAACCGGCCCAGAAACGCAGACTGCTGATCAGCCCGGTCTGCGGGTCTTCGACTTCGACGCGGTACGGCCCCCACTCCACTTGGAAGCTGACCTTGGCGGTGTCGCCAGCTTTGATATTCAGGGTCTGTTCGTCGAGGTTGAGGAATTTCTCGTTGTAGTGGTAACTCCAGCCGTCATTGTCGGAGTAGTTCCAGTAATAGTCGCGGCGCTCGCGCACCAGGCGCACCTTGAGGTTTTGCGCAGCGAGTTTCTGCCCGTCCTGATTGGCCAGCAGCACTTCGAATTCCGCCGGGCCATCACCATTGGTTTCGGTGCCGTCAAACAGCCCGCGCAGGCCCGGCAGTTGCTCGGCCGGCCAGATCGGTTGCACCAAGCGACGGGTGATCGGCCGACCGCCCGACTCTTGCAGGCTGGCCTGCACGATCAGTTGCAAGGGGGATTTAGCTTCGGCCCATTTGCTTTCGAGGGTCAGTTTTTCCTGGCCCTTGGCGTCGAGGACGCTTTCGTCGAGTTCGAAATCCTGGCTCAGTTCTTCTTCGGTGACCGAGCCGAACTGATAACCAGGGAGCGACTTGACCGCTTCGCGCAGCGGCCGCACATACACTTGCCCGCTGACCCGATTACCCGACGCAGGCGCGCCGTACAGGTAACGACCGTTAACCTGGATGACCGGGTTATCCGCCGGGCTCAGCGCCGTGTCGCTGCCCTTGAGTTCCAACGCCAGGCGCTCGGGCAGGAAGTCTTCGACGAGGAATTCATACAGCTGCGGTTTACCGTCACCCAGGTCGAACACCAACTGCCAGCGCCCGGTCGGTGCTTCGCCGGCCAGTTGCAGTTGATACTGATACAGGCCGGATGCGTCAGCATCCCACACGAATTTGCGGCTGACCTGTTCATCCGGGCGACGTACCTCGACGCTCACCGGTTGCGGCTTGACGGCGTTGCCGTCCTTGTCGCGCAGCAGGGCGTTGAGCAGCACGGTTTCGCCGGGGCGATACAGGTCGCGTGGGCCGAACACAAAAAACTGCAACGGGTGCGAGGGTTGGCCGCCGATGTCGAACTCGGCAAGGTCCAGCGCGGCGCTGTCGAGGCGCAACAGGCTGGTCTGTTCGCCCTGCTTGGCGAGCAAGACCTGGGCCTTTTTCGGCAACGGCAACTCAGCGTGGCCGCCCTTCTCGGTCTTGCCCTGGCCCAACACGCGGCCATCGGCATCGAGCACTTCCAGGTCCACGCCATCGAGCGCCTTGCCGCCTTCCAGCGCCTGGGTAAACACATCCAGGCGATTGGCATAGCGGTGCACCGACAGCCCGATATCACTCAGGGTGAACAGCGTCGCCGGTTGCGAATAGTTGTAGGTGCCCGACGCGCGCATTACCGCCAGGTACACGCCCGGTTGTTGCAATTGCTTAAGGCCGGCGATCGGCAGCAACAGGGTTTCTCGGGTGTTGCGCGCCGGGTTGAGGTCGAAACGGCCGCCGTAGACCAGATCCGCCAGCGGCAGCAGTTCGCGGGATTCATAACTTTGCAGGCTGGTGTTGCGCCCCCACTGCGCCAGGAATGACGGTAGGGATTCAGGCTTGATGCGGAAGAATTCAACGTCGATTTTGTCGACGTTCAGCGCGATCACCGGCAGGCCCTCAGCGAGGCGCGTCGGCAGCAAGGTGCCACGGCTGGCAAAGCCGACAGTGGCTTGTAGGTCACGGGTTTCCAGGCGGGCGATGTACTCGGCGGCGAGCGTGTTGTCGTTGACCGCCTTTACACCGGCGTCGACCGTCAGCACCAGTTTGCGTTGCGGCTCAAGGTGGCGCAGGCGCAGCTCCATCAGGTTATCCGAGAGCTCCCAGGCGCCATCGACCTTGCCCGACTTGCTGTCCACCAGATGGAGCTTGTCGGCGAATTTCTGATCGGGGTCCAAGGGAATGGAAAAACTCACCGACAAGGTGCTGGCCCCGTCCAACTGAACCTCGGACACGTCCACCACGCTCAACTCACGCCCGGCGTAGCGCTGCTTGAGCGCTGGCACATCCACCGCCGCCTTGGCCGGTTTCGGCGCTGCCGCCACTGTAGGCGCGGGCGGCGTAGCCGGTTTATCGGAGGAATCGCAGGCGCTCAGCAGGGCCAGCGCGCAGGCCAGGAACAATCCTTTGTTAAGCATGGGGCACTCGTAGTCAGAGGGAACCGAGGGGTGAACTATATATCAGTGCCGGCGAAGCCGATGTGGCGCTGGTCACATTGACCGACGGAGGGTGGTTTGGTTCTCGATCGGCTCAAGCCAAGCCAGTTCCCACACCCACTGGAGATCAAACTGTGGGAGGGGGCTTGCTCCCGACAGCAGTGGGTCAGCTACAGATAGGCTGGCTGATCTATTGCTATCGGGGGCAAGCCCCCTCCCACATTGGTTCTGCTGCGTAGCTACTGGACGGTTACAATGCCGCTCCCCCAAGGAGCCTGCATGTCCACCTTACTCACCGACTGGCGCCACCGCCCTACCCATCGACGCGTCTGGGCCCTTGCCGCGCCAATGATTCTGTCGAACATCTCGGTGCCGCTGGTAGCCCTGGTCGACAGCATGGTCATCGGCCACCTGCCCCATGCCCATCAACTGGGCGCCGTGGCCGTCGGGGCTAGCCTGTATACCTTTCTCGCGTGGGCCATGGGTTTTCTGCGCATGGGCTCCACCGGTTTTGCCGCGCAGGCTGCAGGGCGCAATGACGGGGCGGCACTGCGGCAAATCCTGCTGCAAGGTCTGTTGCTGGCACTGGGGCTGGCGATGCTGCTGGGCACCGTGGGCATCCCCCTGAGCCACCTCGCCCTGGAATGGATGCAGCCCTCCCCCGAGCTGAATCAGCTCACCCGCGACTTCTTCCACACGCGCCTGTTCGGCCTGCCCGCAGCCCTGGCCACTTATGCGCTGGTCGGCTGGTTCCTCGGCACACAGAACGCCCGTGCGCCGCTAGCAATTCTGCTGACCACTAACCTGGTGAATATCGCTCTCAACCTGTGGTTCGTACTCGGTTTGGATTGGGGTGTCGTCGGGTCGGCGAGAGCGTCGGTCATCGCCGAATGGACCGGCGCCCTGCTCGGCCTGGCGCTCACACAAAAGGCCCTGCGCGCCTATCCAGGCCATATCGCTTGGGCCGCGTTGAAAGTGTGGCAAAGCTGGCGCCCGTTGCTGGCGGTCAACCGCGACATCTTTATCCGCAGCCTGGCGCTGCAATCGGTGTTTTTCATGATCACGGTGCAAGGCGCGCGGCTGGGGGATGCCACCGTTGCTGCCAATGCCTTGCTGCTTAACGGCCTGCTGCTGACGGCGCATGCGCTGGACGGTCTGGCCCACGCGGTCGAAGCCCTCTGTGGCCACGCCATCGGCGCCCGCGACCGCCAGTCGCTGCACCGCTCATTGGTGGTCGCCGGTGGCTGGTCGCTGATCGCCAGCGTCGGGTTTGCGCTGCTGTTCAGCTTTGCCGGGCACCTGTTTATCGCCATGCAGACCGATATCCCCAGCGTGCGCGACACCGCTGACATCTATCTGCCTTACCTGGCGCTGCTGCCACTGATTGCGGTGTGGAGTTACCTGCTGGACGGCCTGTTTATCGGCGCCACCCGCGCGCGGGAAATGCGCAATGGGATGCTACTGACGGTATTGCTGACACTGCCGTTTGCCTGGGCGTTGCAGGGCCTGGGCAATCATGGGTTGTGGATAACCTTTCTGCTGTTCATGGCCCTGCGCAGCCTCACTTTGTGGGCGATAGCCTGGCGCTTGAACCAGCGGGATCAGTGGCTTGGATAAACGCTGTCACTTGGTTCAACACTGGCGCCAGCCAGCGCAACGGCTTGGCGAAAGACGCCACTAACGTCGCGTGGTTAGTCCTGGTGAAGTAGAACGCCTCGACCGGCACACCCGCCTCGCGCAATTTTTTCGCCAGCCCTGCGGTATTGCGCGTCGGGTTGACCAAGTTGTCGTCGGTCGAGGCCATCAGCAGCGTCGGCGGCGCGTCACGGCTGACGTGGTTGATCGGCTGCGACTCCGGCGGTGAATCGGGGAAGAAGAACACCGGGCGCACGTCCTGGTTTTCAATCGGCAGGAAGTCATAAGGCCCGGCCAGGCCGATCCATCCTTTGAAGATCGACGGCGCCAAGCCCACTTCTTTTAGCCAACGCCCATCCAGCGCCAGCATCGAGGCGTTGTAGGCGCCGGAGCTGTGGCCCATCACATAAAGCTGCTGGGGATCGGCGCCATATTCAGCGGCGTGGTTATATGTCCAGGCCACCGCTTTGGCGCCGTCCTGAAGAAAGGCGGGGTAACGCACTTGCGGGTACAGCCGGTAATCGGCGATCACCACCACGATGCCCCTTGAAGCCAGGGCTTCGCCGACGAACCTGTAATCGTCCTTGGATCCGCTGTTCCAGCTGCCGCCGTAAAAGAACACCACCACGGGAGCGTTGGGCACGGCAGGAACGGCTCGGTATATATCGAGTTTCTGGCGGGGATCATCGCCGTAGGCAATGGCTGAAGTCTTGGTGAAGGTACTGTTGGGGGTGAGTGCGTTGAGCACTTTTATTGGGGAGCAGGCTGCCAGGAAGGCGGCGAAGGCCAGGGTAAACGCTTGCAGGTATTTGCTCGACATCATTGACCCCCACGAAGAAGGTACTGCCAAACGAGGCCCAGCTATGGGAGGGGGCAAGCCCCTTCCCACACTGGATCTGTGTCGCCTGTGCTTACGAGGAAAGGTACGAAGAGCGCGTCAGGCCCAAACGCAACGCGTCCAGGAACTGAGTACGCTCCGACGCGCTGATCTTCGCGCTCGCACACTTGTCACGGTAGTGAGTCATCAACTCCTCCGGCGACAAGTGCACATAGCGCAGCATGTCTTCGATGGTGTCGTGTGTCTCGATCCCGGCGCTGTACACCGAACCGTCTTCACGCTGGTAGATGTTCACCGAATCGGTGTCACCGAACAGGTTGTGCATGTCGCCCAGGATTTCCTGATAGGCGCCGACCAGGAAGATACCCAACAGGTAGTCTTCACCTTCGTTCAGGGCGTGTACCGGCAGGCTGGTCTCGATGCTCTGCTCGTCGACGTACTGCTTGATCTTGCCGTCGGAGTCGCAGGTCAGGTCTTGCAGCACGGCGCGGCGCAGCGGCTCTTCGTCGAGACGGTGCAGCGGCAGGATCGGCAGTACCTGGCCGATGGCCCAGGTGTCCGGCAGGCTCTGGAATACCGAGAAGTTGCAGATGTACTTGTCGGCCAGCTTGTCGTTGAGTTCGTCCAGCACTTGGCGGTGCGAGCGCTGGCGCGCTTTGAGCGAGTTGTGCAGACGGCGGCACACCGCGAAGTAGCACTGTTCGGCCAGGGCTTTCTCGGCCAGGGTTAGCTTGCCGTCGGCGTACTGGGTGGCCACGTCGCTCATGTAGTGAGTGGCGCGCCAGTAGGTTTCGGTGACCATCTCGATATCGGTCGGACCCAGCAGGTCCACCAGCCATTGCACGGTTTCCGGCAGGCTTTCCTTGTTTTCGATGACCGGGATTTCGTCGTTGTGTTTCTCGACGTCGGTCACCTGCACCACCAGCATGGCGTGGTGAGCAGTCAGGGAACGACCGCTTTCGGAGAAGATATTCGGGTGCGGCAGGCTCTGCGCGTCGCAGAACTCCTTGAGCATGCCCACGACCACGCCGGCGTAGTCGTCCATGTCGTAGTTGATCGAGCTGGCGTTACGCGAGTGGGTACCGTCGTAGTCGACGCCCAGGCCGCCGCCCACGTCGATGTGGTCCACCGGCAGGCCGAGGTTGCGCAGTTCGCCGTAGTAACGAATGGCTTCCTTGAACCCGTGCTGGTAATCGGCCAGGTTGGCGATCTGCGAACCCATGTGGAAGTGCAGCAGGCGAATGCCCTGGTCCAGCCCGGCCGCGCGGAAGCGCTCAACCACGGACAACAGCTGCGCCGCCGACAAACCGAACTTGGACTTCTCGCCACCGGTGTCTGCCCATTTGCTCGACGCCAGGGACGACAACCGCACACGCAGGCCAACCTGTGGCTTGACCTTGAGGTTGGCAGCCTCTTCGATCACCAGGCCGACTTCGGATTCTTTCTCGATCACGATAAACACGTTGTGACCGAGCTTCTGGCCCATCAGCGCAAGGCGGATGAACTCACGGTCTTTGTAACCGTTGCAGACGATGGTGCCGCCCTTCGGCGCCAGGGCCAGTACGGCCAGCAGCTCAGGCTTGGAGCCGGCTTCAAGGCCGATAGACACGTCCTGAGTGGCGATGATGTTCTCGATCACCGCTTCCTGCTGGTTCACTTTGATCGGGTACAGCGCGGTGTACTTGCTCTGGTATTCCAGGCGCTCGATGTTGGCGTCGAAGGCGCCGGTCAACTGGCGTACACGGTCTTGCAGGATGTCAGGGAAGCGCACCAGCAACGGTAACGACAGGCCGCTTTTGCGCAACTGGTCGACTTGCTCGAAGAGATCGACAGGCGTGCTGTTCGGGCCGTTCGGACGGACTTCAACGCGACCGGCGTCATTGATCGCGAAATACCCGGCCCCCCAATGGCGGATCCCGTAAACACTGCGGCTGTCCGCAACTGTCCATTGGCTGCCATCGTCTTTGCGTGTGCGTCGTACGGACATCGAAGTCCCCTATAAATGAAGGCGAAGGCGCCACCTCTCAGGGAGGCTGGCGCAGTCTAAAGAATGAAAATGACGATTTGCCTGTAAGGAAGGTAGACCCCACTCGCAGGACAGAGTTTAGACACAGGTTGGGAAGAGGCTGTCAGCCGCCGGACTTCTTGGCCTTGTAACCGAGCTTGATCAGCTCGGCCAAAAGCAGTTCGACGTGATCGCCCTGGATCTCGATGACGCCGTCTTTCAACGCGCCACCGGTGCCACAACGCTTTTTCAGCGTGGTAGCCAGTTCCTTGAGCGCATCTTCAGCCAGGGGCACGCCGGTGATAGTCGTCACCGTCTTGCCGCCACGGCCCTTGCTCTCGCGTCTCACGCGGGCAATACCGTCGCCTTCAGGGATCAGGGTCTGTTTGCAGGTACACGAATCCACGGGCTTACGACAGTCCGGGCAGTGTCGACCTGCATCGGTGGAAAATACCAGGCCACCAAGGGCGGCGAAGGATGCGGCTTTTTTGGCCACCGGCAATCCTCTTGGGAGGATGAAGACTGATCGGCGCGCTCAAGCACGACCGACCGCGAAGCCCCACTCAGGCAGGGGCAGCGCTACCGAACCGCCAAGGTGGCTCGGGTGAAAAGTCGCGCAGTGTAACGGCAAAAGGCCGACTTGCTAAGGGCCAAATGGCGCCAATTTATGCAACTTTAGCGACGCGAGGCCAGATAGCGGCGCAAGCCCTCTTGTGCGTCCGGGCAGTAGGGCTTTTGTTCGGCCTCCTGCAGGACAATTTCGATGGGCAAAAAGCGCGCTTCCATGACTTCTTCGGGCTGCAACCGCAGGGGGCCATCCCACACGGCGGAATAGGATCTGCACCAGAGCCGGTTGTTACCGTCCTCAAAGTAGAAATGATCATGCTCGACCAATTCCACCCCGCCCACACCCAGTTCTTCCTCCAGCTCACGCGCTGCAGAGTCGGCGTACTCTTCCCCGGCCGCCACCATGCCGCCGGCCGCCGTATCCCAAAATCCTGGGTACATGGCTTTGCTCAGGGTACGCCGGTGCACACACAGCTCGCCGGCAGAGTTAAACAGGAAGATAAACGTGCAGCGGCCAATCAGGCCGCGCTGGCGAAGGTCGGACCTGACGAGGGTGCCGAGCAGGTTGTCCTGCTCGTCGACCCAGCAAATCAGTTCAGCATCGGAAGCCGCACGGTGCGCGGCCTCCTGTTGAGAAGCGTCCATCATCAACCCTGGTTAAGCAGCTGACGCAGATCAATCACCGCAGCGTTGGCCCGCGAGATGTAGTTGGCCATCACCAGCGAGTGGTTCGCCAGTACGCCGAAGCCGCTGCCGTTGAGGATCATCGGGCTCCAGACAGGTTCTTGGGAGGCTTCCAGCTCACGGATGATCTGGCGCACGCTGACCGTGGCGTTTTTCTTGGCCAGTACGTCGGCGAAATCAACTTCGATGGCGCGCAGCAGATGGGACAGTGCCCATGCCTGGCCACGGGCTTCGTAGAACACGTTGTCGATCTGCATCCATGGGGTTTCCACCACTTCTTCGTCGACCTGCGGCACTTCACCCGGTGCCAGGGCTTCGGTTTTCAGTGCGGTGTTCAATTTGACCCGGCCCACGCTGGCCGACAGGCGTTGGGACAACGAACCCAGACGGGTAGCAACATCACCCAGCCAGTTGTTCAGGTTGTCGGCACGCGAATAGAACAGTGCGCCGCGTTGGTTGGGGTCGGACAGGCGCGCTTCATAGCGGTTCAGGGAGTTGATGCCTTCCTGATACTCCGACTCGCTCGATGGCAGCACCCAGCTCTTGTTGTCGAAGTTGAAACGCGGCTCGGCCTTCGCCAAGTCGGCGTCTTCAGCCGACTGCGACTGGGAACGGGCGAAATCTTTACGCAAGGCACGGGTCAGGTCGCGCACTTGCACCAGCACGCCGTATTCCCAACTCGGCATGTTGTCCATCCACAGGCCCGGCGGGAAACGGTCGTTGGAAATATAGCCACCTGGCTTGTTCAGCAAGGTGCCGACCACGGTCTTGAGGGTTTCGACGGTGGTATAGCCCACCACCATCTGCTTGCCTTCTTTCTCGGCAGCAATTTGCGCGTTCTGCTGGACCGGGAACAGCGCCGGCTCTTCGCTCCAGTACCAACCCAGGGCACCTGTGACCAACAGGTACAGGCCAAGCACGCTAAGCAGCGCCCGACTCATCAGCAGGGTACGAAAATAGCTGCGGTTGGCCGACTTTGGCTCAGGGGCGGGGCCTTTGGCACTGCCTGCGCGGTTTTTCCAGTCCAGCATGGCGATATCCTTTCAATCACTTGAGTTCATGCACTTGAATTGACGGCGTGCGTTCAAACACTCCGACCACAACCCTACCCCATCGTGCCCGCCCATGCGGGGCTTTTCACCAAACTGGCGCGCGGGAAGCATTCGACTATAAAGGATGCACGCGTTTTACGCTGTGCGACTGTCAGGTCATTAACTGAATATCGCCGACATGCAGTTAATTGACATATGACACTCATCCCGCTGACAAGAGGTGCTAGCATAGAGCCATCAGTTCGACCTCAGCATGCACCCTTACTAGTAGTCAGGATATGACCGAGCCAGAAGACCCCAGCCGTGAGCGTCTCAAGCAGCATTTTGCCCAGCGGGTAATTCATCAGGCACGTCAAATTCTTGAGATCTGGCAGCGCCTGCAACGCAGCGAATGGTCAGGCGCCGACCTCTCAGAACTCAGTGAGGCCAACCTGCGCCTGCTGCGCTTCGCTGAGCGTTTTGAGCAACCCGAACACGGCCAGTTGGCACGCAACATCGGTGAATCACTCAAAGCTGTTGATGAAAATCGTGGCCGCCTGAGCAGCCAACTGATCACCGAACTCAATCGCTTGATGCAGCGCCTGTCCCGCACCGGCCTGCGCCAGGGCGACCAGCTGGAACAAACCTTCCTGCCGCCGATGCGCAAGCCGATCTACGTGATGCTGGCCGATCACGACCGCGCTGAGCGCCTGGCTAAGCAGCTGGAATTTTTTGGCATGAGCGCCCAATCTCTGGACAGCGTGGCAGCGTTTCGCGCGTCCATGGCCGAGCGCCTGCCGTCGGCAATCGTGATGGACGTGGATTTCTGCGGCCCAGGCCTGGGCCTCAAGCTCGCTGCCGAAGCCCAGGAAGGCCTGGAGCAAAAGCTGCCGCTGTTATTTTTCAGCCTGCACGAAACCGATACCCCGACCCGCCTGGCCGCCGTGCGCGCCGGTGGCCAGGAGTTTTTGACCGGCACACTGGAAGCCTCCAGCCTGCTGGAAAAAATCGAAGTGCTGACCTGCGTCGCCCAGTACGAGCCCTATAAAGTGCTGATCATCGACGACTCGCGCGCCCAGGCGCTGCACACCGAGCGCTTACTCAACAGCGCCGGGATCGTCACCCGCACCTTGATTGAGCCGATCCAGGCCATGGCCGAACTGGCGGACTTCCAGCCCGACCTGATCATCCTCGACATGTACATGCCCGCCTGCACCGGCACCGAACTGGCCAAGGTGATCCGCCATAACGACCGCTATGTGAGCGTGCCGATCATTTACTTGTCGGCCGAAGACGACCTCGACAAGCAATTGGATGCGATGAGCGAAGGCGGTGACGACTTCCTCACCAAGCCGATCAAACCGCGCCACCTGATCACCACCGTGCGCAACCGCGCCGCCCGCGCCCGCCACCTCAAGGCGCGAATGGTGCGCGACAGCCTGACCGGGCTGTACAACCACACCCATATCCTGCAATTGCTCGAAGACTGCAGCTTCCGCGCGCGCCGCGAGAACAAGCCGCTGAGCTTTGCCATGCTCGACATCGACCACTTCAAGCGCGTGAATGACAGTCACGGCCACCCGATGGGCGACCGCGTAATCAAGAGCCTGGCGCTGTTTCTCAAGCAGCGTTTGCGCAAGACCGACTACATCGGGCGCTACGGCGGTGAAGAATTCGCCATCGTGATGCCCGACACCGACCTGGAGTCGGCCTGCAAGGTGCTGGATGAAATCCGCGGGCGCTTTGCCGAAATCCACTATCCGGCACAACCCCAGGACTTGTGGTGCACTTTCAGCGCCGGGCTGGTTGAGTTGTGCGACGGCTCCGACAGCCTGATGATGGCCGCCCAGGCCGACGAGGCGCTGTATCGCGCCAAGCATGCCGGACGCAACCGTGTGCAAGCCGCGCGCGCATCAAAGCAAAGTGCCACCTTTTCACCGGAATCCACTGATTCCGTCATAACGCTGTAATGAAAACGCAATAACTTCAGGCACTTACCTTTTGCTGTCGGTTGAAACCACGCATGCGCCTGAAGCTGCTGACCAATCTCAATACCCTTCTTCTGGTGGCCGTGTGCCTGGCACTTGGGGCGACGCTGTGGTGGTCGCAGCGGGCGCTTGAACGGCCGTATTTGCTGATGGAGCGCTACCTGGGGTTGTCCCAGACGTTCCAAAACCAAGCTGCACGCAATATCGACGAGTACCTGGCGAGCGGCGACGCCCTGCGCCTGAGCAGCGCCAGCCAAAGCCTGGAAAACCTGCTGCAACATCTGGATGAATTGCCCGCTGATCTGGCGCAGAACCTGCGCCCCAGCCTGGTAGCCCTGGATGCGTTCAGCAAGACCGACTTGCTGGCCGCCGGCAAGCTGGCCGGCGACCCACAAGCGTTGCTGCTGCAAGCAGAGCGCGAATTGGGCGCCAATCTGGACCAGTTGAGCCAGTACGCCATCAGCGTCAATTCCCCTGAAGCCGCACGCTACTTGCCGCCACTGCTGACCGCGTCCCAGCACCTGGGCAGGTTGTCCCTGGCCCGCGACAAGCTGGTGAGCAGCGGGCGCGCGGAGTTGGCCGATGATGTTGAGCGCGAAGTCGCCAATATTCGCGCCCAAGCCGACGTACTGGGGCAACTGCCATTGCTTGGCGTCAAAGCCAGCAGCGAGTCCAACACCGATGATTTTTCCGCCTTGATGGGCCTGGAAAACACTGAAAAAACCGAAGCCCAGGACACCGGCGTCGACCTCAAGCGCGAGCTCAACAGCCTGCTGACCCGCTACCCCGCCGAACTCAAGCGCACCCGCGAACAGATCCAGCAGCGCGCCGACCTGGCCGCCAGCACCCACCAGAAGATCAACGCCGTGCAACAGGCCATCGCCGGACTTGAACCTGTCGTGCGCGCACAACATGGGCTCATCCAAGGCGAAGTACGCCTGATGCAAGGGGTGATGATCGGCCTGATCCTGCTGATCGCGCTGTTGATCGACACCCTGCAACGCCGCTTGGCACGGGTGCTGACCAATCTGGCACCCGCCCTATCCACCTGGGCCGAAGGCAACTTCAGCCAGCCGATCGCACTGGGCAAGACCAACCGCGAACTGCGCGACATCGAAGCCTCTCTGAACCGTTTGCGCGCTTACTTGGTGGACTTGGTGGGCACCATTCGCGGCAATGCCGAAGAAGTGGCCGGCAGCAGCCGCGCCCTCGCCGAACTGAGCAGCGGCCTGCATGACGGCGCTGAACGCCAGGCGGGCGACACGGCGCAAATCCGCGACTCCCTGGGCGAACTCGAAGCGACCATCCAACAGGTCGCCGGCGATGCCAGCCAAGCCGCCAGCGCCAGCCGCAGTGCGGGCCAGGCGGTGGAACAAGGCCAGCGGGTGATCGGCCTGAGCCTGACCGGTTTGCATGCGCTGGTCGGCGAAGTGCAGCAAAACGCGCAGATGATCGAGAAACTTGCTGAAGAGTCCGCCACCATCGGCGGCGTGCTCACCGTTATTCGCTCGATTGCCGACCAGACCAACTTGCTGGCACTCAACGCCGCCATCGAAGCCGCCCGCGCCGGGGAGGCCGGACGTGGATTTGCTGTGGTCGCGGACGAAGTACGTACCCTCGCCCAGCGCACCGCCGGCGCCACCGCCGAAATCCAGGGTTTGATCACCGGCCTGCAAAACGCCGCCCACCAGTCAGTGGAGGGCATGCGCGCCCAGGTCGAACACGCCGAATCCACCGCCCAGCAAGCTCAAGCGGCTGACGGCGCGCTGGATGAAATCGTCGGGGCAATCCAGACCATTTCCGACACCGCTATGCGGATTGCCGATGTGACGGCGCAGCAGAGTGGTGCGGTGAGCGAGATTCGCGATAACAGTGAGCGGATTCATCAGCTGGGTGAGGATAATTTGCTGCGCATCGGCCAAGGCCGAAGCCAGGGCGAGCACCTGTTGGTGCTGGGTGGGCAGCTCAATACGGCGGTGCAGGCGTTCCGCGTCTGACCTGCCCCATGCAGATCCAAAATCAAATGAAGATCAACATGTGGGAGGGGGCTTGCTCCCGATTGCGGTGTGTCAGTCTCAGCACCTGTAACTAATCCACCGCTATCGGGAGCAAGCCCCCTCCCACATTTGATCTTCACGGGATTCAAGGGCGTATTACCAATGACCAGATCTCGACCACCAGTCACAAATTTTGCGCAATCCTCGCTAATCGTGCTGCCTACTGCATAGAACTGGACAGTCACAAAGGCTTTGCGGCATAGTCGCCGGGTTCTGCCGTACTCCCATCAATAACAAGGAACAGCCGATGGCGACCCTACTGGTTCTTCACGGACCCAACCTGAACCTGCTCGGCACCCGCGAACCGGGCGTCTACGGGGCTGTGACCCTGGATCAGATCAACCTCGATCTGAAGCGACGGGCTCGTGAAGCTGGCCACCATCTGCTCTACCTGCAAAGCAATGCCGAGTACGAATTGATTGATCGCATCCACGCCGCGCGCGGCGAAGGTGTGGACTTCATCCTGATCAATCCCGCCGCTTTTACGCACACAAGTGTTGCATTACGTGACGCGCTGCTGGCGGTGAGCATCCCATTCATCGAAGTGCATTTATCGAACGTGCATAAACGCGAAGCTTTCCGCCATCACTCGTACTTCTCCGACGTAGCGGTAGGAGTGATCTGCGGCCTTGGCGCCAGCGGTTACCGACTGGCCCTGGAGGCCGCCCTGGAACAACTTGAACAACCGGCCAAGCGCCCCTGACCGACCCTTGGGAGTTGATGATTCATGGATATCCGTAAAGTTAAGAAACTGATCGAACTGCTGGAAGAATCCGGTATCGACGAGCTGGAAATCAAGGAAGGCGAAGAGTCCGTCCGGATCAGCCGCCACAGCAAGACCCCGGCCCAACAGTTCTACGCGCCACAGATGCAAGCACCGGCTCCGGCCGCTGCACCTGCTGCCGCGCCAGCCGCTGCAGCCGCACCTGCTGCCCCGGCCGCTCCTGCACTGAACGGCTTCGTGGTCAAATCGCCAATGGTCGGTAC
Organism: Pseudomonas sp. W22_MBD1_FP4; assembly: GCF_052113765.1. NCBI lineage: Bacteria > Pseudomonadati > Pseudomonadota > Gammaproteobacteria > Pseudomonadales > Pseudomonadaceae > Pseudomonas > Pseudomonas sp. W22_MBD1_FP4. The sequence goes on along the minus strand of NZ_JBGQOI010000003.1, from coordinate 309,107 downwards.
GTTCTACCGTACCCCGGCACCGACCTCGCCAGCCTTCGTTGAAGTCGGCAAGACTGTGAAAGTGGGCGACACCATCTGCATCGTTGAAGCGATGAAAATGATGAACCACATCACCGCTGAAAAAGCCGGCGTCATCGAATCCATCCTGGTAGAAAACGGTCAGCCGGTTGAGTACGACCAGCCGCTGTTCACCATCGCTTGAACCGCGGAGCGCCTTCGATGTTGAAACCTGCGAAGAAACTGCAAAAAGTCCTGATCGCCAACCGCGGCGAGATCGCGCTGCGGATCCTGCGCGCCTGTAAGGAAGAGGGCATCAAGACCGTCGCTGTTTACTCGACGGCCGATACCGAATTGATGCACGTGAAACTGGCGGACGAAAGCATCTGCATCGGCCCGCCACTGGCCACGAACTCGTACCTGAAAGTCTCGAACATCATCGCCGCGGCTGAAGTGACCGGCGCTGATGGTATCCACCCGGGCTACGGCTTCCTCGCGGAAAACGCCGATTTCGCCGAACAGGTGGAAAAATCCGGGTTTGCCTTCATTGGCCCGAAAGCCGAAACCATTCGCCTGATGGGCGACAAGGTATCGGCCAAGGACGCCATGATCGCAGCCGGCGTACCAACCGTTCCTGGCTCCGACGGCCCACTGCCTGAAGACGAGGAAACCGCTCTGCGCATTGGTCGCGAAGTCGGTTACCCAGTGATCATCAAGGCCGCCGGTGGCGGTGGTGGTCGCGGCATGCGCGTGGTGCACAAGGAAGAAGACCTGATCGAAGCAGCCAAGCAGACCCGTTCCGAAGCGGGTGCCTGGTTCGGCAACCCGATGGTCTACCTGGAAAAGTACCTGACCAACCCACGTCACGTGGAAGTGCAGGTTCTCTCCGACGGCCAAGGCCACGCTATCCACCTGGGCGACCGCGATTGCTCGCTGCAACGTCGTCACCAGAAGGTGTTGGAAGAAGCGCCGGCACCAGGCCTGGATGAAAAGGCTCGCCAGGAAGTTCTGGCTCGCTGCGTCAAGGCGTGCATCGACATCAACTACCGTGGCGCCGGTACCTTCGAGTTCCTCTACGAGAACGGCCGCTTCTACTTCATCGAGATGAACACTCGTGTGCAGGTAGAGCACCCGGTTTCGGAGATGGTCACCGGTATCGACATCGTCAAGGAGATGCTGAGCATCGCCGCTGGCAACGTGCTGTCCTTCACCCAGGACGACGTGAAGATGCATGGCCACTCCCTGGAGTGCCGCATCAACGCCGAAGACCCGAAAACCTTTATCCCAAGCCCTGGCCTGGTCAAGCATTTCCACGCGCCCGGCGGCAACGGCGTACGTGTGGATTCGCACCTGTACAGCGGCTACAAGGTTCCGTCCAACTACGACTCGCTGATCGGCAAGCTGATCACCTGGGGCGCCACCCGCGACGAGGCCATGGCCCGTATGCGTAACGCCCTGGACGAAATCGTGGTCGACGGCATCAAGACCAACATCCCGCTGCATCGGGACCTGGTTCGTGATGAAGGCTTCTGCGAAGGTGGTGTGAACATTCACTACCTGGAACACAAACTGGCCAACCAGTAAGTGCTCCACCCAACAAAACCGCCTTCGGGCGGTTTTGTTGTTTCTGCACACCTGTTTTCCAGGATGCACACAGTCCAAATGTGGGAGGGGGCTTGCTCCCGATAGCGGTGGATCAGTTACAGATACTGAGGCTGGCACACTGCAATCGGGAGCAAGCCCCCTCCCACATTTGGTCCGCATTCACTCAGTAATGTCGTCTTATGCTGTTCGCTCGCGTAAACTTGCGCGCTTTCGCGACCTCGCTCGTCGCACACTCATTTTTTCAAAGGTGCCCGCCATGCCTTGGCTGCAAGTCCGTCTCGCCATCAGCCCAGAACAAGCCGAAACCTACGAAGACGCTTTCCTCGAAGTGGGCGCCGTCTCGGTGACCTTCATGGACGCCGAAGACCAACCGATCTTCGAACCGGAACTCAACACCACCCCGCTGTGGTCCCACACTCACCTGCTGGCCCTGTTCGAAGACGGCACCGATGCCGCCGCCGTGCTGGCCCATATGGAACTGCTCACCGGCGGCCCGCTGCCTGAGCATCACAGCGAAGTGATCGAAGACCAGGACTGGGAGCGCAGCTGGATGGATAACTTCCAGCCGATGCGTTTCGGTCAGCGTCTGTGGATCGTGCCGAGCTGGCATGCCGCCCCAGAGCCTGACGCGGTCAACCTGCTGCTCGACCCCGGCCTAGCGTTCGGCACCGGCACCCATCCCACCACCGCACTGTGCCTGGAATGGCTCGACGGCCAGGACCTGACCGACAGCAACGTGCTGGACTTCGGCTGCGGCTCGGGGATCCTGGCGATTGCCGCCCTGCTGCTGGGCGCCAAGGAAGCCGTGGGCACCGATATCGACGTGCAGGCCCTGGAAGCCTCCCGCGATAACGCCGGGCGCAACAACATTCCTGAAGGCAAATTCCCGCTCTACCTGCCTGAAGACCTGCCCCAGGTGCAGGCCGATGTGCTGGTGGCGAATATCCTCGCCGGGCCGCTGGTTTCCCTGGCACCGCAACTGTCGAGCCTGGTTAAGCCGGGTGGGCGTCTGGCACTGTCGGGCATCCTTGCCGAGCAAGGCGAAGATGTCGCTGCCGCCTATGCCCAGGATTTCGAGCTGGATCCGATCGCTAACCGCGATGGCTGGGTACGCATCAGCGGGCGTCGGCGCTAGAATGAGCGCTTGCCTGAATCGGATGGCCGCATGACCGACAGTTTCGTCACCCAGTGCCCGCATTGCCAAACACGCTTTCGCGTCAACCACGCTCAATTGAGCGTGGCCCGTGGCGTGGTGCGCTGCGGCTCGTGCCTGCAAGTGTTCAACGCGGCTCGCCAGTTGCTGGAGCAGCGCGCCCATGCACCGGAGCCTGAACAACCGGTGATCGCGCTGCCCGCTGAGGCACCGCGCGCCATCAGCCAAAAGCAATGGACCGCCGAAGAGCTGGACCTCGACAATCTGGACCTGGACGAAGAACTGGCCAAGCTGGAGCGCCGCGAGATTCAGCACACGCTGCCCGTGGGCGCGGAGCGTCGCCAACCGGGTGCCGAGCGCAGGCAGAAAGAAGACGCCCTTAGCGCCAGCCGCGAGACCGTCAAGGCCGAAGAAGAAAAATGGGCCGCCAGCCTGTTCAGCGAGCCGCCTGAAGAGCGCACCAACGTCTCGGAAGACGAGCCGGAATCGACCAAAGTCCCAGCAACCAAGCAGCGCACCGAACCGTCCATGTCGCATCACATCGACACTATCGACGACGAAACGCCGTTGCGCGCTTCGCCCGATGATGACGACATCGACCCACCGTTCACCCCGCTCACCCAGTCAGCGGACGAACCGGAACCCGAAGAGCGTCCCCAGTTTCGCCGCAAACGCCCACGCCCCGAGGCCGGCGTTCACGACGACCTGCTTCAGGACCTCGAAGACGATCCGCTGCACCTGTATGCACAAAAACGCCCGCAGGGCTTGGGCCGCCGCCTGATCTGGATGCTGCTGGTGCTGATCGCCGCGGCCGGTCTGGCAGGCCAGTACATTGCCTACCAATTCGACGACCTGGCCCGCCAGGACGCTTACCGCCCATGGTTCCAGCAACTGTGCCCCACACTGGGCTGCACGGTGCCGTCCCGGGTCGATATCGCCCACATTAAGAGCAGCAACCTGGTGGTGCGCAGCCATCCGGAATTCGCAGGAGCGCTGGTAGTGGATGCAATCATCTATAACCGCGCGACGTTCTCCCAGCCCTTTCCGCTGCTGGAACTGCGTTTTGCCGACCTCAATGGCAGCCTGATTGCCAGTCGTCGCTTCAAACCCGCCGAATACCTCAGCGGCGAGTTGGCCGGTGTTAGCGAAATGCCATCTCAGACCCCGATCCATATCTCCTTGGACATCCTTGATCCGGGCAACAAAGCCGTGAATTACAGCCTGAGCTTCCACTCGCCCGAGTGAGGCGCCCCATGCGCCGAAGCTTGACGTTGGATTATTGACTCGGCGCCGCGCATCCAAACCGGTGGCGATAAAGAAATAACTGTTCAGATTTTATCCAATCCAGCCTTTATCCAGTCATCGAGAGCGGGTATCATGCCAACCCTTTTTCGAACTCTAATGATCCGGCCCCACAACAGGGAAGTCCTATGTCGGCGGTACGCATCGGCCCATATACATTGCAGAACGGCTTGATTCTCGCCCCAATGGCGGGCGTCACCGACCAGCCCTTTCGTCAGCTGTGCAAGCGTTTGGGCGCGGGTCTTGTAGTCTCGGAAATGGTCACCAGCGACATGAGCTTGTGGAACACCCGCAAATCGCGGATGCGCATGATCCACGAAGGTGATCCCGAGCCCCGCTCGGTACAGATCGCCGGCGGTGATGCGCAGATGCTGGCGGATGCGGCCCGAGCCAATGTGGAGTTGGGCGCACAGATTATCGACATCAACATGGGCTGCCCGGCCAAGAAGGTCTGCAACAAGGCCGCCGGTTCCGCACTATTGAAAGATGAGCAGTTGGTTGCCGAGATCCTGCAGGCCGTTGTCGCCGCAGTGGATGTGCCGGTAACCCTGAAGATTCGTACCGGCTGGGACCGGGACAACAAAAACGGCCTGACGGTGGCGAAGATCGCCGAACAGGCAGGCATTACAGCGCTGGCAGTGCATGGCCGCACACGCGCCGATCTATACACCGGTGAAGCCGAGTACGACACCATCGCCGCAATCAAGCAGGCAGTGTCGATGCCCGTGTTTGCCAATGGCGACATCGACTCAGCCGAAAAAGCCCGGCGCGTGCTGCACGCCACCGGGGCCGATGGTTTGTTGATTGGCCGGGCCGCCCAGGGGCGTCCATGGATTTTTCGTGAGATCGAACATTTTCTGCGTACCGGTGAAGTCTTGCCTGCGCCGGAGTTGGTCGAGGTGGAACGTATTCTGCTTGAGCATCTGGCTGCACTTCACACCTTCTATGGAGACGTGATGGGCGTGCGCATTGCTCGCAAGCATGTGGGTTGGTATCTCGCAACCCTGCCGGGCGCCAGGGAGTTTCGCGCCGGGTTCAATCGTTTGGATGAAACGCAAGCACAGGTCACCGCCGTTCGTGAGTTTTTTGCCGAGCGAGACAAGAGCCTGAGAGCAGGGGACGGAGAAGGGGTGGCCGCATGACGATGATGACCGAGACTTTAGTGAGTGGAACAACACCCGTGAGCGACAACGTCAATTTGAAACAGCACCTCAACACGCCGAGCGAAGAAGGCCAGACCCTTCGCGGGAGTGTCGAGAAGGCGCTGCATAATTATTTCGCCCACCTTGAGGGCGCTTCCGTCACGGACGTGTACAACCTGGTGCTCTCCGAAGTCGAGGCGCCATTGCTCGAATGCGTGATGAACTACGTCAAGGGCAACCAGACCAAAGCCAGTGAGCTGCTGGGCCTCAACCGTGGCACCCTGCGTAAAAAGCTCAAACAATACGATTTGCTGTAAGCATTCAATCCAACCAGAAAGGCGCCCGCGTAAAACCGGTCGCCTTTTTTGCTGACTCCTTTGCTTTTGATGGAAATTGAAATGACCGACCAGACTACCCGCCTGCCGATCCGCCGCGCCTTGATCAGTGTCTCCGACAAGACCGGGATCCTCGAATTTGCCCGGGAGCTGGAAGCCCTGGGCGTGGAAATCCTCTCCACAGGCGGGACCTTCAAACTGCTGCAGGACAACGGCGTGGCCGCAGTAGAAGTCGCGGACTACACCGGTTTCGCAGAAATGATGGACGGTCGGGTCAAGACCCTGCATCCGAAAATCCACGGCGGCATCCTCGGCCGTCGCGGCATCGACGACGCCATCATGACCGAGCACGGCATCAAGCCGATTGACCTGGTAGCGGTTAACCTCTACCCGTTCGAAGCCACCATCAACAAGCCAGGCTGCGATCTGCCGACCGCCATCGAGAACATCGATATCGGCGGCCCAACCATGGTTCGTTCGGCAGCCAAGAACCACAAAGACGTGGCCATCGTGGTGAACGCCGGTGACTACGCCCAAGTACTGGAAAGCCTGAAAGCCGGCGGCCTGACCTACGCCCAGCGCTTCGACCTGATGCTCAAGGCGTTCGAACACACCGCCGCCTACGACGGCATGATCGCCAACTACATGGGCACCGTGAACCAGGCCGCCGAGACCTTGAGCACAGAAGGCCGCAGCCAGTTCCCGCGCACCTTCAACAGCCAGTTCATCAAGGCCCAGGAAATGCGCTACGGCGAGAACCCGCACCAGAGCGCGGCGTTCTACGTGGAAGCCAAACCTGCCGAAGTGGGTATCGCCACTGCGACCCAACTGCAAGGCAAAGAACTGTCCTACAACAACGTGGCCGACACCGACGCCGCGCTGGAATGCGTGAAGAGCTTCGTCAAGCCGGCCTGCGTGATCGTCAAGCACGCCAACCCATGTGGCGTGGCCGTGAGCCCGGACGCCGAAGGCGGCATCCGCCAGGCGTACGAACTGGCCTACGCCACCGACACCGAGTCGGCGTTCGGCGGCATCATTGCCTTCAACCGTGAGCTGGACGCCGAGACCGCCAAGGCCATCGTCGAGCGTCAGTTCGTTGAAGTCATCATCGCCCCTTCCGTCAGCGAAGAAGCCCGCGCCATTGTGGCTGCCAAAGCTAACGTGCGTCTGTTGGCCTGCGGTGAATGGTCGGCTGACCGCGCCGCAGCCTGGGACTACAAGCGCGTCAATGGCGGCTTGCTGGTTCAGAGCCGCGACATCGGCATGATCGGCAGCGAAGACCTGAAAGTGGTGACCAAGCGCGCCCCTACCGAGCAAGAGATCAACGACCTGATCTTCGCCTGGAAAGTCGCCAAATACGTTAAATCCAACGCCATCGTCTACGCCAAGAACCGTCAGACCATCGGTGTCGGCGCTGGCCAGATGAGCCGCGTGAACTCGGCGCGTATCGCCGCAATCAAGGCTGAGCACGCTGGTTTGCAGGTTGTAGGTTCGGTGATGGCATCCGATGCGTTCTTCCCGTTCCGTGACGGCTTGGACAATGCAGCCAAGGCCGGCGTAACCGCCGTTATCCAACCGGGCGGCTCGATGCGCGACGCAGAGGTTATCGCCGCTGCTGATGAAGCTGGCATCGCCATGGTCTTCACCGGCATGCGCCACTTCCGTCACTAAACACCACTGCTTTCCTACTGTAGGAGCGAGCGGGACGCCTAGTTCTTGCTCGCGAAAAGCCCGAGAACGCCACGGGGAGTCAGATGCCCCCCGTTATCGTTGACGATCTTCGCGAGCAAGAACTAAGCGTCACCCTCGCTCCTACAGAAAGCACAGCGTTTCACAGAGGTTTTTGAAATGAATGTTTTGATCATTGGCAGCGGTGGCCGTGAACACGCCCTGGCCTGGAAAGTTGCCCAGGACCCACGTGTCCAGAAAGTTTTCGTAGCACCCGGCAACGCCGGTACCGCCATTGAAGCCAAGTGCGAAAACGTCGCCATCGACGTGCTGGCCCTTGAGCAACTGGCCGACTTCGCCGAGAAAAACGTCTCCCTGACCATCGTCGGTCCGGAAGTCCCTCTGGTCGCCGGTGTTGTGGACCTGTTCCGCAGCCGTGGCCTGGACTGCTTCGGCCCTACCGCTGGCGCTGCCCAGTTGGAAGGTTCCAAGGCTTTCACCAAGGATTTCCTGGCACGCCACAAAATCCCGACCGCCGACTACCAGAACTTCACCGAGATCGAGCCGGCCCTGGCTTACCTGCGTGAAAAAGGTGCGCCAATCGTGATCAAGGCCGATGGCCTGGCCGCCGGTAAAGGCGTGATTGTCGCCATGACCCTGCAGGAAGCCGAAGACGCCGTGCGCGACATGCTCGCCGGCAATGCCTTTGGTGACGCCGGTTCGCGCGTTGTCATCGAGGAATTCCTTGATGGCGAAGAAGCCAGCTTTATCGTGATGGTCGATGGCAAGAACGTACTGCCGATGGCCACCAGCCAGGATCACAAGCGCGTCGGCGACGGCGACAGCGGTCCAAACACCGGCGGCATGGGCGCCTACTCCCCTGCCCCGGTGGTCACCAGCGAAGTGCATCAACGCGTGATGGACCTGGTGATCTGGCCGACCGTGCGTGGCATGGCCGATGAAGGCAATGTCTACACCGGTTTCCTCTACGCCGGTCTGATGATCGACAAGGCCGGTAACCCGAAAGTCATCGAGTTCAACTGCCGCTTCGGCGATCCGGAAACCCAACCGGTGATGCTGCGCCTGCAATCGAGCCTGGTGCTGCTGGTGGAAGCCGCCCTGGCTCAAGCCCTGGACAAGGTTGAAGCACAATGGGATCCACGCCCGAGCGTTGGCATTGTGCTGGCGGCCGGCGGTTACCCTGCCGACTACGCCAAGGGCGATGTGATTGAAGGCCTCGACGCTGCCGCTACGCTGGAAGGCAAGGTGTTCCATGCGGGCACCGCGCTCAAGGATGGCAAGGTTGTGACCGCCGGTGGCCGTGTACTGTGCGCCACGGCAATGGGTGCCAGTGTCGACGCTGCGCAGCAACAGGCTTATGCACTGGCCAAGAAGATCGACTGGAAAGGTTGCTTCTATCGCACGGACATCGGCTACCGCGCCATTGCCCGCGAGCGTGGCGAAACCCAGTAACACTAGCTATCCGTTCGGTTAGGCAAGGGCCCAAGGCCCTTGCCGTATAAGGCTGCCCCGCGCATAGTTAACCGTGCATCAACCTACGAAGGGATTTCGCCGTGCGCTGGCTCAGGATCGCCATAGGTTTCACTGTCAGTCTGCTGACGCTGCTCTGCTTGCTCCCGGCCCAGGCCGCCGCGCAAGGCAGTGGCTGGGCAGTATTGCTTGATGAACAGGCCGACCTGCAACTGAGCGACATCCGTTCGCCCCGCTACACCAATCAATTCAGCCCCATCGAACTGGACCGCGTTACTGCTGCGCAGCCGGACGGTGCGTTGTGGGTGCGGTTCAAGCTGCAACCCGGCAAGCACGAACAAGTGCTGCGGATATTCGCTCCGGACCTGTCGCACCTGAGCCTCTACGTGCTGGACGGCGACACACTGGTCGAGCAACAGAGCACCGGCACCCGCCAGCCCCAGTCGGAACGCCCGTTACCCAGCAGCGACTTCATGCTACCGATGCCCCAGAGCCAGAAACCTCTTGAGGTCTACCTGCGTCTGGTGTCGGAACACGAACTTCGCCCCTATATCACCCTGGAACCGGCCGTGCTGGTCGCCGCCGACCAGACCCAGACGCTGATCTACGGCCTGCTGTTCGGCTGTCTGTTGATGCTGATCCTGCACAACCTCACACGCTTCGCTTACCACCGCTCGCGCAGCAGTCTATGGCTGGCAGCATCCGAACTGTTGTTGATGCTCAGCCTGGCGCTGCTGCTCAACCTGGTGGGCCCATGGCTGCCGAATTGGCACGGGATTCAGACCCCTGGCGCCTACCTGGCCCTGCTGCTGACCGCACCGTGCGGGCTGATGTTCGCCTATCGTTTCTTCATGCCCCTGGGTCCACACCCGCTGAACAAATTGTTGATGGCCGATATCCTGTTTATCGTGCTGTGTGGCCTGCTGTTGTTGTTCGTCAACACCCTGCCGCTGAACATCATGACCTACGCCCTGGTGGCACTTGCGGGCCTGAGCATGCTGTTTGTCTCCTCATATCACTGGCAGAAAGGCTACCGCCCGGCACGCTTGTTCGTAGCCGGCATGGTGGTGTTCAACATCGGCACGCTGATCATCCTCCCCGCGTTGCTGGGCCTGACGATGGTGTCGCCCCAGGGGTTGATCATCACGCTGCTGGCGTTCATCTGCCTCAGCGGTCTGTTGATGAGCCTGGCCATGGGCGAGCGCCAGCGCGCGATTGTTGAGGCTCGCTTCAGCCTCAGTCGCGACCTGGCCGCCAGCAACGCCGAGATTGCCGCCAAGGCCGAGTTCCTGGCCAAGATCAGCCACGAAATCCGTACCCCCATGAACGGCGTGCTGGGCATGACCGAGTTGCTGCTGGGCACGCCGTTGTCGGTGAAGCAGCGCGACTACGTGCAGACCATCCACAGCGCCGGCAACGAGTTGCTCACACTGATCAACGAAATCCTCGATATCTCCAAGCTCGAATCCGGCCAGATCGAGTTGGATGACGTGCAGTTCGATCTCAATGCCCTGATTGATGACTGCCTGAGCATCTTCCGCGCCAAGGCCGAGCAGCAGAATGTCGAGTTGATCAGCTTTATCCAGCCCCAAGTGCCGCGCGTCATCAGCGGTGACCCCACACGCCTGCGCCAGGCGCTGCTGAGCCTGCTGGAAAACGCCCTGCACAAGACCGATGAAGGCGAAGTGCTGATCGTCGTTGCCCTGGACGACCGCAGCACCAAGCCACGCCTGCGCATTGCCGTGCAGGACAGCGGCCTGCCGATGGAGGCCGCCGAGCGCGACGCGCTGCTGCACAGCGAACTGCACAGCAAGAACTTCCTCTCGGCCACTCGCCTGAGCGGCCACTTGGGCCTGGTGATCGCACGCCAACTGATCATGCTGATGAACGGCGAGTTCGGCATCAAGAGTGGCAGCCATCAAGGCAGCACGTTGTGGCTGACCCTGCCGCTGGACCCGGAACGCCTGGAACACCCTACCTCCGACCTCGATGGCCCGCTCAAGGGCGCACGCGTGTTGGTGGTGGACGACAACGACACCTGCCGCAAAGTGCTGGTGCAGCAGTGCACGGCCTGGGGCCTGAACGTCAGCGCGGTGCCATCGGGCAAGGAAGCCCTGGCATTGCTGCGCACCAAGGCGCACCTGCGTGATTACTTCGACGTGGTGCTGCTGGACCAGAACATGCCCGGCATGACCGGCATGCAACTGGCGGCGAAGATCAAGGAAGACCCGAGCCTGAATCACGACATTCTGCTGATTATGCTCACCGGCATCAGCAACGCGCCAAGCAAGGTCATCGCGCGCAACTGTGGGATCAAACGCATCCTCGCCAAGCCGGTCGCCGGCTACACGCTCAAGACCACCCTGGCCGATGAACTGACTCAACGCAGCAAAGGCGGCGTGCAGCCTCGCCCAGTGTTGAACGCCCCGGCTGCGGTGATCGTACCGAGCGATTTCAAAATCCTGGTGGCCGAAGACAACAGCATCTCAACCAAAGTGATTCGCGGCATGCTCGGCAAACTCAACCTCAACCCGGACACCGCCAGCAACGGCGAAGAAGCGCTGGAAGCGATGAAGGCCCAGCGCTACGACCTGGTGTTGATGGACTGTGAAATGCCGGTCCTCGATGGCTTCTCGGCCACCCAGCAGCTGCGTGCGTGGGAAGTCAGCCACCAGCGCATTCGCACACCGGTAGTGGCACTCACGGCGCATATCCTCTCGGAACACAAAGAACGCGCACGCCAGGCAGGGATGGATGGGCATATGGCCAAGCCGGTGGAATTGTCGCAGCTGCGTGAGCTGGTGGAGTTTTGGGTGGCACAGCGTCAGCAGCGGGCGGAACACAGCACGGTTTCATGATCTGGAATGCAATGCCAATGTAGGTGGGGGCTTGCCCCCGATGGCGGTGGTTCAGTGACAGGTAATCTGACTGTTACTCCGCCATCGGGAGCAAGCCCCCTCCCACATTTGAAGCCTATCGCCTGATAGACTCTCCCCCACTTTTCCTGCCGCGAGCCACTCCCCATGCTCCACGTGTTATTCAGCGTCTACCTGAAAATGCTGGTGCTCTACAGCCCGTTCTTCGTGCTGTCCTGCTTTATCAGCCTGACCCGTGGCTACTCCAGCAAAGAACGCCGACGCCTGGCCTGGAAAGTGGCGCTGGCGACCCTGGTGTCGAGCGTATTGCTCTATCTGTTCGGCCGGGTGATTTTCAGTGTGTTCGGCATCACCGTGGATGCGTTTCGCATCGGTGCCGGCAGTGTGTTGTTTATTTCGGCCCTGGGCATGGCCCAAGGCAAGTCAGCGGTGCAGACCGACAACGTGCAGCAGGACGTGACCATCGTGCCGCTGACCATTCCCCTCACCGTCGGCCCCGGCACTATCGGTGCGTTGCTGGTGATGGGCGTCAGCCAGCCCCATTGGGATGACAAGATCACTGCCATCCTCAGCATCGCCCTGGCCAGCTTCACCGTTGGCGTGGTGCTGTACCTGTCCAACCGTATTGAACGCATTCTCGGTGACCAGGGCTTGCAGATTGTCAGCCGGTTGATGGGGTTGTTCGTGTGCGCCCTCGCCGCGCAAATTATCTTTACCGGCGTGCGTGGTTATCTGGTGCCCTAAATCCGGTACTTGGCAATTGCCAACTGCACTTTGTCGCCCGCACTCTCGCGCATTAATTGGATGGTTTTTTCGTTGACCACCGAGGTATTCAGCACCAGGCAGGTTTGCCCGCTGAAGGCCTCGACCGAGGAGCTGTCCCATTCAAGGAACGGCAACCCCACCTGCTTACTCACGCTCTGAGTGCTGTAAGTCACCAGCACCATTGTCAATTCGCCGTCCGCTTCTACGCAGGACGCCAGGCCGAAATCACCGCCCTGGTGCACCGTACTGTTGCGTTTGAACAGCTCAAAGGACGCCGGTTGTTGCTTCATGGCCTCCAACGCATCGGCCGCCAGTTTAGGCAGCGCCGTGATCATTGGCCCCGAAACCGACATCGATGCCAGCATCGTGGCGATGATATTCAGGGCCGCCAACTGCACCGACAAGCCCTTGCCCGAATGTGAGACCCGCTCGAAACGGCTGCGCACCGGCAGCCAACCCAGGCTGATCATCACCTTGATAAATTCGTCGTACCAGGCCTCGGTACCTCGGTGAATCTTCAATACATCGCTGACGTAGCTGCTGGCCAACAAATAGCTTTTGCGGATGTATTCCCGGCTCAGGCCGGACAGCCCCTCGGCAAACGACATGACGCTGTTGTTCACCACGGCAGCGTTGCAATCATCCTCGGCATTGATCGCCAGGGACGGCTGCTTGCCCGGCGCACCCGGCAGTTTGTAGGCGGCGATCAACTTGCGCCTTTTCGTACTGTTGATCCTTTTGTGTTGTCGCTCCATTTCAGTTCTCCACAAGCACCCCACATGGGGCTTGCTTGAACACTAGTCCAGGGGGCGATGGCCTTTCCATACGACAAACATCCCTTGGCCAGACACGCCAACCAACCCACCCCAGCAATCACGCGGTGGCCCCGTGAGCGCTCGGTTTTTCCTCGTGTAAAAAAGAAAAAGCCCCGAACAACAGCAGGACAATCACTGCGTCATTCGGAGCTTTCCAGCAGCCAACAGGCCGTTTCAGGAGACGGGTTTTTCGCCGTACCAGCGAGGCGTATATACCCACTCACCACCACCGGCACGGGGGAATGTGCAGGTGGTGGACGAGCCGATCAGCACCATGGTGCGCATGTCCACTTGGTCAGGCGTGAGTTGCCCAAGGGTGGTGACACGCAATGTCTGGCCCGGCCGGCCGATATCGCGGCCCAGCACCACCGGTGTTTGCGGCGTACGGTGCAGCGCGACGATTTCCAGGGCGCGGCCCAACTGCCACGGGCGTGACCGCGAGATCGGGTTATAGAACGCCAGGGCCAGGTCGGCCTGGGAAGCCAGATCCAGGCGCTTCTCGATGATCGACCACGGCTTGAGGTTGTCCGACAGCGACATGACGCAGAAATCATGGCCCAACGGCGCACCCGCCTGAGCTGCGGTGGCCAGAGAGGCCGAGACACCGGGCAGGATCTCCAGGTCGACCTGATGCCAGGCAGGGTCGCTGGACTCGTGCAACGCCTCGATCACCGCCGCCGCCATGGCGAACACGCCAGGGTCACCGGACGACACCACCACCACCGAACGCCCTTGGGCGGCCAGCTCGAAGGCATGGCGCGCGCGCTGCATTTCTTCGCGATTGTCGGTGCAGTGCTGAACCTGGTCGTCGCGAAATGGCCCGGCCATGCGCACGTAGGTTTCATAGCCCAGCACATCGGTGCAACGTGCCAGTTCGGCTTTCACCGCCGGCACCATCAATTCGGCGGCGCCGGGGCCCAGGCCGATCACGGCAAGGCGGCCACGCGGGCGGCCAATGCGCGACAGGTCTAACGGCTGCTCGGCAACGTCAATCACGATGTCGGCATCCTGGATAACGCTGGTGAAACGCAACGGCACTCCCAATGCCGATGCGGCTTCATGCAGCGACGCCTCGGCCATCTGCGTGTCGCTGGCCAGCAGGCACGCCAGGGATTGCACGGCGATGCCGGCATCATGCAAAGCCCCTCGCACTCGCGCAGCCAAATCCGCACCCGGCTTGCAGGTGACAGATACCGTCTTCGGATAGATCAGCAATTCATTGGCCGCCGGCACGCGCTCGGCAGTGCCCACGTGAATCGCCAAACGGGCTTGCTGGTCCTGCGGCAAATTCGCTTGATCCAGCCACGGCGCCGCGCCTTCGATACGCACGCGTTCGCCGGCCAGCAGGTCGGACACGAAGCGCTTGCCCAGCTCCAGATCCGCCAGTTCATAACCCGCAGGCGGGTTGAGCAAACAAGTGCCGAAACGCAGCTCACCACTGGTGGTGATTGCAGCCGCCACGTTGAGTGCGGCCGCGATGTCCCGCGCCATTACGTTCACACCGCCCAGGCCACCGAGCAACGGCACCACCGCGCTGCCATCTTCCGCCACGGCCAGCACGGCAGGTTCTTCGCCTTTTTCCAGCAGCAGCGGCGCCAGGGTGCGGATCACGATACCGGCGGCGCACAGGGCAATCAGCGGCGTGCCTTGCTGATACAACTGACGCAAGGTGGCGCCGAATTCGCTGTAAGCCTGGTCCGCACCTTCAACCCGTCCGGCCAAGCCGTGGATCACTGCGCCGGGGTACACCTGCTGGATCTTGCGCGCGGTCGCCAGGCTGCCCTGGCCGAGGATGACAATTGCCGGATTCATCACCCTTGCCACCGTTCACCGGGCACGATGATCAGCGAGAAGTACGGTGAGGACGACGGGTCAACCTGATCCAGTGGCACGATTTTCTGGTTGGCCATGGTGGCGCGCTCCACATACAACGCGCGCTCGGCCAGGCCGAGTTCTTCCAACACTTGGCGCACCTTGGGGAAGTTGCGGCCCAGTTTCATGATCACCGCCGCGTCGGCATCCGCCAGGCGGCGCTTGAGGTCTTCATGGGGCAGCACACCCGAGAGCACCGACAGGCTCTGGTTGCGGTACACCAACGGCGCGCCCAGCACGGACGCGCCACCGAGCATCGAGCACACCCCCGGAATGACCTGCGCTTCGTAGCGCTCGGCCAAACGGTCGTGCAGGTACATGTAGGAGCCGTAGAAGAACGGATCGCCTTCGCAGATCACCGCCACATCGCGGCCGGCGTCCAGGTGCGCGGCCACGTCGATGCTGGCGGTGTCGTAGAAATCGCTGATCACTTGCTCGTAGGACAGCGGCGCCGGCAGTGCCTCGGTGGTCACCGGGTACACCAGCGGCATCAGGGTCTGTTGCGGCACCAAGTGGTCCTCGATGATGCCGAACGCGTTGCCCTTCTTGCCCTTGGCGACGAAGTACGCCACCACTGGCGATTCACGCAGCAGGCGCAGGGCCTTGAGGGTGATCAGCTCCGGGTCGCCGGGGCCGACGCCCAGGCCGATCAAACGTCCGCGTGCCTGCATTATTCGACCTCCGTGGCGAGTGCATTGACCGCCGCAGCGGCCATGGCGCTGCCGCCCAGGCGGCCTTGCATGATCACGAACGGCACACCACGACTGTCAGCGGCCAGCATCGCCTTGGATTCGGCAGCACCGACAAAACCCACGGGGAAACCGAGGATCAACGCCGGTTTCGGTGCGCCGGCGTCGAGCATTTCCAGCAGGTAGAACAACGCGGTCGGCGCGTTGCCGATCACCACCACACTGCCTTCCAGGTGCGGGCGCCACAGTTCCAGGGCAGCGGCGGAGCGGGTGTTGCCCAGCTCGCGCGCCAGTTGCGGCACGCTGTCATCGCGTAGGGTGCAGATCACCTCGTTGTTGGCCGGCAGGCGCGCGCGGGTCACGCCTTCGGAGACCATCCGCGCATCACACAGAATCGGCGCGCCAGCGGCCAGCGCATCGCGCCCGGCCTTGCCGGCGCCTTCGGAGAATTGCAGGCCGTCGATGGCGTCGACCATGCCGCAGGCATGAATCACCCGCACCGCGAGTTTTTCCAAATCAGCCGGGATACGGTCCAACTTGGCTTCCGCGCGAATAATGGCGAAGGAGTTGCGATAGATCTCCTGACCGTCGCGGATGTAATCAATCATCGATGTTGCTCCGTGGACGAGCGCGCAACAGGGCGCTCGCCGCTTCAATGGAAAGAGTGCGCGCGTGCAGCCGGCCGAAACCTGGGTGGGCTGCATCGCGAAAATAGAGGTCGTAGTGGCCGGGGCTCACCGCCAGCAAAGTGACCGGCGCAGTGTGCGCGGCGGCGCAGGAGCGCGGGCAGCCGGTCAGGTGCACGTCATGGTCGAGTTGCTGCGCAGCCAGTTGCAGGGCATCGGCCTTGGTATCGGCCAGGGCCTTGGCGCAGCCGCTGGAACCGGTGCAGGCGGTCAGGCGCGCCAGCGGTTGGTCGATGGTGCAAAGAAAGCCCAACTGCGCCAAGCGCTCGGTCACGGCGTGAGGTTTTTCGACGTTGGGCAACAGCACGCCTTGCCAGGGGGTGAAGCGCAAGGTGCCGTCGCCATAGTCGCGGGCGAGTTGTGCGGCGCCCTTGAGCATCGTCGAATCCAGGCGACCCAAGGGCGCGATAGCAGCGACATAGAACTGATTTTTTTGAGGCTGTGGATAAGTGCCAAGGTGCAGTAAAGCGCCACTGGGCGGGCGTTTGAAGCCATCGATCGGCAGCAGCGGCAGGCGCAGATGGCTCAGTAAGTTATCCACAGGCAAATGGCGCATGCGTGTTTGTTCTGGGGTGGCCAGGTCGAGAAAGGCTTCCAGCACGGCCACCACCAGCGCGTGGCCCTGATCCAATGGCACAGCTGCCAATGGCGCATCCAGGCCCGGACAGCCGGCCAGACCGAACGCGAGCAGCGTCTCGCCATCGCGTAGGAACGCCGACAGCCACAGATCGTGATGATGTTCGAGCATCGCCAGATCCTCACCGCCATCCAACTGCACGGCGAACTTGGCCGACAACTCATGGAAACGCGGGTGGTTTTGCAGGGTGGCGAGGATCTGCTCGGCCAGCGGGCGGGTGTCGAACAGCATCTGCGGGTCGATGCCGGCGCTGGGGCTGAGCATCAGATTGCGCACATCGTCACCGGCGGCGTTGCTCGGGCCGAGGCCTGCGGCCAGCAGCGTGGCAATCAGCGCATCCTGCTCGGCGCCGATCCCGCGTATTTGCAGATTGGCGCGGTTGGTCGCCTCGATCACCCCGCCGGCATAGGCCTGGGCGGCATCCGCCACAGCGTCGGCTTGTGCTGAAGTGATCGAACCACCGGCCAATTTGATCCGGCAGATACCGCCATCCAAGGCCTGGACGATACGCAGCAACCCCGGACAAGCCGAGGGGCGCAAGGTATTCAGAGCGGGCGTTGGGTTCACGGGGCTACCGGTTCACAGGTAAAGGCGCGGTATTATGCCTGCTTTGTCCGGCGGCATGAAAAGCCTGCCCGTCGGATGTCGCTCAAGGAATGGATATGTCGCCCTGGCTGACGGTTGTAGGCATCGGTGAAGACGGCTTCAAGGGCCTGGGCAGAAATGCCCGGCATGCCCTGCTGCGCGCCACGCGGATTATAGGTGCTCAGCGCCAGTTGGACCTGTTGCCGGTGTGTATTCGCGGCGAGCGCCAAGTGTGGCCGAGCCCGTTTTCCCTTGAGCCGGTGCTGACGCAGCGCGGTACGCCTGTGTGTGTGCTGGCCAGCGGCGATCCGATGTTCTATGGCGTGGGGGCCAGTCTGGCGCGGCAGGTCGCGGCTGAAGAACTGCTGATTTTACCGGCGCCGTCGTCGGTGTCGTTGGCGGCAGCGCGGCTGGGCTGGCCGTTGCAGGAAGTGGTGACGTTATCCGTGGTGGCCCGGCCGTTGGCGGCGATCAATGCGCATCTGGCCACGGGGGTGCGGTTGCTGGTGTTGAGCAATGACGGCAGCAGTCCTGCGTTGATTGCTTCGTTGCTGGCTGAGTCCGGGTTTGGGCCCAGCCGGTTGAGCGTGTTTGAACACCTGGGCGGTGTCGACGAGCGGCGCATCGATGGCTTGGCTGATGATTGGCAACACGCGCGCGTCGCTGATTTGAACCTGATCGCCATCGACTGCCTGGCCTGCAGCGACACACCGCGTCTGTCGCGCCTCGCTGGCCTGCCCGATTCCGCCTTCCACCACGACGGCCAACTGACCAAACGCGATGTGCGCGCCATGACCCTCGCCCGCCTCGCCCCGATGCCCGGCGAACTGCTGTGGGACGTGGGCGCGGGCAGCGGCTCCATCGGTATCGAATGGATGCGCGCTCACCCAAGCTGCCGCGCATTGGCGATTGAAGCCGACGCAGGCCGCCAGGGCCTGATAGAACACAACCGCGACGCCCTCGGCGTGCCCGGTCTGCAACTGATTCGCGGCAAAGCGCCGGACGCCTTGCATGGTCTGGAGGCACCGGACGCCATCTTCATCGGCGGCGGTGTCACCCGCGACGGCGTGCTCGACACCTGCTGGCAACACCTGCGCCCCGGCGGTCGGCTCGTCGCCAACGCCGTGACCCTGCAAAGTGAAATGACCCTGATGAACTGGCGCGCTCAACATGGCGGCGAACTGACGCGCATCCACGTCGCTCAGGCCCAGCCGCTGGGTGAATTCGATAC
This sequence comes from Pseudomonas sp. W22_MBD1_FP4, assembly GCF_052113765.1. Classification (NCBI taxonomy): domain Bacteria; kingdom Pseudomonadati; phylum Pseudomonadota; class Gammaproteobacteria; order Pseudomonadales; family Pseudomonadaceae; genus Pseudomonas; species Pseudomonas sp. W22_MBD1_FP4. Next base: position 290,258 of record NZ_JBGQOI010000003.1, on the reverse strand, counting down.
GTGGCGGCAGGCGCTTCCGATCACCCTGCTGGAAGTGGTCAAGCCGCGATGAAACGGATTCTGCTGTTGGGTGGCGTGACCGAAGCGCTCGCCATCGCTCGCACGTTGGGCCCGGAGCATATTTACAGCCTGGCGGGCGTGGGCCGTGTGCCAACGGATCTCACCTGCCAAGTGCGTGTCGGCGGTTATGGCGGCGCCGAAGGATTAGCGCAATTTGTTCGCGACGAACAGATCAGCCTGATCCTCGACGCGACCCATCCGTATGCGGCGCAGATCAGCCGCAATGCCGCCGAGGCGGCAAAGGTGTGCGGTGTGCCGTGCTGGGCATTACGTCGCCCGGCGTGGCAACCGCAGGCCGGTGACGATTGGCGTGAGGTGAGTGACTGGGCCGAGTTGATTACGGCGTTGAAACCCTTCAAGCGCCCGCTGTTCACTTTGGGCCGCGAGCCGTTGCAGCATCTTGATGAAATCCCCGCCGACCAGTTCTGGACGCTGCGCGCGCTGGATGTGTATCCGGGCAATGAGCGGTGTGAAGTGATCGGTGCCCGTGGACCGTTTTTGATTGAAGACGAGCGGGTGTTGTTTGAACGGCGTGGGATTGATGTGCTGATCAGCAAGAACAGTGGCAGCACGGCCACCGAGCCCAAGCTGGAAGTGGCGCGCGAGCGTGGAGTGCCAGTGTTGGTGTTGAAGCGGCCGGTATTGGCGGCGGTGGACCGGGAGTTCCCAACGGTGGCGGCGGCACTGCAGGCAATCCACTCGCCTTGAACACCGAAGTTCAAATGTGGGAGGGGGCTTGCTCCCGATTGCAGTAGATCAGCCAATAAATCAGTGACTGACACACCGCAATCGGGAGCAAGCCCCCTCCCACATTTTGAACTGCATTGTTAGCTGCTTGCGGCGGACACCTGCCCAACGCCGCTGTGTACACGATCAGCCAACAACTGCGCCAGCTCAATCAACTGCGCAACGCCCAGCAACTCCTCTCGTTTTCGACCTTCCAGATCAAACGCCAAGTCACAACTCAGCGCGTTAGCCGAGGCGAGTGTTTCGCTGAGGTTGACCAACAGGTCTTCGGTGCTGATGCCATCGGCCACGGTGAAGAGCCGGACGGGGGGATTTGGGGTGGGCTTGATCATTGTGAAGCTCCTTAGGAAAGTGGAGCTGCCACTGATTCGCCGCGACGCGATAGGGTGGCAGCTGTACGCAGGTTCGCGGACCGGTCCTAAGGCAACCCGGCATACCCGAAGGTATCCCGCGCACAGCCACCATTGCGCCGCACAGTAGACGATAAAAAAGCGCCAACTGAAAGCAGACGATGACGCTCAGCGTCCATAGGAACCCGGGCCGCGACGCCCGTCCGCTGCGTTTGCAGCGGTGCGCGGAGACTAGAGATCAAGCGTCCTAGGGACAACCTCAAAGGCTTGTCGGAAATTTCTGTTTATACGAACAACCAGCTGAACGGCCAGCAATCAGGCCTCACCGCCTAAGGGCGAATCCCCCTACAAACACTTCCGCACCAGTTGGCTGGCTCAGCCAAAAGCCCCCGCCCTAACCTCCCCCTCGCGGTTTTGCACCAGCGCCCGCGTTGATAGGGGACGACAAATCAACGCAGAAACGTGACATCCAGCGTGCGAAGCAAATGGCAGAAGACTTTGAAAAGGGAGTGACCCATGACTGAATTTACCGACTTTGATGTAGCAGAGCACCTTAAGACCCCTGGTGACATGGCCGAATATCTTGAAGCTTGTTTCGAGGAGGACGCCGGAGATGGCTTGCTAATTCGTTCAGCGCTCAACGATATCGCCCGCGCCCAAGGCATGACCCAAGTAGCCCGCGACGCCGGCCTCGGAAGAGAAAGTCTATACAAAGCCCTCTCCAGCAATGGCAATCCCGAGTTCGCGACTATCATGAAAGTCATGAAGGCTTTGGGCCTCAAGCTTCACGCCACAGCGATCTGATAGCACTGCGACACCAAACCACACCACCGCTTTTTACTTATCCCCACCGATCAGGCTAAATACCCGCCTGATCGTTTAACCCTACGGATTGTCCGCCATGGCCCGTCAACGCTTTGCAATTGCCTGGATCGCCTGCCTTGCAGTGCTGTTCAATGCGTTTGCCATGCCGATGGCCAGTGCGATGCAGCAGGCGGATGACCCGGTCAAGCAATTGCTCTGGGGCAGTTTCTGTTCTTCCAATGGTGCGAGTCTCAAGACCATCGCCCTGGGCAAACTGGAGACTCCGGCGCCGCAGCAGGATGATCACTCCACCATGCAGCATTGCTGGTGTTGCTCAGGTTCGGCGCCGTTGGTGGCCTTGCCAGGGCATGTGCCCCAGTTGTATGTCACGCGGTTCGATGCGTTCCAGAATCTGCCGTCGTCTTCGCCCCAGCAACCCACCCCGCGCCAGCAATGGCCGAGCCTCAACCCCCGCGCGTCTCCAACGGTCTGATTGTCTTCGCAAGTGAACTGCGTTTAGAACCGTTCTGGAGAACTGCCATGCTCAAATCTTCCCTGCTTCTGGCCGCGTTGTTGCTGCCGGTGTTCAGTGCCGCCAATGCCGAGGACTACAAAGCCGGCGACTTGCTGGTCAGCGATCCCTGGTCCCAGGAATTGCCACCCAATGCACCCACCGTCGCTGCGTATTTCGTGATTCACAACACCGGTGCTGAGCCGGATCGCCTGGTCGGCGTCGCCACGCCGGTGGCCGAGAAGGCCGAGTTGCATGAGCATGTGATGCAGGGTGACTTGATGAAGATGCAACAAGTACCGAGCGTCACCGTGCCAGCCAAAGGTGACCTGACCTTCGCGCCCATGGCCTATCACGTGATGCTGCTGGGTCTCAAAGACCGCAGCCTGTTGGCCGATGGCAAGCAATTCCCCCTGATCCTGACCTTTGAAAAAGCCGGCAAGGTCGAGGTGGAAGTCTCCGTACAGAAAGTACCGCCGATGGCCGGCCACGAGCATAAGCACGCTCAATAGGCCAACACTCGATGGGCGCCCCTCGCGCCAGGCTCTCTCCACACCACCGCGTGAAGCGCGGCAGTTGGATCAGCCTGTTTGCCATGCTGATGATCTTTATCGGTCCGCTGATTTCCCAAGCGATGCCGATGGATCATCACGCCGGTATGTCGATGTCGATGCCAATGAGCATGTCCATGGACATGCCGGGCGAGCATGGCGAATCCCATCACCCTAAAGCCCCCGACGAACATCACGCGCTCTGGGCCAAGTGCGGTTACTGCGACCTGCTGTTCAGTTGCCCCGCCCTGCCCGGCAGCGTCTCCTACGTCACCCTCAACACTCCGCCGCCGGCCAATGCGCTCACCCCCGCTACGCGCCTGGGTCATGCCCGGCAGAGCATCTTCCCCGGCGCCCGCAGCCGTGCGCCGCCCATCGCCTCGTAAACCCTAAGCACCGTTACTTCACCCCGGCCGACTTTAGACAGACAGCCGCAGGCTGCTGGCCGTGTTGTTTACGATTGATTGATGGAATTTGTCATGTCCAGGTTTTCTGCTGACACCCGTTTGGGATGTACCCCTGTGCTCGCCGTTTTATGCGGCGCCCTGCTGACGCCTCAGGCCCATGCCGAAGAGCATGAACATGAACTGAGCCCCACTGTGATCACCGCGATTGCGCCCAGCTCCCCCCTGACCGTAGTCACGAACCCGAAAGACCCGCGCCAACCGGTGCCCGCCAGCGATGGTGGCGACTACCTCAAGACCATTCCCGGCTTCGCCCTGGTGCGCAATGGCGGCACCAATGGCGACCCGGTGCTGCGTGGCATGTTCGGCTCGCGCCTGAATATCCTCACCAACGGCAGCATGATGCTCGGCGCCTGCCCAGGCCGCATGGACGCACCCACTTCGTATATTTCCCCGGAAACCTACGACACCCTCACGGTGATCAAAGGCCCGCAAACCGTACTCTGGGGGCCAGGCGCCTCGGCCGGTACCATCTTGTTCGACCGCGAGCCCGAGCACTTCGGCGAATTGGGCACACGGCTCAACGCGAGTGTGCTGGCAGGCTCCAATGGGCGTTTCGACAAGGTCATCGATGCCGCTGCCGGTGGGCCTCTGGGCTATGTGCGGGTGATCGGCAACCAGGCCCATGCCGACGATTACAAAGACGGCAACCACGACACCGTTGCTTCGCGCTACGACAAGTGGAACGGCGACGTGGCCGTGGGTTTCACCCCCGACGCCGACACCCTGCTGGAACTCACCGCAGGGCGTGGCGACGGCGAGGCGCGCTACGCCGGACGCGGCATGGACGGTTCACAGTTCCTGCGCGAAAGCCTCGGGCTACGTTTCGAGAAGTCCAATATCGGTGAGGTGCTGGATAAGGTCGAGGCACAGGTCTACTACAACTACGCCGACCATGTGATGGACAACTACAGCCTGCGCACGCCGTCGGGCACCGGGATGATGGCCGGGCCGATGGCCTCCAACGTTGACCGTCGAACCCTCGGTGCGCGGATCAAGGCCACTTGGCGCTGGGCCGATCTGCAGTTGATCGGCGGCCTGGATGCGCAGACCAATGAACACCGCCAACGCAGCAGCATGGGCATCGACACCTACAAAGAGTTGCCCAAGGTCAAGGACGCCAACTTCCACAACTACGGCGTGTTCGGCGAACTGACCTGGTACGCCGCCGACCGCGATCGACTGATCACCGGCGCACGTCTGGACCGCGCCTCGGCCAAGGACTTCCGGCAAACCACCGGCTCCGGGATGAGTGCACGCGCCAACCCGACCGCCGACGACACCCGCGCCGATACCCTGCCCTCGGGCTTTGTGCGCTACGAGCACGACCTGGCCGACAGCCCCACCACCCTCTACGCCGGCCTGGGCCACTCGCAACGCTTCCCGGATTACTGGGAGTTATTCTCTCCCAACACCGGCGCGGTCGGTTCGGTGAATGCCTTCGACGGCGTGAAACCGGAGAAGACCACCCAACTCGACTTCGGCGCGCAATACAAAGCAGACGACCTTGAAGCCTGGGCTTCTGGCTACATCGGGCAAGTGCGTGACTTCATCCTGTTCGACTACCGGCCAGGCATGATGGGCACCACCTCCCAGGCCCGCAACGTCGATGCTCGCATCATGGGCGGTGAAGTGGGCGCGGCGTACAAGCTGACCCGTCATTGGAAAGCCGACGCGACCCTCGCCTACGCCTGGGGCAAGAACAGCAGCGACGGCAAGGCCCTGCCACAAATGCCGCCCCTGGATGCACGCGTGGGCCTGACCTACAGCGAAGACGACTGGAGTGCGGGCGCGCTGTGGCGAGTGGTCGCCGCGCAGAACCGTATCGATCAGAACAAGGGCAACGTGGTCGGCAAGGACTACGACAAGAGCAGCGGCTTTGGCGTGTTCTCGCTGAACGGCGCCTATCGCATCACAAAAAACGTCAAGGTCAGCACCGGCGTCGACAACCTGTTCGGCAAGGCCTACGCCGAGCATTTGAACCTCGCGGGCAATGCCGGCTTCGGCTACCCGGCCAACGACCCGCAAGCCATCAAGGAGCCGGGGCGAACCCTCTGGACTAAAATCGACATGAGTTTCTAAAGCACCGCAGTAGGAGTCGGCCTTACCGACAGCGGGGTTGCCTGGCAGCCCCACACCTAAGATCTATAGCCTTGCGGAGCACTACCTGATGAAGACTCAAAAAATCTCTTTCTACAACCTGGCCTGGCGCTGGCATTTCTACGCTGGCCTCTTTGTCGCCCCCTTCATGGTGCTGCTGGCCGTGACCGGCATCATCTACCTGTTCAAACCCCAACTCGACCCGCTGATGTACGGCAACCTGCTGACCGTACCCGCAGCCGAACACGCCTTGAGCGCCGACGAACAATTGATGCGCGCCCAACGCGCTTACCCCAAAGGCGCGATCAGCAAATACCTGCCGCCGGCCGACGCCACCAGCAGCGCGCAGTTTGTGATGCACAACGAGGGTCGCGAAGTGACGGTGTTCGTCGACCCTTATCGCGGCACCGTACTCGGTGAGCAGGACGCAACCTACAACCTGCAAGCCATCGCCCGTGCACTGCACGGTGAACTGATGATCGGCACTACCGGCGACCGCCTCATAGAACTCGCCGCCGGGTGGGGCGTGATGTTGGTCGTGTCCGGTGTGTATCTGTGGTGGCCGCGTGGCAAGTCTTCAGCGGGGGTGCTGTGGCCACGCCTGGGCAGTCGCGGCCGGGTGTTCTGGCGCGACCTGCATGCGGTCGCCGGGTTCTGGGGCGCGGCATTTTTGCTGGTGATGCTGCTCAGCGGCATGACGTGGACAGGCTTCTGGGGCAAGCAGTACGCGGGGCTGTGGAATACCTTCCCAGCGGCGATGTGGAACAACGTGCCGCAGTCCGACCAGCAGGCGCGAGTGCTCAACACTGCGACCCAACAGACCGTGCCCTGGGCCATGGAAAATACGCCGATGCCCATGTCCGGCGACCACGCCGAACACATGAACCACGGCGCCATGCACGCAGGCCCGGCCGCGCCGACCATCCGCCTGCAACAGGTGGTGGATTTGGCCTCCGCACGCAAGGTCGAGCCAGGCTACAGCATCACCTTCCCCACCACCGCCACCGGCGTGTTCACCGTCGCGGTGTTCGCCAACGACCCGCGCAACGACGCCACTCTGCATGTGGACCAATACACCGGCAAAGTCCTCGCCGATGTGCGCTGGGAGCACTACAACTGGGTAGCGCGGACCACCGAGACCGGCGTGATGCTGCACGAAGGCAAGATGTTCGGCTGGGTCAACCAACTGATCGTGCTGGTGATCTGCCTGATGATTTTGCTGAGCGCCGTCAGTGGCGTGGTGATCTGGTGGAAGCGCAGGCCCCAGGGCGGCCTGGGGGTGCCGCCGTTGCGCCACGACCTGCCGAAGTGGAAAACCGCGATGGTGATCATGCTTGGGCTGGCGATCATTTTCCCGTTGGTGGGCGCTTCGCTGATCGTCGTATGGGCCTTGGATCGTCTGGTGCTGTCGCGTTTTTTTGGCCCGCGTGAGTCCGCCCCAGGTTCTGCATGAACCCGGCGAGGACCCAAGACAGAGGCCTTCTTTAGCCTTGCGCGACTCTTGTCCCGCAGCGGATAAGCGCTAGCTCATCACACGTTCTGCGTCATCGTTGCTCGCCGCTCATCGCGGCGAGCAACCCTCCAAGCAAAACAAACGACCGATCACCCAGTACCTTGCCAGCGGCCTGATGCACACGCGCTGAGCACAGGGTTACAGCTCATCACGGTCACGCAGTTGAAGCGGTTCGTCGACCAAGGGTTCGTCGGTTCCCACCTCTTTGCGACGGTCCTTTAGCACCTCGGAAATCAGCCCCTCGTTATGCCAGTAGCCATCCCGATCGAGTACCGACAGTTGACCGACTCCAGCCAATCGCCTGAAAAACTCAACAGACGTGAGACTGGCCGCAGACGTCATCAGCTCATTTTCCGGGGATGAAAGCCCCAACACGTATTTCAACAGCGCGCCCCCCCGAGTCATCAGGTAAAAGTTCGTCGTAGAGCGTGACTGAGCCTTGAGAATGCGGATGAAATAAGCCAGGAATGTCGATTCGATAAAGTTGCTGTTCAGCGAATCATCCTCGGACGCCGCACTCTCGACGGGCGCCGTGTCCCGGTAGGCCAACTGCGCACCCACCACCCGGTACAAGTCCGGAAAATCCGGGTAAGGTACCGGCCCGCTCGCTGGCGGCGACATCGGCTGCACAGGCCCCGAAGGCCCGGTGTAAAACAGGCGGAACAGGCGCGTCGCATCCAGCCCCGGCCACAGCGGCAAGGTGGTGATGAACGATGAGTCGTTCGGGTTGGCCAGGACCGCGGCGACATAGTTATGGCCCTGGATTGCCGACAGCCGACGTTGAACGTAGCGGGCGGCATCGTCTGGGTGGGAAAACAACGGACCGCAACCCATCGGGTAATCGAAGAATCCTTCTCCCGTTCCCGGATGCCAGCCGGGCGTGATTCGTCGCGTACCCGCCCAGACCGATCCCTCGACCAGGACATCAAGGTTGCCGAGTCCAGCCAGCTCATGCACATAGTCAAGCAGCGTGATCTTGCCCTCGTGCAGTTGCTGGCGAAGCGTCGGGAAATGGCTGCGATCGTCCAGCGCCTCGTCCGTTTGCAGGTATTGATACCTGAGCAACGCCCCCTCCGGGCAGGACAGGTACAGCGATAGCTGCTTGCCCTTCACACCATGGCGGGCGAAGCGAATGCCATTGTCGATGACCATGGGCGAATGAATCATTTGCGCATGGGGGTCGTGCCCCGGTGTCAGTGTTTCAAGGGCCGCACATAGATAGATACCTTCCAGGACATAACCCTGGGGCAGCAGGCCGCTTGGAAACACCTGCTCGAACTTCCAATAACTGCTACGCACCAGCGGCATCGTCACCATGTACTGCTCTTTGCGCGCGTCCTTGAACACGTAGCCGAACTGCAACGCGGGCCCGTACTGACAGCGTTCATGGGCATAACGCACAGCCGCCCGCTCCTGGGCAAACACCGGACTGAAGGCAGGATCCGCCAAGGCGTTTTCGATCTGAGCCCCAGGCAAGCGAAACGCTTTGGGAACAAACCCCTGAAGTAAACGCGGCGGCCCCCAGACCTCGCTGCCTTCCACAACGCGCAAGCGCCCCGCCTTGCTCAAGCGCAGTACAAACGCTTCTGGCGTGAGCTCTCCTGCGCGGATCTGTTGCTCAAGCGTGTTCTCCAGGCGGTCCTCCCGCACCAGATTCAGGGGCGCCAAATCGTCTTTCAACGTCGCTTCCAACAACGAGTTGCTGCGGCTGTAACTGATAATGCTGCCGTCGGCGCCGAACAGGTACTCACGGCTCAAGCTGGCATGGGCAGTGGTCAGCACAGCACTGATCACCCGGGTCGAGAGCATAGTGCGGTAGATGTCGCGTTGCGTGGCATCCAGGGTAAACGGCAGTTCGCGCCCAGGGCTTGAGCGGTAGCGCGCCACCAGGGTGTGGGCCGCGGGAAAGCCGCCAACCGCTACCATCTCATCAGGGAAAATCCAGGTGTGCTCGAAGTCTTCGCGCGGCACGCTGACCGGTTCAGTGGCAACGAACAGGCCGTCAGGACGCTGGAGAATCAGGCCGCCGAACAGCCGCCGTCCATTGACAGCCTGAAGGCGAGAATGGGCATACCGCGCCGCGTCATCCTGCTCGTTGAACACTGGCCCCAGACGGCGGCGAATAAAGTGGGCGTAGGGTCGCCAGCGCGAAGATTCCTTGCTCACCGCGCCCCGGCGGTCCCAGCATTGACTGGAGTACAGCACCGTCAAATCACCGGTTTGCGCCATCAACGTCACATAGCGGCGAATATCCAAAGTGCCGCTGCGCAGGCTCATCCCCTGCACGCTGACTTCGCCGCCATTCTCGCCGCCACTGAACAGCGAGGTCTTGGCCGGCTGATAGCGCAATAGCGCGCCCTCAAGCGTCGACAGATAAACCGGTAACACGTCGCCGGTATCCGCGCCCAGCAAATGACGGGCATCTTTCTCGGCCCGTTGCAGCAATTGCGGAGTCGCGAAAAAGCGGGTCAGCCAGGCTTCAGAAGAACTCACGCCGCTGGGCAACCATTGCTGGGAATAGAGCATCCCGGCCACCACGAAACCATGAGCGAAATCCCCTCCTTCAAGATAAGGCGCGCCGAGCGATGCGTTACTTAACCGCCCCTCAGACGCCTGCGGCGCCAGCTCGCTGACCACGTATTCATTTTTTTGCGGGTGCTTGAGCAAGTAAGCCGTATACCCCTGAGCCTCCAGGCTGCGCCCATGGCCACGCTTATGGGCATTGATCGCCGCAGCGTCCAGGGTGGTGAAAATGGCGCTCAACGACGGCGTTTGCGGGGCTACCTGGGCGTATTCAAAATTTGGCGTCCAGTCGTCATAGACTCGCAGGCGCGGCCCCCACAACCGTGTATGGCTGAGCACCCGCAGTTCGCCTGCGTCCGCCAGGCGGATCACGATATCTTGCGATTTGAGCGCACCGCGTTCCAGGCGAAGACGGTAGCTATCAACCCCCGGCGTTTGACGGGTATTGGCCAGTACCAACGCTTCCTTTTGTGAGCCGCTGGGGATGTAACAGATCAGGTTGTTGGGCGTTCCGCTCAAGTACGCCGGAAGCCCGGACTGGATCACCGAACGGATTTCCTGATCGGCGAACATCGTGACGGTGATCTCAAGATCGGTCAGTGTCCAACCCAGGCGGCGCCAACGTTCCAGGTCAGCTTGGGACAGCGGTGGATGGGAACTGTAGCGCCCACAAATGACATGCTCGGCGGGCGGTACGACTAACCCATTGTCGGACGATGACAGCAGCAAGTCTGCGGCAAAGCCATTGCCCTGGAAACGTACCGGTTCGGTGAACGTGAAGCGCTGGTCGGGACGCCGCAGGATGTAGCCGCCATACCCCGCATCACGCCGTATGCCGATGCGCTCGTGGGCGTGCCGCGCGGCATCGTCGGCACTCAGGAAGGTTGCATCGACGCTATCACGCTTGGCCGTACCCAATGGCAGGACTTCACTGTCATACACCACCCCTCGCTCGGTCCAAAGCTGGCCTGTCTGGCGTACCGTCAGCTCGCCCGCACGAATAACGCGACGCACAAACGCCCGGGGAGACAACGAACCGTCCATCAACGCTGCCTGGTTACCGTTATCCGTCACCGTGCCGTCAATGGCCACATTGAACAGTTCAGTGGCCGCCTTGGCTTCGGGCGCTTGCCATTGCAACAGCGCCCCGTCGTCGGTGTGCAAAAACAGCTTCAAGCCCATCTCGGCAATCTGCAGGCTCTTCGTGGCGGCCGCCTGATTCATCGCCGTGACCAGCAGTTGAGGGCTGACGAAACGCTTGTACAGCCAAGGTTCCGTGGCGGGTAACGGCGTGTCGGCCAAAGGCGCCGGGGAATAAAAGAAGCCCACCACGCGGTGATTGGAGGGCAGCCGGGGCTGGCCGTTGTTGCGTACCGGGAACAGCCCGGTCAACGCAGCGCCCAGGGCCGTGGGTTCGGTGGCGACATAGGTCGAAGCCGTCAGGTGCTTGAGGACAACCCCCTGATAGCCGGTCCGGGGCAAACCCGCCGAAAAGCTCAAGGCCACCAACACCGCCGCTTGCGCGGTACTGACGATCGGGGTGAAGAACGGTTGTGCCTGCGCAACCCCGTCGCTGCTGACTGGACTGCGCAAGGTCCAGTCCTGAGGCACCTTGCCGCGTACACCGCCCCACACGGGCGAGGGTACCAGCACGTGTAACTCGCCGGCTTTCGCCAACCGCCACACAGCGCCTTCGAACGCGGAGAATGGCACGACCGGCTCGGTGCCTGTCAGTTGAGCCTTGAGGCTTGTCTCCTCGGCCGAGCCGCTGCTCACATATTTGAGCAGCGAGTTGACCGTCCCAGACAGGTAATGCACGCGCGCAAAGTTACGATGGGTGATGACAAACACCTGGTCGGCGTTGGAATAAAAACTGTTGAACAGCTCAACCTGATCCGCCGTGAAACCGGGGTTGAATTGTCTTATCGAGCCTTCGTCGGCGGGGTGGGAATGGTAGAGCGCATGGCACTCGTAAGGATGGGGCGCGATAAAGTTGCCCTCATCGTCCACTGCCAGGATCGTGCTGAAATCGAACAGCACCTGCTCACCGCTGGCCGGATGCGTGGCGAAGTAGCGGTTGCCGCGTTTGAGAATGAGCCCGCCATACTCTTTGTCACGCCGTGTGCCGATCTGGTTGTGTGCCCAGCGCGCAGCGTCATCGGGCTGAATGAAGGCCGGCCCCACTGTTACCTCCGGGACATCGGTAAACGGTCGCCACGCTGCGGTAACCACACCCGCGCGGTCCCACATTCGGTTGGTGGCGAGCACGGTCAGCTCACCGACGGCCGCGACCTGCCGGACATAGTCCTGGGGTGTGAGGCTGCCTGTGAGCAGCGCGTTATCGGCCTCAGGGCTGCTGCCGAAGCGTTCGACTTCTGCAGGCGAGAAGTTAAATCGGTAGCTCAACAGCGCACCATCTGCGGTTTGCTGATAGAGCCCAAGCGGCTGATCCGGCACCTGCAGGTTAGCGATAAGACCAGCCTGCTGAGCCGCGCTCCCCAAACCCAACGGCGGAAAAAAGCTGCGGTACAACCAGGGTTGGTTCACCGCCACGCGGCCGCGTTCGGCAGGAGGGTCGCAGTAAAAACCAACAATGTGATGCTCGTCCGGCAGCAGGTAATTGCCGTCCGCATCCGTCGATAACAGGTGGCTCACATAAAAGCGTGGCTCGTCGAGGAGGTGGGCCTGGGTCGCGACGAATTCATCCTTGCCATCGCGCTTGAGCACCAGCCCAAGGCGCCAGGACGTCCTGGAGCCGGTGCCGAGCGCCACGCCCGCTTGAATGGCATCGCTGACCGTGGCGCAGACGTGGGACAACAGCGGCAACAACCCCGGCGCTGGCGCAGCGAACGCCTGATAGGGCTGCCAGCTCTGCGGAACCCCCCCCCGAGAGCCGCCCCACAACGGGTTGCTGGTGACAAAGCTCAACTCACCCACCGCGAGCATTTTTTTAAAGTGACCTTCTATCGAGCCATCCGTGCCCCACGCTGCCTCACTGACCTTGCCCAAAATCCACTTGGCGTATTGCGCCTCGGCGAACGACCCACTGGGGCGATAGCGCACCAGAGAATCATCGGGACCCGACAGGTAAGACAATGCAAAGTTGTGCTGATAGGTGATATCCCCAGCGGCATCCCATGGAGAAAAGAAATTCAGATAGGCCTTCACCTGATGCTCGGACATCTTCGGGTTGGCACTGGCAACCTGTTCGTAATCCGCCGGATGGGAATGATAAAGCCCGGCGCGGCGGTAACCGGCAATCGGCAAGAAACTGCCATCCTCGCGGGTGCCGAGGACGTCGCGGATGTCAAACTCAATCCCCTGACCACTGACCGGCTCTGTGGCAAAAAAATACCCTTGCAGGTTGCGCAGAATCACACCGCCGTACTCACGATCACGCCGTGCACCAATACGCCGGTGCGCCCACAACGCTGCGTCATCGGCATGAATAAAGGCCGGGCTCAATGCGGGCAGCGTCACCGATGTGCCGCCGGAGCCCGGCGTGGTGGTAGATGTGGGCTGTGTAACGGTCTTGTCCGGCACCCAGTTCTCATCGACGACACCGGCCACACTCCACAATGCGCTGGTCTGCTCCACGCTCAGTTGCCCGGTGCTCGCCACCCGCCGTACAAAGTCGCGCGGGCTCATCTGGCCGCTCAACAGCGCGGAGTCCAAACCGTCATCCACGACAGAGCCATCCGCCTCAACCTTGAACAGTGCCGCTTCGGCACTGGTCAGGGAGCAGCGGTATTTGAGCAACGCTCGCCCCTGGGTACGGTAATAAATCGACACGCCCAAGGCTTGATCCACCGTCTCCAGCGTGTGCGCCTGGTAGATGCCGAGCGCCAGCGCCCGTGGCGCGAAGAATGCCTGGTAGAGCTCTGGCTCCTGGACGGGGAGCACGGTTGCCGGTGGCGTTGGCCCCAGGTAGAAACCCGCTACCCCATAATCGGCGGGCAATGCGAACTTGCCCTCGCGACTGGGGAACAGTTGCCGCAAGAAAGGCTGGTGAGGGTCGAGGGTCCTACCGACAGTGGCGATATAGGCCTCCTTGTCGCGAGCCTTGAGCAACACGCCGCCAGCACCACCGCCGGCGAGGGCCGAGCGAATGGCCTTGGTAGCTTGATCGAAGACGGCGGTAAACAAGGGCAACTCGGTCAACGTGGAGGAACTGAAGGGTTCGAACACCACCCAGTTCGCCGGCACCTTACCGAAAGAACCGCCCCACAGTGCAGTAGGCACAATCAGGCTCAGCTCGCCCAGCGTGGAGACCTTTTTCACAAACTCATTGAAGGGCCCATACACCCCCACCCGACTGCCGGCCGGTTTTCCCGCCCGCAGCCACAGTGCGAAGCTGCGCTCCGGGGACGAACCGCTGGGCGCGTAGCGAATCAGTGAGCCGTCCGGCCCCGATAGATACGCCGCCGGAAAGAATTCGCGATCATCCACATCGTGGCTGAAGTCCGAACCTGAAAAAAAACCGAGAAACGCCTTGGCCATTCGCTCGTCGAACGACGGATTGCGCTCGCGGATCAACGCGTGCTGGGCCGGGTGCGAATGGTAACTGGCGACGCAGGTGTAGCCCCTGGGTTGCTGGTAATAACCTTCGGCGCTGATGCCCAGAACGTTGAGCAGATCGAACTGCATGCCATCCCCTGGCACCGGATCGGTGGCGAAGTATTTACCGGCGGGGTTTTTCAGGATGACGCCGCCGTACTCGCGATCACGGCGGTCGCCGATTTTCCGATGGGCCCAGTAGGCGGCGTCGGCCTCATGCACAAACGCCGGGCTTAACGGCGGCAAGCGCGACGCTCCCCTCCCGGCACCGGCAGCGCGTTCCTGGCGTGATAATCGAATAGCCATACACATTCCTTTTGACTGAGTGTTGGCGGCCATTCTTGTACCTCTGGGAAGGCGTCGAGCGGTAAGTAGTTAGCCCGCACCGTTAGCGTGCGCCAGCGCGCACATCATCCGGCTCAAAGCCCCGATCTGGTGCGCGAAATCCTGGGCAAAACGTCAAGCACGCGTGAATGCATCGCGACGGCACTGATAGGCACAGCCCTTGCAATTGCTCCCCCATAACAACATTGACCTATGGAGACCGCACCATGAAGCGTCGCAGCTTGATCAAGGCTTTCACCCTGTCGGCATCCATTGCCGCCATGGGCATGACCTGGACTATCCAGGCCGCCGAGACCATTAAGGTCGGCATCCTGCATTCGCTGTCCGGGACCATGGCCATCTCGGAAACGTCCCTCAAGGACATGGCGCTGATGACCATCGACGAGATCAACGCAAAGGGTGGGGTGAACGGCAAGATGCTTGAACCGGTGGTCGTGGACCCAGCCTCGAACTGGCCGCTGTTCGCTGAAAAAGGCCGCCAGTTGCTGACCCAGGACAAGGTCGCGGTGGTGTTCGGTTGCTGGACGTCGGTGTCGCGTAAATCGGTGTTGCCAGTGTTCGAAGAACTCAATGGCCTGCTGTTCTACCCGGTGCAATACGAAGGTGAAGAGATGTCGCCCAACGTGTTCTACACCGGTGCGGCGCCGAACCAGCAAGCGATCCCGGCGGTGGAATACCTGATGAGCGAAGAAGGCGGCAGCGCCAAGCGCTTCTTCCTGCTGGGCACCGACTACGTGTACCCGCGCACCACCAACAAGATCCTGCGCTCGTTCCTGCATTCCAAAGGCGTAGCAGATAAAGACATCGAAGAGGTCTACACCCCGTTCGGCCACGCCGACTACCAGACCATCGTTGCCAACATCAAAAAATTCTCCGCCGGCGGCAAGACCGCTGTGATCTCCACCGTGAATGGCGACTCCAACGTGCCGTTCTACAAGGAGCTGGCCAACCAGGGCCTGAAAGCCACCGACGTACCGGTCGTGGCGTTCTCCGTGGGCGAAGAAGAACTGCGCGGCATCGACACCAAGCCGTTGGTGGGCAACCTCGCCGCGTGGAACTACTTCCAGTCGGTGGAGAACCCGGTCAACCAGAAATTCGTCGCAGACTGGAAAGCCTACGCCAAGAAACACAACCTGCCGGGCGCGGACAAAGCCGTGACAAACGACCCGATGGAAGCCACCTATGTGGGCATCCATATGTGGGCCCAGGCAGCAGAGAAAGCCAAGTCCACCGACGTCGACAAAGTACGTGAAGCCCTGGCCGGCCAGACCTTCGCCGCGCCGTCCGGCTTTACCCTGACCATGGATAAGACCAACCACCACCTGCACAAGCCGGTGATGATCGGTGAGATCCAGGCGGACGGGCAGTTCTCGGTGGTGTGGCAGACCCAGGAGCCGATCCGCGCCCAGCCGTGGAGCCCGTACATTCCTGGCAATGACAAAAAACCGGATCACGCTGTGAAGAGCAACTAAAGCCCTACCACAAGTCAAATGTGGGAGGGGGCTTGCCCCCGATGGCGGTGAGTCAGTGACAGAAGTATCACCTGACACTCTGCTATCGGGGGCAAGCCCCCTCCCACACTGTCCACGCATGATCAGGACATTTGTTTATGCCCACTGCCCTCACACGCTACTTCCTGATGCTGCTGCTGTTGCTGCCCCTGGCCGCACACGCCAGCGACGCCGAAGACTTCCAGGCCGCCAACCCGACGCAACAAGCCAAGCTCCTCCAGGACTGGGCTGCAAAGCCTGACCCGGCGCGCATCGAGTTGGTGGACGCCCTGCAACAAGGTCAGATTACAGTCAATGGCGAAACCAAAACCGTGCGCCTGAACAACCGCCTGCGCGGCTTGATCGATAACGTGCAAGCCAGCCAGCAACTGCTCGCCGCCGACCCCAAGGTGCGCTTGGCGGCTGCGCAAACGCTGCAAAAAACCGCGCAACCTGCGCAGCTCAAATTCCTCGACCAGCAAGTTGCCGCCGAAACCGACGAAGGCGTGCACACTGCCCTGAGCCTGGCCCTGGCCAACCTGCAACTGGTCGACACCGACCCGGCCGTGCGCCTGGCTGCCGTGCGCTTGCTCGGCAGCACCGGCGACCCGCTGGCCCGCACGCGCCTTGAAGCCTTGCTCGCACCTGGCGTCGAAACCGATGCCGCCGTGCACACCGCCGCCGAAACCAGCCTGGCCCAGGTCAAACGCAAATTGATGTTTGGCGAAATCCTCGGCCAGGCCTTCAGCGGCATGTCCCTGGGCTCGATCCTGCTGCTCGCGGCCCTGGGGCTGGCGATCACCTTCGGCCTGCTCGGCGTGATCAACATGGCCCACGGCGAGATGCTGATGCTCGGCGCCTATTCCACCTACGTGGTGCAACTGCTGATGCAGCGCTACGTGCCTGCGGCCATCGAGTTCTACCCGCTGATCGCGCTGCCGGTGGCGTTTTTCGTCACCGCCGCGATCGGCATGGCCCTCGAGCGCACGGTGATTCGTCACCTGTACGGCCGGCCATTGGAAACCCTGCTCGCCACCTGGGGCATCAGCCTGATGCTGATCCAGGCCGTGCGCCTGGTGTTCGGCGCGCAGAACGTCGAAGTGGCCAACCCTGAATGGTTGTCCGGCGGTATCCAAGTGCTGCCCAACCTGGTGCTGCCTTACAACCGCATCGTGATCATCGCCTTCGCACTGTTTGTCGTTGTGCTCACTTGGCTGCTGCTGAACAAGACGCGCCTGGGCCTCAACGTGCGCGCCGTCACCCAGAACCGCAACATGGCCGCCTGCTGCGGCGTGCCCACCGGGCGCGTGGACATGCTCGCCTTTGGCCTGGGCTCGGGCATCGCCGGGTTAGGCGGCGTCGCGCTGAGCCAGATCGGCAACGTTGGCCCGGACTTGGGCCAGAGCTACATCATCGACTCGTTCCTGGTGGTGGTATTGGGCGGTGTCGGCCAGTTGGCCGGTAGCGTCACGGCGGCCTTCGGCCTGGGTATCGCCAACAAGATTCTGGAACCGCAGATCGGCGCCGTGCTCGGCAAGATCCTGATCCTCGCGCTGATCATTCTGTTTATCCAGAAACGCCCGCAAGGACTCTTCGCACTGAAAGGACGGGTGATCGACTGATGAACCAGCCATTGATGCTTACGGCCGCGCAAAAGGCCGGCCCCAAGGCGACGATTGCCACCGGTGTGATCATCCTGATCCTGCTGCTGGCCTTGCCGCTGTGCTCGCTGCTCTCGCCGGAAAACCCGCTGCATGTCTCGGCCTACACCCTGACGCTGGTGGGCAAGATCCTCTGCTACGCCATCGTCGCCCTGGCCCTGGATCTGGTGTGGGGTTACGCCGGGATGCTGTCCCTCGGTCACGGTTTGTTCTTCGCCCTCGGCGGTTATGCAATGGGCATGTACCTGATGCGCCAGGCGTCCGGCGATGAGCTGCCGGCGTTCATGACCTTCCTGTCGTGGACCGAATTGCCCTGGTATTGGGCTGGCACCGATCACTTCCTCTGGGCGCTGTGCCTGGTGGTATTGGCGCCGGGTGTGCTCGCTTTGGTGTTCGGTTTCTTCGCCTTCCGTTCGCGGATCAAGGGCGTGTATTTCTCGATCATGACCCAGGCCCTGACCTTCGCCGGGATGCTGTTGTTCTTTCGCAACGAAACCGGGTTCGGCGGCAATAACGGCTTTACCAACTTTCGCAGCATCTTGGGTTTTGGCATTACCGAGCCGGGCACACGGGCAGCGTTGTTCCTGGCCACGGTGCTGCTGTTGGTCGCCAGCCTGTACATCGGCTGGCGCCTGGCCCAGAGCAAGTTCGGCCGGGTGCTGACCGCCCTGCGCGACGCGGAGAACCGCCTGATGTTCTGTGGCTACGACCCGCGTGGTTTCAAGCTGTTTGTGTGGGTGTTGAGTGCGGTGCTGTGCGGTTTGGCCGGCGCCTTGTACGTGCCACAAGTGGGCATCATCAACCCGAGTGAAATGTCGCCGACCAACTCCATCGAAGCCGCCGTGTGGGTGGCCTTGGGCGGGCGCGGCACCTTGATCGGCCCGCTGCTCGGCGCCGGTGTGGTCAATGGCATGAAGAGCTGGTTCACCGTGGCCTTTCCGGAATACTGGCTGTTCTTCCTCGGGGCGCTGTTCATCATCGTCACCCTGTACCTGCCCAAGGGCGTTATCGGCTTGCTGAAGAAATGAGGAACGTCATGCTCGAACCTATTTTTGACGCGGGCAGCGGCCGCGATGCCATCGGCATCGGCCAGGCCGCGGGCAAGGGCCTCAACACCCGCCATGGCACCATCCTGACCCTGGAAGACATCAGCGTCAGCTTCGATGGTTTCAAGGCCCTCAACGACTTGAATCTCTACATCGGCGTCGGTGAACTGCGCTGCATCATCGGCCCCAACGGCGCGGGCAAGACCACGATGATGGACGTGATCACCGGCAAGACCCGGCCCAGCCATGGCAATGCCTGGTTCGGCGAAACCCTGGACCTGACCAGCATGAGCGAAGTGCAAATCGCCCAGGCCGGTATCGGCCGCAAGTTCCAGAAGCCAACGGTGTTCGAAGCCTTGAGCGTGTTCGAAAACCTGGAGCTGGCGCAGAAGACCGACAAGTCGGTGTGGGCCAGCTTGCGTGCACGCTTGAGTGGCGAGCAGAAAGACCGGATTGATGAAGTGCTCGATACCATCCGCCTCACTGCCTCGGTGCATCGCCCCGCCGGATTGTTGTCCCACGGCCAGAAGCAGTTCCTGGAAATCGGCATGCTGCTGATGCAAGACCCGCAACTGTTGCTGCTGGACGAACCGGTGGCGGGCATGACCGACGCCGAAACCGAATTTACTGCCGAACTGTTCAAGCGCCTGGCGGGCAAGCATTCGTTGATGGTGGTGGAGCACGACATGGGCTTTGTCGGCTCGATTGCCGACCATGTGACGGTGTTGCACCAGGGCAGTGTGCTGGCCGAAGGGTCGCTGGAACAGGTGCAGGAAAATGAGCGGGTGATCGAGGTTTATCTCGGTCGCTGAACAGCTTCAGGTGGATGCGAAAATGTGTGCTGAGTAGGACTTTGTGGTGAGCAGGACTGACTATGTGCTGAGTAGGACTTTGTGGTTAGCAGGACTATTTGCTGAGCAGGACTATGTGGTGAGCGGGCTTGCCCCGCGCTGGGTCGCGAAGCGGCCCCAAAACCAGGCAATGAGTTTTACCTGATAGAACGCGGTGAATGGGAAAGGGGCCGCTTCGCGGCCCAGCGCGGGGCAAGCCCGCTCACCACAAAAAGCCCGCTCACCACAAAAAGCCCGCTCACCACAAAAGTCGGTTCACCATAAAAGCCAGCTAACCATAAAAGTCGGCTCACCACAAAAGTCGATTCACCACAAAAGTCGATTCACCATAAAAGCCAGCCACCGGCACGATTTGAGGAGGGGTTGAACATGCTGCAAGTCGACAAGCTGCACCAGTATTACGGCGGTAGCCACATCCTGCGCGGGCTCTCGTTTGACGTGAAGATCGGCGAAGTCACCTGCCTGCTCGGCCGTAATGGCGTGGGCAAGACCACCCTGCTCAAGTGTTTGATGGGACTGCTGCCCGCCAAAGAGGGTGCGGTGAACTGGGAAGGCAAGGCCATCACCGGTTTCAAACCGCACCAGCGCGTGCACGCCGGTATCGCCTACGTGCCTCAAGGCCGGGAGATTTTCGGGCGGCTGACGGTGGAAGAAAACTTGTTGATGGGCCTGTCGCGCTTCCCGGGTTCCGAGGCCAAGGAAGTGCCGGCGTTTATCTACGAACTGTTCCCGGTATTACTGCAAATGAAGCATCGGCGCGGCGGTGACTTATCCGGCGGCCAGCAGCAACAGCTTGCTATCGGGAGAGCCCTCGCCAGCCGCCCGCGCCTGTTGATTCTCGATGAGCCCACCGAAGGCATCCAACCGTCGGTGATCAAAGAGATCGGCGCCGTGATCAAAAAGCTCGCAGCGCAGGGCGATATGGCGATTCTGTTGGTGGAACAGTTCTACGACTTCGCCGCTGAACTGGCCGACCAGTACCTGGTGATGTCACGGGGCGAAATCGTGCAGCAGGGCCGTGGAGAAAATATGGAAAGCGAGGGTGTACGCGGTCTCGTAACCATCTAATCTGTAGCGTCCTAACGATAAGCATAAAGACATGAACCTGCCCGTTACCCCTGCCCTGTTCACCCCCAGCTGGCACGCCGAGCTGGAACTCGGCTATGCGCGTTTCGGCGACACCACGCGCCCGGTGATGCGCCGCCACCTCGGCCCGCTGCGGGTGCAAAAGCACCTGTATGCCGAAGGCCCCGAGGTGTGCCAGCACATCATCGTGCACCCGCCCGGCGGGATTGCCGGTGGGGATCGCCTGGACATCAGCGCCCACGTCGCCGAGGGTGCCTGGGCCCAATTGACCAGCCCCGGCGCGGCCAAGTGGTACCGCGCCAGCGGCCCGGCCTTCCAGCAACTCGAACTGACTGTCGAAGCCGGCGCCACCCTGGAATGGCTGCCCCAGGAAACCATCGTATTCAGCGCCGCCCAGGCCGAACTCACCACGCGCATCGACCTGCAAGGCGATGCCCGATTGTTCTACTGGGACGTGATCGCCCTGGGCCGTCCGGCCAGTGGCGAGCGCTTCGACTTGGGGCACTTTCAATCGCACCTGGATATCCGCCGCGACGGCCAGTTGCTCTGGCATGAACGCCAGCGCATTGTCGGCGCCGATGGGTTGCTCGACTCGCCTATCGGCCTGGACGGGCAGCCGGTATTTGCCACCCTGTTGGTGACTGGCGAAATCACCCCTGAATTGCTTGAGCAATGCCGCGCTCTGCCGAATGCAGTACGCGGCGACCTGACCCAATTACCCGGCTTGCTGGTCGCCCGCTGCCTGGCCAGTGAAGCGCTGCTGGCGCGGGGATGGTTGATTGATTTATGGAAATTGTTACGTCCCGCTCTGTTTGGGCGAGAGGCGGTCGCACCACGAATCTGGAGCACATGAAGATCAACATGTGGGAGGGGGCTTGCTCCCGATAGCGGTGGGTCAGTGACAGATGTATTGCCTGGCATTCCCCATCGGGGGCAAGCCCCCTCCCACAGAGGATCTGCGGTGTTTTTATGAATGATGTTTGAAGGACCTTGAACCATGGACCTGACCCCACGGGAAAAAGACAAACTGCTGATCTTCACCGCAGGCTTAGTGGCCGAACGCCGCCTGGCGCGCGGGGTGAAGCTCAACTACCCGGAAACCATCGCCTATATCTCCGCCGCCTTGATGGAAGGCGCCCGCGATGGCCGCACCGTTGCCGACTTGATGCACTACGGCACCACCCTGCTCAGCCGTGAACAGGTGATGGAAGGCATCCCGGAAATGATCCCGGATATCCAGGTGGAAGCGACCTTCCCGGACGGCACCAAACTGGTCACCGTCCACCAACCCATCGCCTGAGGCCCGGTCATGATTCGTGATGCAATTGAAAGCGACCTGCCAGCCATCCGCGACATCTACAACGATGCGGTACGCAACACCACGGCGATCTGGAACGAACAACCGGTAGACCTGGCCAACCGCTTGGCATGGTTTAACGCGCGTCAGGCCCAGGCGTATCCGATCCTGGTATCGGTCGAGCACGATGAAGTCACCGGCTACGCCTCGTTTGGCGACTGGCGCCCTTTCGAAGGCTTTCGCTACAGCGTCGAGCACTCGGTGTATGTGCGTAACGACCAGCGTGGCAAAGGCCTTGGCCCGCAGTTGATGGCGGCCTTGATCGAACGCGCGCGCATAGGCGGCAAGTACGTGATGGTCGCCGCCATCGAAAGCGGCAACCAGGCTTCGATCCGCCTGCATGAGCGCCTGGGGTTTATCACCACCGGGCAAATGCCGCAGGTGGGTATCAAATTTGGTCGCTGGCTCGACCTGACCTTTATGCAACTGGCCTTGAACCCGGGCGCCGAACCGCCCAAGGAGTGATCGATGAGCGCTGCGCAACTGCGTCGAGTCAATGCAGAGAGTTTTGCCCATTACCGCGAGGGCCTGATTGAGCTGTTGCTGGACGCGGTCAAGCACGGTGCATCGGTGGGTTTTATGGCCGACTTCGATGAAGCCCAGGCCCGCGAGTATCTGCGCGGCGTTCAGTCGAGCATCGAAGACGCCAGCCTGCTGCTGTGGGTGGTGGTGCGCGACGAACAGGTGCAGGCCAGCGTGCAATTGGCGCTGTGCCAGAAAGCCAATGGCCTGAACCGCGCCGAGGTGCAAAAGCTGCTGGTGCACAGCAGTGCGCGCCGCCACGGCCTCGGCCAACAACTGATGCACACCCTGGAACTTGCCGCACGCCAGCACAAGCGCGGCCTGCTGTACCTGGACACCGAAGCCGGCTCCGGGGCCGAAGCGTTCTACCAGGCGCTGCGCTACACCAAGATCGGCGAACTGCCCGATTACTGCCAAAGCCCGGACGGGCGCTACAGCCCGACCGCCATCTACTTCAAGACCCTGGGGCAACCTGCATGATTCCTGGCGAATATCAGATCCAGCCCGGCGAGATCGAACTCAACGTCGGCCGTCGCACCATCACGCTCAGCGTGGCCAACAGCGGCGACCGGCCGATCCAGGTGGGCTCGCACTATCACTTTTTCGAAACCAATGACGCGCTGACGTTTGACCGTGCGGCAAGCCGCGGCATGCGCCTGAATATTCCGGCGGGCACGGCGGTACGGTTTGAGCCGGGGCAGAGCCGTGAGATCGAGTTGGTCGATTTGAGCGGCGGACGGCGGGTATTCGGGTTTGCCGGGCGGGTCATGGGCGATCTTTAGGGCCTCATCGGGGGCAAGCCCCCTCCCACATTTGAATGCGTTCACACATCAAAGGTGGGAGGGGGCTTGCCCCCGATAGCGATTTCACATTCAACACACATCTTCAGGGCACACACATGAAAATCAGCCGCCAAGCCTACGCCGACATGTACGGCCCCACCGTCGGTGACAAGGTCCGCCTGGCCGACACCGAGCTGTTCGTCGAAGTCGAACAGGACTTCACCGTCTACGGCGAAGAAGTCAAATTCGGCGGCGGCAAAGTGATCCGCGACGGCCAGGGCCAGAGTCAGTTGCTCGCCCATGAAGTGGTGGACACCCTGATCACCAACGCGCTGATCATCGATCACTGGGGCATCGTCAAAGCCGATGTCGGCCTGAAGAACGGTCGTATCCACGCCATCGGCAAGGCCGGCAACCCGGACATCCAGCCCGGCGTGACCATGGCCATCGGCGCCAGCACCGAAGTGATCGCCGGTGAAGGCATGATCCTCACCGCCGGCGGCATTGACTCCCACGTGCATTTCATTTGCCCGCAACAGATCGAGGAGGCGCTGACCAGCGGCGTCACCACCATGATCGGCGGCGGCACCGGCCCGGCCACCGGCACCAACGCCACCACCTGCACGTCGGGCCCGTGGCACCTGGCACGCATGCTTCAGGCCAGTGATTCATTCCCGATGAACATCGGTTTTACCGGCAAGGGCAACGCCAGCTTGCCGGAGCCGTTGATCGAACAGGTCAAGGCCGGCGCCATCGGTTTGAAGCTGCATGAAGATTGGGGCACCACCCCGGCCAGCATCGACAACTGCCTGAGCGTCGCCGACCAGTACGACGTGCAGGTGGCGATCCACAGCGACACCCTCAACGAATCCGGCTTTGTTGAAACCACCCTCGCCGCGCTCAAGGGCCGCACCATCCACACCTACCACACCGAAGGTGCCGGTGGCGGCCATGCGCCGGACATCATCAAGGCCTGCGGCTTCCCCAACGTACTGCCAAGTTCGACCAACCCAACGCGGCCGTTCACGCGCAATACCATCGATGAGCACCTGGACATGTTGATGGTCTGCCATCACCTGGACCCGAGCATTGCCGAAGACGTGGCCTTCGCTGAAAGCCGCATCCGCCGCGAGACCATCGCCGCCGAAGACATCCTGCACGACCTCGGCGCGTTCTCGATGATCAGCTCCGACAGCCAGGCCATGGGCCGCGTGGGCGAAGTGATCACGCGCACCTGGCAAACCGCCGACAAGATGAAAAAACAGCGCGGCCCGCTGCCGGGCGATGGCGCCGGCAACGACAATTTCCGCGCCAAACGGTACATCGCCAAGTACACCATCAACCCGGCGATCACCCATGGCATCAGCCATATCGTCGGTTCCATCGAGGTGGGGAAATGGGCTGACCTGGTGCTGTGGCGGCCGGCGTTCTTTGGCATCAAGCCGACCCTGATTCTCAAGGGCGGCGCAATTGCCTCCAGCCTGATGGGCGACGCCAACGCGTCAATCCCCACCCCGCAACCCGTGCACTACCGCCCGATGTTCGCCAGCTTTGGCAGCTCGTTGCACGCCACCAGCCTGACCTTTATCAGCCAGGCCGCGCTGGACGCCGGATTGCCCGACGCCCTGGGTTTGAAGAAGCAGATCGCGGTGGTTAAGGGCTGTCGCGACGTGCAAAAAACCGACCTGATCCACAACGATTACCTACCGGAAATCGAAGTGGATCCGCAGACCTATCAGGTCAAGGCCGATGGTGTGCTGCTGTGGTGCGAACCGGCGGACGTGCTGCCGATGGCACAGCGTTACTTCCTGTTCTGAATCATCACCCGCGCATGGGCTCAAGCTTCGCTGCCCTGAGCGGGTTGCGGGCTGCGGCCCATGATTTGATCGGTCATGGTGTAGAGCAGTTGCAAGCGCTCCTTTTGCACGGCGCTGATGTCGGAGAAATACTCCTCGTCACTCATCACGTACCCCGGCACGGAGTTCACCGACGATTTGCCCAGCGCCAGCACCGTGGTATCGATCGTCTCGCGCAGCGCTTGCTTTTGCTGCGGCGAAAGATCGCCGTCATTCGCCCATTCCTGTTGAGCGACCTGCAAACTGATCAAGTCATCGCCCCTGACCTGCAGCACCTTGAAGGGTTCGGGGTTCAACGACTCGACGAAGTTGGCCCAAAAGGATTCCTCCACGATCTGGTTGCGTAACTGGTCGCCTTCCTCCAGCGCCCGCACACGCAGGTAAGCCTCGTCCACCATCGCGCTTGTGACATCCGGCTCGTTGAACATCATGCTCTTGGACTGCCAGGGTAAATCCAGACGCCCGGCCAGCCGTGTGGCATAGGCCAGGTATATCTCGACTTCGTCGATGCTGCGCAGCGCATTTCCCTGGGCGTCGTACTGCCGCACCAACTCACCCTGCGCGTCATATTGAGGAAAATTGCGACCCTGCGCGAGCAGTTCGTTGACTCTCGCTTGAGCGATCCGGCCCAACTCATGGAGCCTTGCGCGCCCCCTGGCCAGGTCCAGCAGTTCGATTTTTTTCAGCTCGACATTGGGAATTGCGTTGGCTTGGGACACCAGCACCTCCCCGCCCATGGCATTGAACAACTGGGCCCCGGCGTCGACACACGTGGTGGGTGCAGCGGCCATTTTGAACAAGGTGTCACACAGCACACTGTCTTCATGCATGGCCTCGATCATGCGCCACACCTTGGCTGTCAAATCGTTCCTGTATTCAGGCGTTCCCGCATCGGAAGATTCGTTCAGTTTGCGCAGTTCATTGAAAAACGGCTCGCTGCCTTCGAGCTCCTCGACCGCGTCCCAGTAGCGGGCTTTCACCACCCACTCCTGTTGCGTCAGGCCGGCCATCCAATGGGCGCTGTCCTGCACGCCCCTGGGGGGAAAACGTCGCCCGGCATCCATCCCGATGGACTCTATATAGAGCTTGAGCCGATCGAGTGCCTCAGGCGCCAACAACTCACGGGTCACCACGATTCTGGCGATGGTCTCTGCCCTGTCCGAGCCCGGCGCCACATCAGGCATTTCAGTGATTGGATTGCCGGTCAGGTCCAGAACAAAACCTCGCGGCCTGGGGTGGGCGAAAAGGCCCGCCGGCAGTGCCTTCAAACCGCAGCCCGCCAGTTCCAGCCATTGCAGAAAACGCAGACGCTTGAGGTTCAACCACTCACCGATGGGGTTACCGGCCAGCGTCAGCGAAATCAGTCGGGTCATATTGTTGATGTGCTGCGCGGTCTCTGCCGTCAGAACCAAGGCGTTATCGGCCAGGTCCAGCCCTTCCATGAACGGCATGTTCGCAAGGGCGGGCGGCAGGACAGTCAAACGATTTTCGCTCAGATCCAACAGCCGAACCCTGCGGAACGCCGACAGAAAACGAGCGCCCTGGTCGGTCAGGTCGCACCGGGTCACCTGCAGGTTGGTGACATGATCGAAGTTGCCTGGCAGCTCTGGCAGGGTTGCCAGCTGCGCCCCGAGCATCCGCTGCTGGTCGCGAGCGCCGCCTCGCAGTTTGATCCGCTGCCCTAGCACGTTACCGAGGGGATCGATGTCCAGCTCGCCGGTCATTCTCCAGGCGTTCATGATGGCATCCACAATCCGATACCGTGCGCGCAAAATCGACGGCGTTTTCGGCCCCTCCAAAAGCCAGTTGTAAAACGTCGCTTCAAGGTCTGCGAAATCACGCTCCAACGCACGCAGCCAGGCGTCGTCGGTGAGGCTGCGGTCCTGCAGAAAGGCCTCAACCTGCTCCTCCGTCAAACTGGGGTAAAGCGTTCGCAGCCGACGACGGAAAGTGCCCTCAACTCCGCCCACCCCGCGTCCGCTCAACGGATAGCCCGGCTGGCCGCTCGGTGCGCGCTGCGGGAACCTGAAGAACGGCTTGTTCCGCGGCGCAATGCGCAAGGCGTTGCTTAAGGCATCCCGTGGCAGCGCCCGCTGAATGACCAACGCATGCAACTGATCACCTTGGCCGACATGGGGCAGGCTAATCGCATTGCGATGGGCATCGGGCAAGGCGTGCTGCAACGCTCTATACAAGCTGTCGGTACCGTGTAGTTCATTGCCCTCTTCATCGAAGGGTTGATAAAGCCCATCAGCCACACGCGCCAGCACTTTGCGCTGGCCTGCATCCTCGGCGCCAAACACCGCGCGCAAGCTGCCATCGAACGAACCCTCGCGCACTTCAAGCCGGATGTTGTCATGCCAGCCGGGCAGGTTTTCCAGGGAGTGCAGCACCAGGGTTTCGGTATCCGGGTTGTCCAACCGCTCCAGATACAACCCTTCATAAGCGTGCAACAGACGCATCTGCGCCTGCAGCTTGCGCGCCTCTTCGGCCAGCCGTAAGGGGAGTCGCCCCTTGGCAGTGATGAATTCCAGCTCTTTGGGGGAAGCCGAGTCCAGCAGTTCCTGAGCGATCAGGCTCGGCAAGCGCTTGAAGTCGCGCTGCAAAACCTGCACGGCGGGGCTTTTAGGCGCAAGGCGCTCGCTGTACAGGCTTTTGAACAGCCGGGTGTGCTGGGTGGCCGCATACTCCGCCAGGCGGCGAGTCAATTCCGCCGCACGCGACGGGGTGTCGAGCCCTATACGCTCACCCAACAGTGGCGTTAACTGTTCGTGGCTGAGGTGCTCGACAATGCGCCTGGACAGCTGGCCCTGCATCAGCTCGGCACGGCTGATCCGGATCAGGTCCCGCCCCGTCGCCAGCCGGTTGCCATAGCGCACCGCCGAAGTGTCGAGCCCGTCCTCTCCCAACACGTCAATACCCGTGCTGGCCGGCCAATGGGCAAGCTCTGTGACCAGGCTGGCGGCATAACCGGTCAACTCGGCAGAGAGACGTCCAGCGGTGATCTGCCGGTTGAGTTCCTTCGCCTGCCCGTAGGCGCGAAATTGCTGCGCGGTGTCCAGCAACACCGCCGGCACCGGCTCACTCTGCGCGTGGATTCGGCGCAACTGATCCTCATGGACATCGCTGACCTCACGGATCTGCTCAAGCTCCTCGTCGCTGAAGCCCTCCATCGCAGGGCCGATGCGCCGCATCAGCGTCGCCCCTGTCCACTCCTGGGGCCGGTCGGCCTCATGCAGCCACCCGCCCTGGTTGTTGTGGCGCAGCAACGGCTGGTAGGCCTCTGCTCGCGTCGGGTGCTGGATACGGTAATGCCCGGTGGTGGCGTCCTCGACAATACGGTAATGCTTGCCCTCAATAGCGAGCACAGATTGTCCATTCTGGCGATACACGCCGTGCTCGTCTGCTTGCCCCTGCGGCTCGTAATCCGGTAGTTCATAACCGTCGAGTCGTGGACGCCAAAGGGTCTTCCCGCCTGTGGGCAGGCGTACGTTTCTCAGGCTTTCGACCTGGCCCGACCATTGAACATGCGGCAATACCGCAGCGCCCGCGGCAAAAAATGCGGCATTGAGCGCTACCGAGGAAAAGCAGCGCCACATCTCTTTGATTTCACCCTGTTCATACGCCTCGATGCCATGGAACACGTCAGTCATCATCTGCCCAGCGCCCACCGCCAGCATGATCGGTCCAAGCCCCGGCACCACAAACGCCGCCAGGTTGAATACATTGAGCACCGCGTCCAGGAAACCTGCCATGCGCCTGGCCCGCGCCTGCGCGTCCTCGTCGCCGGTGGGCACGGCCACCGCCCTGGCATCGCTGAGCAGCTTGCGCATATGGGCCTGACGCTGTTCGATCCACACGTCGCCGGTGATCTCGAACGCTTCGATCGGCAATCTGGCGGGCTCGGCTTGCAGTACGAAATCCGTCTGCGTGTCGTCGCTTTCCTTTGGTTGATAGAGCTTGTTGAGTTGCTGAAAGAACTCACCTTGATGCTGCACGGGGATGAACTGGCTGAAGAAACGGCGGTAGGCGATGCTGTGCAGACGCGCTCTCAAATCGGCCATGAACGCGTCGCCGGAGGCATATTCGCGTATCGGCTGCTGCGGATCGTTGGGGATATACACCACCACACGCTCGGCATCGACACTGCTCAGGCGCTCTGGCCCGATCAGCAATGGCCCGACGAGCACAATGCCGAAGATTTTCAACGCCGCAAACGTGACCGGGCTGCCATCGAGGTAAGCGTTGCGCGAGCCGCTGAGCACCTGATCGAGCATCCGCCGTGCGCTGGCACTCACACCCGCTCTCCCGTTGGCGTCAGCCAACCGTTGCCGGCTGGCAATATCGAGACTCAGGGTAAATTGCTGGCGTTGATGCGCATGCAATTGGTTCTCCAATGCGGTGCGCTGGGTTTGATCCTGCGGCTCAAGCACCGCCTTGAGATGCTCCTGATACAACTTACCCACGTTCAGCGAGCGACACAGCTGGGCAAACTCGTGAGGCAGGATGGCCACGGCCTGACCCTCTAGAACGTCGAACCCCGGGATCACCTCCCCTTCGAACGCGCTGAATCGAGTGATGATCGAGCAATCGCGGCAACTCAAGGGTTGTTCTTCAGAAGGCTCGAAGTTAGCCAGGGCGGCTTCAAGCAGTGTTACGCCGCGATAACGGTAATTGGCATCCGGACTGCTGGTTTGATCGACGGTAAAAAATCCACCAAAGGCAGCTTGCTCTTTTCCGGGGGTGTACTTGCGGGCGAAGTACACCTGCCTGACATCCAGGTCCAGGTTGAAACGTTGCTGAATCTGCGCTTTAAGCAGCGGTTCGGCGAAATCGAGCACGTCGTCAATGCGGGCAAGGTTGTCTTCGAGGTCGCGCTGAGCGGCGCGGAAGCGGGTGTGAGCGACCGCGAGGCTGGCTCGACCTGCCGAGTCGGCTTTCAGGTACCAATCCGGCAGTTGCAGCGAGTGGTCGGCCAACTCTTGCTGGCGCTGCTTGGGCGCCTGCAGAAACCAGGAAGGGACGCGGCTTTTCAGGAAGTCGTAATGCACTCCGCTATAGCCGGGCGAGGAAGAAGCGGGTGAAGGTATGTTTGGCATTTGGGCTCATCCGTGGCCAGGAATTAAGCCCTCAGCCTATCGAACGCCCTTGCGCCAAAAGGCACATATAGTTGTGCCATTTGGCGCTTTTGCGTCAGTTCAGAACTGTTCGCGCGGGTTGAACGCGGCTTTCTCCGCCAGCGCCTGCCACAAGGCCTTGACCTCGTCGTCTGCAGCTTTGGGCATCACAGCCTTGAGCTGCACGAACAGGTAACCGCGCTGGCCCGCCTTGTTCAGCAAGCCGTGGCCCTTGGCGCGCATGCGCTGGCCGTTCTGGCTGCCCGCCGGCACCTTGAGGTTGATCTTGCCGGTCAGCGTCGGTACGGCCACTTCAGTGCCCAGCGCCAGTTCCCACGGCGCCAGCGGCAGGTTGATGATCAGGTTTTCGCCATCCACTTCAAACTTGCTGTGGGGCGCAAACTTGATGATCAGGTACAGATCGCCGTTGGCCCCACCGCCGATGCCCGGCGCGCCCTGAGCCTTGAGGCGGATGCGCTCGCCGTCGGTCACACCGGCGGGGATCTTCACGTTCAGGCTCTTGGTGGTGTTGCTCACATGCCGGCCCGAGGCGTCGTATTGCGGCACCTGGAAGCTGATCTGCTTGGACTCGGTGGACAGCGTTTCTTCAAGCGACACCGTCAGTTGCATCTCGACATCCTGGCCTTTGCGCCCGGCCGGACGGCGCTGGCCGCCGCCGAAAGCATCGCCACGGTTACCGAAGATCGAACTGAAGAAGTCCGAAAAGTCCTCGCCCTGCCCGCCACCGCCAAAGCCGCCACGGCTCTGCCAGCCCGGCGGCCCCTGGAACGGCTGGCCGTGCTGGCCGTATTTGCGCAGTTCATCGTATTCGGCGCGCTTATCGGCGCTCTTGAGCGCTTCATAGGCTTCGGACGCGTCCTTGAACTTGGCTTCGGCGTCTTTTTCCTTGCTCACATCGGGGTGATATTTACGCGCGAGTTTGCGATAGGCGGCCTTGATTTCCTTGTCATCGGCGCTCGGCTCGACACCCAATATCTTGTAGTAGTCTTTGAAATCCATCGGCGGTTCACCATCCTTCATCGAGATCGCACAGCCCTGGGCACAACGTGCGCTGCTTTGCACCTGTTGAGTCTTGTGGCCTGGGGGTACGTCAGAGTTTTATCGGCACTTGCCGTATGCACCAGATGTGGGGGCAAATCCCACACTTTCAAGCACGATTTAACGGATGGTCGGCCTACGCATCCGCCTTCGACTGGCATACACTGCGCGGCCGTTTTTCGACCGGAACCCGATAGACATGAAAAACCCATCCCCAGCCCGTGCTTGTGGTATCGACTTTGGCACGTCCAACTCCACCGTCGGCTGGATCCGCCCCGGCGAGGAGACGCTTATCGCGCTGGAGGACGACAAGATCACCCTGCCGTCGGTGGTGTTCTTCAACTTCGAGGAGCGCCGTCCGGTATACGGTCGCCTGGCGCTGCACGAGTACCTGGAAAACTACGAAGGCCGCCTGATGCGCTCGCTCAAGAGCCTGCTGGGTTCCAAGCTGATCAAGCACGACACCAGCGTGCTGGGCACGGCAATGCCGTTCACCGACCTGCTGGCACTGTTTATCGGCCAGCTCAAGAGCCGCGCCGAAGCCAACGCCGGCCGCGAGTTCGAAGAAGTGGTACTGGGCCGCCCGGTGTTCTTCGTCGATGACGATCCGATGGCCGACCAGGAAGCGGAAAACACTCTGGTGGATGTGGCGCGCAAGATCGGCTTCAAGGACATCTCGTTCCAGTACGAACCAATTGCCGCCGCGTTCGACTACGAGTCCACCATCGAGAAAGAAGAGTTGGTGCTGATCGTCGACATCGGCGGGGGTACGTCCGACTTCTCCCTGGTGCGCCTGTCGCCCGACCGCCGTCACAACGACAACCGCCACGACGACATCCTCGCCACCGGCGGCGTGCATATCGGCGGTACCGACTTCGATAAGCAACTGAGCCTGCAAGGCATGATGCCGCTGTTCGGCTACGGCAGCCGTATGAAAAGTGGCGCCTACATGCCCACCAGTCACCACATGAACCTGGCGACCTGGCACACCATCAACTCGGTGTACTCGCAAAAATCCCAGCTGGCCCTGGGCAGCATGCGCTATGACATCGAAGACACCGGCGGCATCGACCGCCTGTTCAAGTTGATCGAACAGCGCGCCGGGCACTGGCTGGCGATGGAAGTGGAAGAAACCAAGATCCAGCTGACCCACGCAGACAGCCGCCATGTGGCGCTGGACCGTATCGAAGCGGGCCTGAGCGTCGACTTGAGCCGGGCGCTGTTCGAATCGTCCATCGACGCCCTGCTGGAGCGTGTGCGCGGCAGCGTGACGCAACTGCTCAACGACGCTTCCGTGACCGTGGCGCAAGTGGACACGGTGTTCTTTACCGGTGGTTCCAGCGGCATTCCGGCGCTGCGCCACAGCATCTCGGCGATGCTGCCGAATGCGCGGCATGTGGAAGGCAATATCTTTGGCAGCATCGGCAGCGGTCTGGCGATTGAGGCGAGCAAGCGGTACGGCTGCTGAGTTTCACCTGAAATACGGTGGTGACTTCATCGGGGGCAAGCCCCCTCCCACACTGACTGTATTCACAAATCTATATGTGTAAACACAGTAAATTGGAGGGGGCTTGCCCCCGATGGCGCCCACCCAGGCACAACACGCCTTAAACCATCCCTCCGAGTTTCAGCTCACTCTTCAGATACGCATAGTAGATCGGCCCCGCCACCACGCCCGGCAGACCGAATGCGGCTTCAAACACCAACATCGCGAGCAGCAATTCCCACGACTTGGCACTGATCTGCCCGCCAACAATGCGCGCATTGAGGAAGTACTCGACCTTGTGGATCACGATTAAATAGCCCAACGCCGCCACTGCCACCCAGATCGACAACGACAGCGCGACGATGGTGATCAGGGTGTTGGACATCAGGTTGCCGATCACCGGCAGCAGGCCGAGCAGGAAGGTCAGCACGATCAGGGTTTTGGTCAGCGGCAGGTGAATGCCACACAGCGGCAGCACCACGGCGAGGAATATGGCGGTGAAGGCGGTGTTGAGCGCGGCGATCTTGATCTGAGCGAAGACGATGTTGCGAAAGGCCTGGACCAGCAGGTGCAGGCGGTCGAACAGCGCCGCCGCCAGGGGCTTGCGCTTGGTCAGGTCAGGCACGCGCTGCAGGGCGATGATCGCGCCGAGCACCATGCCGATCAGCAGGGTGACGAACATGTGCGCGGCGTCTTTGCCCACCAGTTGCAGCTCGCTCAGGTGTTTGCTCAGCCACTCACCGATGGCCACACGGAATTCGGCGGCGCTGGCCGGCAGGTAGGCGTCGAGGAATGGCGGAAGTTGGCCCCGCGCACGGTCGACCACGCCCATGAATTTGTCGAGGGAAGCCCCGGGATTTTCCGCTTCGTGGAGCAGGAAGCTAATGGCGCCGGCGAAGATCAGCGCAAGCACGCTGACAATCAGGGTCCCGAGCAACGCCACTGCCAGCCAGCGCGCGCGGCGGCCTTCGATCAGCCGTTGCAGTTGGGGGGTGAGCATGTTGACCAGTTCATAGACCAACAAACCGGCCAGCAAGCTGGGCAGCAATTTCAGCGGCAGCACCAGCAGCAGTCCGCCGAAAATGATGATGTAGCTGGCCAGCAACAACACATGACGCTGAGAAAACGTTGGCATACAGCCTCAAAAACGAACGGCGTTAAAGGATGGGCAGTCTGCCAGCCTTCAGAGAATCAAGCGAGTGGATAGGTTGTGAATGCGATCAAGTGTGAGAGGGGCACCTCCCCTCCCACATTTAATCTTCAGCAGCTACGAAATCGTGATCAACCTTTGAGGCAGGTGCTCATGAACGTCTTGCGCGCATCGCCGGTCAGCGCTTTGGTTTTCGCCGACGCATTGCAATCCTTCATCTTCTGCTGCTGCGGCGTCAGGGTCTTGGCGTCATTGGCAGCCGGGGCCGACAGGCAGGTTTTCATGAACGCCTTGCGCTCGTCGCCCTTGAGCGTCTTGGTGGTGGCCTCAGCATTGCAGGTGGTCATTTTGTTTTGCTGGGCAGTGGCGGCAAAGCCTTGGGAACACAGCAGCAAGCCCATCATCAATAACGGAATACGCAGCATCTTCATGGAGTTTTCTCCCTGTTACCACGCCGATGGGCATGGCCTATCCGCAGTGTAGTCAAAGCCTGTTACATCTTCATCCACAGCGAATATTCGTCCGGCGGTACTGCTCCGGCGTGCAGCCGGCATGGCGCTGGAACATCGCGATAAACGCCGAGGCGGTGCTGTAGCCGAGGTCGAACGCCACCTGCTGCACGCTGCGTTCGCTGTCGAGGGCTTCGATGGCCGCCAGGTAGCGCAGACGCTGGCGCCATTCACCGAAGCTCATGCCCAACTCGCGCACAAACTGGCGCGCCAGGGTGCGTTCGCTCACATGCACCTGTTCAGCCCATTGCGCCAGCGGGCGGTTATCGCCGGGGTCGGCCTGCATACCTTCCAGAACGCCAAGCAGCCCTGGGCGGCGGGCGTAGGGCAGGAAACCGTCGTGGATCGGTGCCTGCCGCAGTTGATCCACCAATACTTGGGCCAGGCGGATATCGGCTTCGGAATGCGGAATATTCACGTCACGCCGGGCGAAGTCGCGCAGGATCGCCTTGAGAATGTCGCTGATCGCCAGTGTGCATGGCTGTTGTGGCAGTTGCTCGCAGAGCTCGGGGGCCAGGCCGACCGAGTGATAGACAATCGCCTGGGCGTTGTAGGAGCTGTGCTCAGTATTGGGCGGGATCCAGACCGCGTACTGCGGCGGCGACATAAAGCGGTTACCGGCCACTTCCATGCGCATCACACCGCTGGCGGAGTAATCCAGCGAGCCCCAGAAGTGCTGGTGCGGCGTGCACTCGGTGTCAGGGGCAAAGTCGGAATAACGGAAGTAGACCGGGCTGGGCAAGCTACGGAAATCGGCGAGGCGTACGGTGTGTCGGGCCATATTGTCTGGATGCAAAGGTGAGTTGTCTGGATCGCAGTATAAGCTTCGATCCAGACAGGGGATAATCCCGCTTCATCAACACACTTGGTTTCTTTCGATGCAGTACGCGTATCCCCTGCTGGCCATTTTTATCTGGGCCGGCAACACCGTGGTCAACAAACTGGCCGTGGGCTCGATTTTCCCGTCGGAGATCGGTTTTTACCGCTGGCTGCTGGCGGCGCTACTGTTCACGCCGTTCATGCTCAAGCCGGTGATCGCTCACTGGGCGCAGATCCGCCCGAATCTGGGCAAGATCGTCATCCTCGGCGTGCTGGGCATGGCCGTGTACCAAAGCCTGGCGTATTACGCCGCCTCCCTGACCACCGCCACCAACATGGGCATCATCCTGTCGCTGATGCCGTTGATGGCCCTGACAGCAGCGATCATCAGCCTCGGCCAACGCCTGACCTTCGGCGCACTCACCGGGGCTGTGCTGTCGTTTGCCGGTGTGGTCGTGGTGGTGTCGTCCGGCAGCCTGGGCGCGCTGTTGCAACACGGGGTCAACCTGGGCGACGCCATGATGCTGGTCGCCACACTGGCCTACGCGGTCTACAGCACCTTGCTGAAAAAATGGCAGCTGCGCCTGCCGCCGTTGGTGTTGCTGTATTTGCAGATACTGGTGGCGGTGGTGGTGTTGTTTCCGCTGTTCCTGTTCTCGGCCAAAACCGGCCTGGGCTGGGCAAATATCCCACTGGTGCTGTACGCGTGTTTACTGGCGTCGATGCTCGCGCCGTTGGCGTGGATGCACTCGGTGAAGACCTTGGGACCAAGCCGTACCACGCTGTTTTTCAACCTGCTGCCGTTGATTACCGCGTTGATTGCGGCGGTGGTATTGAAGGAGGAGTTGGCGTTGTATCACCTGGTGGGTGGTTTGCTGACCTTGGGCGGGGTGATCTTGTCGGAGCGCTGGACCACACCGGTGCGCCGCCTGGCTTAAACACCCGCCGCTTTCAAGCGCCGGGCATGCTCCACAAACAATCGGATCGGCTCGGCGCCCTTGCCCACCATCCCCATGGACTGATTGACGATATCAAAATGGTCCAAGGCAAAATCATCGCCAATCACCGTGCCCAGGTGTGAGCTGTAGCGCCCGACCATGCCATCACACTGGCCCTTTTCCCGCACAAAGCTGCGGGCGAACAAGCGGCAACTGCGGTGGGTACCATCAAACAAATTACGGCCCCGATCCGTGATGCCCGGCTGCAACGTGCCGGACCACGAGTAATAGCGCACGCCGTTGACCACCTCCGCACCCTGCCCGCCCCATGTCTCGGGTAAGCCTTGGGGATACCGGCGATTGAACAAAGCCACACCTTCACTGGTGAGGGAATGGTGAGACGCCTGCAGATCCGCCTTGAAGCGCGGCCCGCGATAACCGGTTTCCAGCACACCCATCACCCAGGCGACCAGGTGAAACAGCGCGCTCATGATCCGGCCCTTGGCGCCGTCGATGGGGTAATGGATGTGGATATGGTCCGCCAGCTCAGAACCGTGGTTCGGCCCCGCCACCGAAGTCACCGACGCCACCCAATCCGGGCGCAGGGCTGCTGCATAGCGCGCAGTCAGTGAGCCTTGGCTATGGCCGATCAAGTTGACCTTTTCCGCCCCAGTCTCGCGGCGTATGCGCTCGATCTGCACCAGCAGTTGCTCGCCACGCACCTCGCTGGAGTCCAGCGGTGCCACCTGTATCGGGAATACCTGAGCCCCACCAGCCCGCAAAGCCGGGACGATGCCATACCAGTAGGGGAAAAACCCGATGCGCACAAATCCGAGCATGCCGGGCACCAATACCAGGGGATAGCGTGTGGCCAACGACTGTGACATGAAGCGAATATCCTCGCAGCGCGTTTGATGCAATGCAGCCTAGCCCAGTTGCAAGTCGGGCTCGTGACGCGCGAGGTAAATCCGATAAAACTTTTTGCGCTGCCCGGCACTCACAACTTGGAGCGATCACGCCGACAGAGCGTGGCGTAACCCGGATTAGCCCCAGGAGATTGAGATGACTGAAGCAAACTTGACCGACGTTGCGACCCTGCGCAGCCGCGCCCGCCAGAACGTCGAAAACGGTGCCGTGACCGAAGGCTACGACGCCGACCGCGAAGAAATTATCCGCCTGCTCAACGCGTCGCTGGCCACCGAACTGGTGTGCGTGCTGCGCTACAAGCGCCACTACTTCATGGCCAGCGGCGTTAAAGCAGCCGTCGCTGCAGAGGAATTTCTGGAGCACGCCACCCAGGAAGCCGAACATGCCGACAAACTGGCTGAGCGCATCGTGCAGCTGGGCGGCGAGCCGGAGTTCAACCCCGATCTGTTGTCGAAGAACTCCCACGCGCAGTACGTGGCCGGTAACAGCTTGAAGGAAATGGTCTACGAAGACCTGGTCGCCGAGCGCATCGCGGTGGACAGCTACCGCGAGATCATCCAGTACATCGGCGACAAAGACCCGACCACTCGCCGCCTGTTTGAGGAGATCCTCGCTCAGGAAGAAGAGCATGCGGACGATATGGCCGACATCCTCGAAAGTCTTTAAATAGCGTAAATCCCATGTGGGAGGGGGCTTGCTCCCGATAGCGGTGATTCAGTCTCAGAGGTACTGACTGACATACCGTTATCGGGGGCAAGCCCCCTCCCACATTTGGTTAGCCTTTAACGGTCTTCGGCGCCTTGCCTTCTTTCATCTGCTGCAGCAGCGGCGCGCACTCATTGGGCTCGCCACCACTTGGGGCGACCAACGCAAGCAAGCCGGCAGCAGGACCGGCGATCACGCCCAGCGCCACCATGCCCGCGCCGCGCAGGGCTAATGGAATGGCCTTGACCCCGGCATTCGGCTTGATAAACGGCCCATTCACATACAGCGGCGAGCGCAGGGAGAAGAGACGGAAGCCTTTGGATTCCGGGGTGACGGTCAGGTCCAACTGCTCAGTGGCCATGTTCGCGGTGCCATCGATGTAGATGATGGCGTTCTCGGTATCGAACACAAACAGCCGCGTAGTCGCCAAGCCGGTCTTGATGCCGAAGTCCGCGGCGGCACAGTTGATCTTCACTTCCTTATCGCCGAACAAGCGGCCCACTACGTAGTTGCCCACGTTGAGCCCGGCGATTTCCATCAGGCCACGGCTGATGGCACCGTCGTTGATCAGCATCTTCAGGTCACCATTGGAGCTGCCCAGCAGCGCCGCCACGGAGTTACCTCGCCCGGCAATATCGGCATCGCCGTTGAGTTCACCGAAGCTGGTTTTCATCGGCTCGAAGCTCGGGAACAGTTGCTTGAGCTTGAAATTTCGCGCGGTCAATTTGGCGCGACCTTCCATCGGTGTAATGCGGCCATTCAGGCGAATCTGCGCATCGAGCTTGCCACCAGCGACGCCGAAACGCAGTGGTTCCAGGCTCAGCTCGCCGTCGTTGAGCACCAGATGGGTATAAAGATCGGTAAAGGGTAATTCGGCACTGTGCACGATACGTTTACCGGTGAATTCCACATCGGCATCCATGTCGCGCCAGCGTTCGGTGCGGAACTCTTCCACCGGCAGCACTTTGGTCGCCGGCTGTTTGCTTTCGCCGCCACGGGCCTTTTGCTTGGCGTTGGAGTCGGCGCCGATCAAGGGTGCGAGGTCAGTCATCAGCAACTGGTTGGACACCAGCGCGCCGCTGAGCTTGGGCCGTGGCTGGCTGGCGACGTAGGCGAGGTTGCCGTGAATGTCGCTGTTGCCGATCTTGCCGTTGAAGTTGTCGTAGCGGAAGGATGCGCCGCTGGAATCGTGCAGCTTGGCGATCAAGTGGCCGTCGGTGGCGTAGGCCGGCGAGTCCGGCAGCGTGACGCCGGTCAGTGGATACAGGTTGCCCAGGCTGCTGCCGGAAAGCTTCAGGCGCAGGTCAAGAGCGCCGAGGTTGAGCGGGTCGGTCAGGGTGCCAGCCAGGGCGATGTTGGTGTCAGCGATCTTGACCTGGGCCTGTAGCGGGAACGGCTTGGCCGCATCCTGCAGGGCCAGCAGGCCGCCGATCTTGCCGGTGCCGTCGAGCTTCTGGCCGTGATACTGGCCTTTGACCTTGAGGGCGAACGCATAGTCCTGGGGCGCCGAGCCTTTCTCCAGAGCCTTCTTGGCATCGGCATCGCCGACGATTTCACCGAAGGGAATCGGTTTGCCCAAGGGGTCAATGATCACGTCGAGCTGGGTCTTGAGGGTCTGGTCATCCAGCGTCACGTGGCCTTTGTCAAAGCCGATGGCACCGATGTCCACCACCCAGTTGGAGGGTTCGGCATTGGGGTCTTTAGGGTCGAACGTGAAGGTCCAGTTGGCGCGACCATCGGCCAGGCGCTGTAACTCTGCACTCGGTTCGGTGAGATCGATACGCGGGATAACCACACGCTGTGCCAGCAGAGCCAGGGGCGAAATACGCAGCTCGACTTTCTTCAACGAAACCATCTGCGGTTTTTTCGACCAGTCCGGGTTACCCAGGGTCAAGTCTTCGGCAATCACGTGGGGCCACGGTACCCAGGCACGCCAGCCGCCTTCATCGGGCTCTCGCTGCCACACCACGGCGAGGTTGCCGTTGATGGCAAACGGGCGATGCAGTTCTTCGGAGACTTTGGCATTGAGGGGCGGTTTGATGCGATTCCAGTCAAAAAACACCAGGACCAGGACTGCAACGGCGATTAACAGAACGAAGCTGGCGCAGCTCCAAGCGACGATTTTACGAGTGCGCGTCATTGCACAGGACTCCTTAACACGAATAGCTGAACTACAGCTCATAAGAGTACGACTGGCAAACCGTCCGGGGGTTTAACCCAGTGGTCAATTTAGTCGCAAAAAGCCATTTTCCTGATCGATCAGACAAATCCAATCATCAACGGCGCACCATTGTTACCCAGGTTCGTGTCGAAAATACCCACCACGGTGCAAAACCGCGTGCTTGAGAGGTCCGGTCTAGAGCCTCTACGAGGAACAATCAATTCTGTTGATTATTACCATTGTGTTTATGAACTTTTATAT
The DNA here is from genome assembly GCF_052113765.1 of Pseudomonas sp. W22_MBD1_FP4. Classification (NCBI taxonomy): domain Bacteria; kingdom Pseudomonadati; phylum Pseudomonadota; class Gammaproteobacteria; order Pseudomonadales; family Pseudomonadaceae; genus Pseudomonas; species Pseudomonas sp. W22_MBD1_FP4. Next base: position 249,950 of record NZ_JBGQOI010000003.1, on the reverse strand, counting down.
CGACATATCGAGAGTAGCATTAGCCCTGTACCCACTTTATCGCCCTCCCAAGGAGCAACCATCATGAAACGCCAAGTACTCGCTACCGTCCTGTTGTCCATCATGGCTTCCAGCGCCTTTGCCCTGCCAGCCGCCGAACAAGTGACCCCACAAGTCAAAGCCGACGCCGTGCACGCCAGCCAAACCCTGGCCCGCAGCGGTTCGCAAGAAGAAGATAGCCGTGACTACGCCAAAGGCGCTGTTGCAGAAAACGGTTCGGATCAGATCAGCAAACGCGCTCACGCCGAAGGCCTGACCGAAAACGGTCGCGATCGCCTGCAAGAGAAAGGTCTGGTTGAAGACGGTGCCGATCAAATCAGCAAGCGCGCTTACACTGAAGGTGTTGCCGAAGACGGTTCTGATCGCCTGAAAGAACAAAACCAAGCACAGAGCTAACCCTGTGGTAGCCCAGAAAAAAGCCCGATCACCCGACCGGGCTTTTTGACTTTTTGTAGAACCTGTCACGCAACGCGCCCCAGCCAAGTTCGACGCCAACAGAGCTGTTTTGCTAGAGTGCGTCGCTGTACTTGCCGACAAAGCCCCCCGCCCATGCTGCCCCGCGCCGAACAGAAGCAACAGACCCGCCTTGCCTTGATGGACGCTGCCCGCCATCTGATGGAGTGTGGCCGTGGGTTTGGCAGCCTGAGCCTGCGTGAAGTAGCCAAGACGGCCGGCATCGTTCCCACTGGTTTCTATCGCCATTTTGCCGATATGGACCAGCTTGGACTTGTCTTGGTGAGTGAGGTTGGCCAGACCTTTCGCGCTACCATCCGCCTGGTGCGCCACAACGAATTCGTGATGGGCGGCATTATCGACGCCTCGGTGCGGATCTTTCTCGATGTGGTCTCAGCCAACCGTTCGCAATTCTTGTTCCTGGCCCGCGAGCAATACGGTGGCTGCCTGGCCGTGCGCCAAGCCATCAGCGCCCTGCGCGAAGACATCACCCGCGACCTTGCGGCCGACCTGACGCAGATGCCCAAGTTGCAGCACCTGGACCCCGATGGCCTGCACGTGATGGCGGACCTTATCGTCAAAAGCGTGTTTGCCACCCTGCCCGATATCATCGACCCGCCGGCTCATGCGTTGCCGGCTCACCTCACGCCCCAGGCGAAAATCACCCAGCAACTTCGCTTTATCTTCATCGGCCTCAAGCACTGGCAGGGCCTGGGCAGTACCGAGTAAACCGGTCACCCGGCCGAATGGAAACGCTTGGCGGTGGTGTAGTTTTTGCTCCAATAGCGATTGCTCAGTGAATCGATACGCACCGTCTTACCGGTTCGGGGTGAGTGAATGAATTTGCCCTCGCCTATATAGAGGCCGACATGGCTGACCTGACCGCGCCCATTACCTTTGAAAAACACGGCATCCCCAGGTTTCAGCGCATGACGCTTGATCGTCATCGCATCTGAACGGTGCATTGCCGCCGTGGTGCGGGGTATACGGATATTGGCCTGGGTCTTGAACAGATAAACCAGAAAGCTACTGCAGTCGAACCCCTGCTCTACCGTGCTCCCTCCCCACTTATAGGGTGTGCCCAGCAACTCATGGGCGCGGTCGATCACATCGTTGATGGACGGTTTGGACGGCAAGGCCTGTAGGGCTTGCAGGGGAGTGCTGGCCGCGATCGGAGCCACCGCACGCTTTTGGACATTGGCCGAGGATGAGGGCGTAACCAGATAAAGACTGAACACGAATAAACACAAAATTGATCGAAACATGATGGAACCCGTCGTGAATGTTTAGCACGCGGCGAATCCTAAAGATCCTGCGCGTAAGCCGACGAACTCCAAATCCTCAATTCTCGTAGGACTAATTCGAAAACACCCAGAAACGAAAAGGACGAAAGGAACTTCATACACTCCGCATCGCCCTCGACGCCAAAACGCCCCTCTTTGGCGCTATAAACGAAGCAACGCACCAATTTGAAACACTCCCAGCAAGCACTAACGCCCTATTCGGTAGCACTCCCCCGCGTACCGACAGAGATTTCCTACATCAACCCGTGATTGGCAAGCCACTTGCTCTAGCTGTTTCATCGCTCATAGCTGGAAGCCTCCTGATGCTGGTGATCCACCGCCGAATCGCCCCCCAAGCCCTCTGGGCCGCTGAGTTGCTGCTCACTTTCGAAGCGCGCAGCAAGAGCCGCCTGCGCTGTTTCAGTACTGACGGCGAAGACGTTGGCCTGTTCCTGGAGCGCGGCCAGCCGCCGTTGCACGATGGCGAATGCCTACAGGCTGAAGACGGACGTGTCGTACGTGTATGCGCACGGCCTGAACAACTGCTGCACGTCACCTGCGCCAATGCCTTTGAACTGACACGCGCGGCCTATCACCTCGGCAACCGCCATGTGGCGTTGCAGGTTGGGGATGGCTGGCTGCGCCTGCTCGACGACTACGTGCTCAAGGCCATGCTTGAACAGCTGGGCGCCACCACGCAGACCCTCGAAGCGCCATTCCAGCCGGAGCACGGCGCCTATGGCGGCGGCCATCATCATTCGCGCCATGGCGATGAAGATTTCAACTACCCGCCCAAGCTGCACCAGTTCGGCGTGCGTTTATGAACCCAGCCTGGGCGTTGCTGCGTCTGGCCAGTCCGCAATTGCCGATTGGCGGCTACAGCTATTCCCAAGGGCTGGAAATGGCCGTGGAGAACGGCCGCGTGAAGGATGCGGCCAGCGCCCGCCGTTGGATCAGCGACCAGTTGCTGCTGAACCTGGCACGTTTCGAAGCACCGTTGCTGCTCGCCCATTGCCGCGCCGCTGCCGCAGAGGATTGGCCGACACTCTCGCAACTGTGCGAAGAGCACCAAGCCAGCCGCGAGACCCGCGAGCTGTATCAAGAGAGCCGCCAGATGGGCTACTCCCTGCAACAACTGCTCAACGGTCTGCCGGAACTGGACAGCCAGGCCCGCACCTTTCTTGAGCAACGCAGCGAACCTCATCTGGCTCTGGGCTGGGCCCTGGCCGCACGCGCCTGGACCATCAACCCCGACGACGCCCTCGCCGCCTGGCTGTGGAGCTGGTTGGAAAACCAATTGGCGGTGCTGATGAAAACCCTGCCCTTGGGCCAACAAGCCGCCCAGCGCCTGACCAGTGAACTGCTGCCGCTGCTGCAACAAGCCCAGCAGGACGCTGGCCGCGTCGACCCCCACCATTTCGGCAGCGCTGCGTTCGGCCTGTCACTGGCGTGCATGGCCCACGAGCGCCAGTACAGCCGCCTGTTCCGTTCCTAGGAGCTCTTTATTTTGGAGAAGCAAATGAACACACAACCCCTGCGCGTCGGCATCGGCGGCCCGGTCGGCTCCGGCAAAACCGCCCTGACCCTTGCCCTGTGCCTCGCGCTGCGCGACCGCTACAACCTGGCAGTGGTCACCAACGACATCTACACCCGCGAGGACGCCGACTTCCTGGTACGTAACGAGGCCCTGGCGCCCGAACGCATCATCGGCGTGGAAACCGGCGGCTGCCCGCATACGGCCATCCGAGAAGACGCCTCGATCAACCTGGAAGCGGTGGACCAACTCAACCGTCGCTTCCCCGGCCTGGACCTGATCCTGGTGGAGTCCGGCGGCGATAACCTGTCGGCCACGTTCAGCCCGGAGTTGTCAGACCTGACCATCTACGTGATCGATGTCTCCGCTGGCGACAAACTGCCGCGCAAAGGCGGCCCAGGTATCTGCAAGTCAGACCTGCTGGTGATCAACAAGATCGACCTGGCGCCCTTGGTCGGCGCCTCGCTGGAGCTGATGAACAGCGACACCCAGCGCATGCGCAACGGCAAACCCTTTGTGTTCAGCAACCAGAAAACCGGCGTCGGCCTGGACGAGATCGTCGCTTTTATCGAGCGCCAGGGCCTGCTGACCACTGCCGCCTGATCAACCCATAAGGAACCTGTTTATGAGCCTCAACAAACTCTTCGCCGCCGCCGCTCTGCTGCTCGCCCCAGCTTTGGCTTTCGCTCACCCCGGCCACGGCGACAATGGCCTGATGGCCGGTATCAGCCACCCACTGGGCGGCCTTGATCACCTGCTGGCCATGGTTGCAGTCGGCCTGTGGGCAGCCCAGCAAAAAGGCGCCGCCCGTTGGGCCCTGCCGTGCACCTTCGTCGGCACCATGTTGATCGGCGGCGTGCTGGGTTTTGAAGGGCTGGCATTACCCGCGCTGGAAAGCGGGATTGCCGCGTCGGTGCTGGCGCTGGGCCTGGCAGTGGCGCTGGCGGTGCGTCCACCACTGTTCATGGCTGTGGGCGCTACGGCGTTGTTTGCGCTGTTCCACGGGGTGGCGCATGGCCTGGAGCTGCCGGACATGTCCAGCCCTTGGACGTATGCGGCCGGTTTTGTCGGGGCAACTGCTGCGTTGCACGCTGCCGGCTATGCCGTGGTGCGGTTTCTGCCTGCGGCGGCGGCCCCGTTGGTGCGGGTTGCCGGTGCTGCTTCAGCGGCGACCGGGGTTTGGTTGCTCGCGGGCTGAGTTGCGGGGCTATTGAGGGCCTCATCGGCCCCCTCCACATTTTGATGCGTGAACACCTTCAAAGGTGGGAGGGGGCTTGTCCCCGATAGCGCTGGCACAGACACCACAGAACGCAAGCCTGCTACCATGCGCGCCTACACCCCTGCCGTGACGACGCCAGCCAATGCCCATCGCTTCCCAGCCCACGTTGAATTCTGTGCTCACCCACTTCCATACCTTGATCGTGCCGCTCTGGCAGGGCCCGGGCTGGAATGCCGAGTTGGCGTTGCCCTATGAGGCGCTGGATGCCGATCATCGGCCTTTGCCGCCGCAACGCTACCGCGCCATGGCCTGTGCTCGACAGCTGTACCTGTTCGCCAGCCTGATCGGCGAGCCCGGTGCTGCCTTTGCCGAAGAACGTGCCGCCGCGTTGTTCCGTTCCCTGCAACGGCACTTCCACGACGCCGAACACGGCGGCTGGTTCTACAGCATCGACCCGTCCGGTCAGCCGCTGGACAAGCGCAAAGACCTCTACACCCACGCCTTCATCATCTTCGCCTGCGCCCATTACTGGGCCAAAGTGCGCGAGCCGCTGGTGGAATCGGTGCTCAATGCCGCCCTTGAAGTGGTCGCCGAGCGTTTCGCCACGGGCGATGGCCTGTATGAAGCGGTACTTGAGCGTAACTGGTCTTCCCTCAAGTCCGGCCCCCTGCAAAATCCCTTGATGCACCTGGCCGAGGGCTTCCTCGCCACCCTCGCCGTGCGTGAAGACGCCGACGTACAAGCGGCCCTGCTGGGCTTGGCGACGGCCATGCAGCAGCGCTTCATCGACCGCCAGCATGGCGTGATGATGGAAAAACCGCTGGGTGCTGTGGATAACTGGTTTGAGCCAGGGCATCAATTCGAGTGGTTCTTTTTGCTGGAGTCGTCGCCCGCCTTACGCGGCACGCCGTTGCATGCCTCACTGACCCGGGCGTTTACCTACGCCGAGCAAAAGGGTGTGGATCCGTTAAGCGGCGCGGTCAGCGGCATGCTTGCCCTCGATGGCAGCGTGCGTGACGCTACCCAGCGTATCTGGGCCCAGGCCGAATATCTGCGGGCACTGACCTTGCGGCCCGACAGCGAAGCGGTGCTGCAACGCCAATTGCTGGCGCTGCAACAGCATTTCCTGCATGAGAAAGGCTGGCATGAATGCCTGGATGCCAACGGCGCGGTGAGCCGACGGGATATGCCGTCGACCACGCCTTATCATCTGGCGACCTGCTATCAGGGCCTCACGCAATCCATTTACGGTCGCCCGTAAAACTGATCGTTAACCAGCGCGCCGCATCCGGCGTGCCGAGCCCTGTGGATATCTCTTCGCGCAACCCATCCAGGGTGGCGACGTTATCCACCGGGTAATCCGCCGGCAGCACCACGTGAATCTCGATAAACCGCGCCCGCCCGTGCTTTTGCACGTAGGACACGTAGTCGTCGAAACCATGCCTGGCGCGGACCGCATCCATGACTTCGCGAACCTTGTCGTCCAAATGGTCGGGGGCAATCCCCAGCACCTCGCGTAACGCTGGGCGCAGGATCTTGAAGGCCGGCGCCAGCATGCTCAGGGCCAGCAGGATCAGGATCAAGGGGTCGACATACACCGCCCACTCGCCATAGCCCTGGGACTTGAGCAACAGCGCGGCCAGAAAGCTGATCAGCAAGCCCACCGACAGCATCGCGTCCACCAGCCAACTGATGTTATCGAACTGGATCAACGACGATTTGAGCGCGCGATTGCGATAGCGCACATAGAAGAAGTAGGCGAACTCAACGACGGTGAACACCGCCGCGTAGATGATCACCAGGCCCAACTCGATCTCGCGCCCGCCATTGATCATGCCGAACACACCGTTGAGGAATGCATAGATGGCGATCAACAGCAGAAAGCTGCCTTCGATCAGCAGCACCAACGGCTCAAGGTGCCAGTAGCCGAACTGGAAGCGCGCGTTGCTTTTCTTGGCGATCAACTTGGCCGTGATCAGCATCAACACCTTGATGGCGGTGGCGATCAGCGAGAAAAAGCCGTCGAACAGAATAGATTGGGCGCCGGATATCACACCCGTGACAATGCCGGCGATCGCTACCGCGAACATCAGAATCGTCGATTGTTTGAGCAGTGCCTGCTCACCTCGGTTACTCACATTTCCTCCCGTCAAAACCTTTGAACCGCACGATGCGGTGGGGTTTTCAGGAGTGGAGTGTACCTTATGGCCTGTTTTGGCCGATTTGACGCCATCGAGAGCAAACCCCCTCCCACATGGGATTGGGTTCCCACGTTCCGACTTGTGAACACAGTCAAGTGTGAGAGGGGCTTGCTCCCGATGGCAGCGACGCGGTTTAAAGCCTTACTTACCGCCCCGCTCAATCGCAAACCCGGCCCAGGTCTGGCTCACCGGCATCAGCTCCAGGCGGTTGATGTTGACGTGCGCCGGCGTGTTCATCACCCAGAAGATGGTGTCGGCAATGTCCTGCGGCTGGATCGGCTCAGCGCCTGCATAGGTCGCGTCATAACGCGCCTGATCACCGCCAAAGCGCACCAGCGAGAATTCACTCTCACACAGGCCTGGCTCGATGTTCGTCACGCGCACGCCGGTGCCTTGCAGATCGCAACGCAAGTTCAGGGAGAACTGCTTCACAAACGCCTTGGAGCCGCCGTACACGTGGCTGCCAGGGTACGGGTAGTTACCGGCGATGGAGCCGAGGTTGATGATGCCGGCGCCACGGCCGTGGGCGATCAAGCGCGGCAGCAGCAGGTTGGTGGTGGTCAGCAGGCCCTTGATGTTGGTATCGACCATGGTCTCCCAATCGTCGAGGCTGCACTTGGGCGCAGGATCAGTGCCCACGGCCAGGCCCGCGTTGTTGATCAGGCCACGCAGTTTGGCGAACGACGGCGGCAGACTGGCGATGGCGTCTTCCATGCCCTTGCGGTCACGCACGTCGACGACCAGGCCGTGCACTTCGGTCTGCTTGGAAAGCTCTTCAACCAAGGCATTCAAACGCTCGGCGCGGCGGCCAGTGAGCACCAGTTTCCAACCGGCTTCAGCAAAACGACGGGCGCAGGCTTCGCCAAAACCTGAAGTTGCGCCAGTAATAAACAGCGTGTCGGACATGGTGTTCTCCTTGCGGGCATCGGGAAAAAAACAGCCAGCAGAATGCCCTTACACCGCCGTCGCGGCAACCGCTAAGCACAGCTCTTCATGCAACGCTGATCACTTTTTGATCACGTCAAGCAAAGCCATATGAAACGTGGCCTGCAGCCATATACGCGCAGGTTATCCACAGCTGCGCCCACAGTCTTTGGGGGCAAGTACAAAATACCGAAAGCCTCTGTGTACAAGGCCTGCAGCCGATTTTAGAAAGTTTTTTGCTTGACCTTGGCGAGGTCGTATGTAGGCCCATCGACAGAGTGGAAATCCGGACGATGGCTCCAGGCCAGTCATTCCGGCCTCTGCGGAGGTCTTTCCAGAGTTTAATCACAGACTTATCCACAGGCTGAAGAGTCATATTTCGGTCATATACCTGTGTCTTTAAACAGGTTGACAAACCCCTTGGCCGGTCGCCAAAAAGCCGCTGATCAAAAAACAACCACCACGCTGTAAGCCACGGTTTTAAAGGCGTTCAGGCAGGTACTCCCACGTTACCCACAGCCGGTTCCACAGTGGATGGGGACAAGTCAAAAGCGTGACAAAACAGGTATTTGCGGCGGCTATATGTCGCGCTTTGGAGGGGGGCTGGATTTGTTTTCCACAATTTGGGATCGGCCTTATGAACACCGTAAAACAAATGTGGGAGCGGGCTTGCTCGCGAAAGCGGTGGGTCAGTTCCAGTCTACTGACTGATACACCGCATTCGCGAGCAAGCCCGCTCCCACAGGGGGTTTGCGTCAGGCTTTAGATCAGTGCCCGCCGAGGTAGGCGTTGCGCACTTCCTCGTTCACCAGCAGCTCCTTGCCGGTGCCTGTGAGGCGAATCTCACCGTTGACCATCACATACGCCCGGTCCGACAAGCGCAGTGCGTGGTTAGCGTTCTGCTCCACCAGGAAGATGGTCATCCCGGTGGCTGCCAGCTCGCGCAGGGTGGAAAAGATCTGCTTCACCACAATCGGCGCCAACCCCAGGCTCGGCTCATCCAACAGCAACAGCTTGGGCCGGCTCATCAGCGCGCGTGCGATGGCAAGCATTTGCTGCTCACCACCGGACATGGTCATGGCGCGCTGGTTGCGCCGTTCCTTGAGGCGGGGGAACAGCTCGAACATGCGCTGCATGTCTTCCTGAGCGTATTTGTCGCCAATGGGGATAGTGCCCATCAGCAGGTTTTCCTCGACAGTCATGTCGGGGAACACCCGCCGCCCTTCCGGCGACTGCGCGATGCCGTTGGAGGCGATGTAGTGGGACGACTTGTGGGTAATGTCGACACCGTTGTAGATGATCTGCCCCGACTCAGCCCGTGGCTGGCCGAAGATCGACATCAGCAGCGTGGACTTACCCGCGCCGTTGGAGCCGATCAGGCTGACGGTTTCGCCTTCGTTGATGTGCAGCGAGACTTTCTTCAGGGCCTGGATCGGACCGTAGAACACGTCCAAGTCCTTCATTTCGAGGATAGGTGCACTCATACCAGCTCCTCTTCGTCTGCGCCCAGGTAGGCGGCAATCACTTTAGGGTCGTTGCGGATCGCTTCCGGCCCGCCCTCGGCGATCACGTTGCCGTGGTCCAGCACCACGATGTGGTCGGAAATACTCATCACCATGCCCATGTCGTGTTCGATCAGCACCACCGTAAGGTCGTGTTCGTCGCGCAGCAGGCGAATCATCGCGCTGAGGGCTTCGGTTTCCTGGGGGTTCAGGCCCGCTGCCGGTTCGTCGAGGCAGATGATCTGCGGCCGGGTGCACATGGCGCGGGCGATTTCCAGGCGGCGCTGTTGGCCATAGGAAAGCTCACCGGCCAGGCGGTTGGCGCAGTCCACCAGGTCCACCACTTCGAGCCAGTAGAACGCGTGGTCGAGCGCATCGCTTTCGGCCTTGCGGTAGCCCTTGGTGTTAAGGATGCCTGCGAGCATGTTGCGGTTGACCCACATGTGCTGGGCCACTAGCAGGTTTTCCAACACCGACATTTCCTTGAACAGACGAATGTTCTGGAAGGTCCGCGCCAAACCGGCACGGTTGACCAGGTGGGTGCCGCCGAACATTTTGTAGTACACGCGGCTGAGGAAGCTTTTCGGCGACACAAAGTCGACGGCCTTGAAGCGCTCGCCCAGCAGTTGGATCACGTTGGTCTGTTTGCCACGAATGTTCAGTTCGATCTTGCCGCCGCTGGCTTTGTAAAAACCGGTGAGGCAGTTGAATACCGTGGTTTTGCCGGCGCCGTTAGGGCCGATCAGGGCGAAGATCGAGTTGCGTTCGACCTTGAGGCTCACATCGCTCAAGGCCTTGATGCCACCGAAGTGCATCATCAGGTGTTCCACGGAGAGGACGACTTCCTTGCTCATGGCGCCACTCCTTTACGTGGGGTCACACCGGTACGGCTGATGCGGATCAAACCGCGCGGTCGCCAGATCATCATCACCACCATCAACACACCAAACAGCAGCACGCGATATTCGCTGAAGCTGCGTAGCAATTCAGGCGCCACGGTCAACACGAAGGCCGCGATGACCACCCCGACCGTCGAGCCCATGCCGCCCAAGACCACGATGGCCAGGATCAGCGCCGACTCGAAGAAGGTGAACGACGACGGGTTGACGAAGCCCTGGTAGCTGGCAAAGAACACCCCGGCCAAACCCGCAGTAGATGCGCCGATGGTGAATGCCGAAAGCTTGACCAGCACGTGGTTCAGGCCCATGGAACGGCAAGCGATCTCATCTTCACGCAAGGCTTCCCAGGCGCGGCCAACCGGCATGCGGGTCAGACGGTGCTTGATGTACAGCACGGCCAGCACCACCAGGAACAGCACGATGTAGATGAACATGAACTTGATGTTGGGGTTGTAATCGAGGCCGAAGAATTCGTGGAACGGAATCCCACCCTCCTTCGCCTTGCGCCCGAACTCCAGGCCGAGGAAGGTCGGCGAAGGCACCGGCATACCGTTCGGGCCACCGGTGAACGACAACCAGTTGTTGAGCACCAGGCGGATGATTTCACCGAAGCCCAGGGTCACGATGGCCAGGTAGTCCCCGTGCATTCGCAATACCGGAAACCCGAGTATGCACCCCGCCAGTGCCGCCGCGATGGCGGCCAGGGGCAGCACGCTCCAGAAGCCCAGGCCGAGGTACTGATAACCCAATGCCAGGCCGTAGGCACCGATGGCGTAGAACGCCACGTAACCCAGGTCGAGCAAGCCGGCCAGGCCGACCACGATGTTCAGGCCGAGGCCGAGCAACACGTAGATCAGCCCGAGGATCACCACGGTCAGCAGGTACTTGTTGGCGAAGATCGGGAACACGATGGCGATCACGATCAGTGCCGGAATGATCCAGCGCAGCCGCGACTTGTAGTCCGGTGGCAGTACATGCACGCCGGAGCCACTGCTCTCGAAGCCCTGCAGAATCTTCACGCCCTTGGGGGTTTGCAGGAACAGGCTGAGGGCAAAGCGCCCGGCCATCACGATGGCGACCAGGATGGCCACGCGCGCAGGTTCCAGGTTGAAGCTGTAGCCGTCGAGGACCACGCCGACGATCGGACCGAACACGATCAGCGAAATCAGTCCGGCAAGGATCGTATCGACGACACTTTTCTTGATATCGATAGGTTTGGCAGCAGACATGTTTACACCTTCGCCACGAGTGGGCGACCAAGCAGGCCCTGGGGACGGAAAATCAGAATCACCACCAGCAGGGAGAAACTGAACACGTCTTTGTAGTCAGAGTTGATCAACCCTGAGAACAACGACTCGGAGATACCGAGGATGATCCCGCCCAGCATCGCCCCAGGCAGGGAACCGATGCCGCCGAGTACCGCTGCGGTAAATGCCTTGATGCCGATGATGAAGCCGGCATAGAAGTCGAAGGTGCCGTAATTGAGGGTGATGAGCACACCGGCCAGTGCGGCCATGGCAGCACCGATGACAAACACGTAGGAGATCACGCGGTCGGTGTTGATGCCCAGGATCGAGGCCATCTTGCGGTCTTGCTGGGTCGCGCGGCACATGCGGCCGAGCTTGGTGTACTTGATGATGTAGGTCAGCAATGCCATGCCGGCGAATGCCGCGACCAGGATGAACACTTTGGTGTACGTAAGCTGCACGAAGCCTGTGCCGATATCGACACGCCAGGCCCCGGCCAGCAGGGTTGGGATACCTTGTTGCTTGGCGCCCTGGGCGATCTGCGCGTAGTTCTGCAGGATCAGGGAGATACCGATGGCGCTGATCAGCGGAGCCAGTCGGGTGGAGTTGCGCAGCGGTTTGTAAGCGACACGCTCAATGACCCAGCCGTAAACGCCGGTGACGACCACGGTGAAGATCAGAGTGCCGAGAATGAGCAGCGGGAAGGATTCGATGCCGAAGTAAGCCAGCAGTGCCAGACTGATCGCCGCGAGGTAAGCGGAAATCATATAAACCTCGCCGTGGGCGAAGTTGATCATGCCAATGATGCCATAGACCATTGTGTAGCCGATGGCGATCAGGCCATAGACCGACCCGAGGGTCAGGCCGTTGACCAGTTGCTGCAGGAAAATACCATCCATAACGCAATCTCACGCGGTGAGCACCTGCACACCGGCGGGTGTGCGGCGCTTCTGGAGGAAAAAACAGATCTCGATAACAACACGGGTCCCAATGTGGGAGGGGGTTTGCCCCCGATGCGGTGGGTCAGCTGAACACCTGTTGACTTACACTCCGCGATCGGGAGCAAGCCCCCTCCCACATGGATTACTTCTGCTTTTCCAACTGATGGTATTTGCCGTCTTTATCCCACTGGTAAACCACGTAGTCGGAGATTTTCAGGTCGCCTTTACCGTCCCACTCCTTCTTGCCCATAACGGTCTGGACGGGATTGGCTTTGAGCCATTTGGCCGCGTCTTCGCCCTTGTTGGACTTGGCACCGTTGAAGCCGGCAGCCAGGGCCTGGACCGAGGCGTAGGCGTACAGGGTGTAGCCTTCAGGCTCGGTGCCGTTCTTGCGGAACTCTTCCACCACGGCCTTGCTGTCTGGCAGCAGGCGCGGGTCGGCGCCGAAGGTCATGTACACGCCATCGACGTACTGCTTGCCGCCAGCGGTGGCCACCAGTTCGTCGGTCACGATACCGTCATCGGACATGAACTTGACGTCCTTGAGGCCAGCTTCACGAATCTGGCGAACCAGAGGGCCGGCTTCCGGATGCAGGCCGCCGAAGTAAACGACGTCCGCGCCGGTGGAACGGATCTTGGTGACCAGGGCGCTGAAGTCTTTCTCGCCACGGGTCAGGCCTTCTTCGAGCACCGGCTTGACGCCGCGCTTGGTCAACTGGGCAGCGGTGGCGTCAGCCAGGCCTTTGCCGTAGGTGTCCTTGTCGTTGATCACTGCGACTTTCTTGCCCTTGAGCACGTCGACGATGTAGTCGCCGGCGACGATACCTTGCTGGTCGTCACGGCCGCACATGCGGAACATGGCGCCCAGGCCGCGTTCGGTCACTTGTGGGTTGGTGGAGCCAGGGGTGATGGCGATGATGCCCGCTTCGTCATACACCTCGGACGCCGGGATGGTGTTGGACGAGCAGAAGTGCCCGACCACGCCGATCACCTTATCCTGGTCAGCCAGGCGGTTGGCCACGGCTACGGCTTGTTTTGGCTCACACGCATCGTCACCGGCGACCAGCACGATTTTTTCGCCGTTGATGCCGCCAGCCTTGTTGATGGTATCGGCTGCCGCTTGGGCACCCTTCATGTACTGCTCACCGAAAGCGGCGTTGGCGCCCGTCATCGGCCCCGCTACACCAATCTTCACATCAGCTTGAACAAACGTAGAAACACCCAGCGCCGCTGCAACGGCGAGGGCCAGAAAACCTTTCTTGTAAAACGTCTGGGACATGAGTGGTGCTCCGATATTTTTGATTTTTGGCACTACAACTTGCGTTCAAACTTTTCACTGAAAGCTCAGAGCAAGCCCCGTGCCATTACGTTTTTATTCTTCAAAAAGACACGGTGTCATTGTTATTACAGGCGTTTCGACGCCGCTTGCCAGGACGTGCAACCCTCTAGCCTCGACAGGTGCAACCAGCCACTTAAAAAAGTACAACCGCGACGGGTCGCACCTGCAACCGAATGGATAAACACCCCGCTCCACACCTGTAACAGCGTGCGTAACGGAACTGCACATTTACAGTGCGTGATTGCTACGACCTGCACCAATACAGATTAGTAGCCTGCTAAGAAAATGCAGGCTTCTGAGCGGTATTTCGCTGATCAGATCACGATCCTCAAGCATTGCCCGGCGTGATACAGCGAGAATCCCGCCTCGTACAGGCAACTGCGCAGACCCACTCCGGCCAACGGTTGCATGGGCGCGAAGGGAATCGGCAGCGCTTGGGGATCCTGGTGACACAAGTAGTCGGCGAACGCCTTGCCGACCACACTGCCGGTGGTCACGCCGCGTCCGTTATAGCCCGTGACAGCGACCAGTCCAGGGGCCGGTTCGAACAGGCGCATCAAGTGATCGGGGGTGAACGCGATGCAGCCGGTCCAGGTGAATTCCCACTGCACCGATTTGAGGTACGGGAAGTAGTGTTGCTGCACCCGATCGGCCCACGCCTTGAGGAACCACGTCGGTTTCTGGTTGCCATTGCCCAGACTGCCGAGCAATAAACGACCATCGGCATCGCGGCGGATACTGCTCAATACCTGACGCGTGTCCCACGATCCCTGGCCGCCAGGGAGAATCTGCTGGGCGGCTTCGTCGGTGAGCGGGGCCGACGCGACCTGGTAGTAATAACCGGGGAAAAAGTTACGCCGCAGCTCGGTCCATTCGCCTTCGGTGTAGGCATTGGAGGCAACGACCACTTGTGCAGCCTGCACTGCCCCGTGCTGGGTCTGAACCGACCAAAGTGCACCTTGGCGCTCCAATTGGGTGACCGGTGAATGGTCAAACAACTGCCCGCCGAGCCCGACCGCAGCATTGGCCAGCCCAGAGGTGTAGGCCATGGGATTCAAGGTGCCCGCACGCCGATCCAGCAAGGCGGCGGCAATTTTTTTAGTGCCGGTGGCTTGCTCGCAGGCCTGACCGGTGAGCAATTCCACTGGCGCGCCACGGCGCTTCCATTGTTCTTCACGACTGCGCAAATCCGCCTCGCCACGGGCGTTGTGCGCCATGTGCAAGGTGCCCTCGCGGCGCAATTGGCAATCGATGTTGTATTTGTCGATGAGGCTGAACACCAGAGACGGTGCCGCGCCCAACATGCGGTTGAGCTGGCTGCCCACCGCTTCGCCGAAACCGGCTTCGATGTCGTCCGGGGGGATCCATAAACCGGCGTTCACCAGCCCGACATTGCGCCCTGAACCGCCGTGGCCAGTGCGATGAGCCTCCAGCACAGCGACGCTTTTACCCTGTTCCAGCAAGTGAATGGCGGCCGACAATCCGGTGATGCCAGCGCCGATCACGCACACATCCACCTTGACCTCGCCCTTGAGCGCGGCACGATCCGGCCGGCCAGGGGTGAGGTGTTCCCACAAACACGTTTCGCGTAATGCCATTGCCAGACTCCGGTGAGACCCAACAAACATCTATTCCGAACTGCAAATGAGGTCACATGTGGGAGGGGGCTTGCTCCCGATGGCGGTGTATCAGACAACACTTCAAACCTGATTCACCGCCATCGGGAGCAAGCCCCTCCCACACTGACCTCACTCCGACTTGAGGAAATCAGTCGAAGGTGATGCCCTGGGCCAGCGGCAGTTCCAGCGAGTAGTTCACGGTATTGGTCTGGCGGCGCATATACCCGCGCCACGCATCCGAACCCGACTCACGACCGCCGCCGGTCTCTTTTTCACCGCCAAACGCGCCGCCAATTTCTGCGCCGCTTGGGCCGATATTGACGTTGGCAATGCCGCAGTCACTGCCGACTGCCGACATGAACTGCTCGGCTTCACGCACGTCAGTGGTGAAGATGCACGAGGACAGGCCTTGGGGCACCGCGTTGTTCAGGCGCAGGGCTTCGGCGAAGTCGGTGTAGCCGACGACATACAGAATCGGCGCGAAGGTTTCGGTGCACACCACGTCGCTTTGCTCAGGCATCTCCACAATGGCCGGCGACACGTAGTAGGCGTTGGGGAATGTGTCTTCCAACTGGCGCTTGCCGCCGAACACTTTGCCGCCTTCGCTCAGCGCTTGCTCCAGCGCGTCCTGCATGTTGTCGAAACCGTGCTTGTCGATCAGCGGGCCGATCAGGTTGCCTTCCAGCGGGTGGCCGATGCGCACTTTGGAATAGGCGGCCTTGAGGCGGGTGACGATTTCTTCCTTGACCGATTCATGGGCAATCAGGCGGCGCAGGGTTGTGCAACGCTGGCCGGCGGTGCCGACGGCGCTAAACAGAATGGCGCGCACGGCCATGTCCAGGTCGGCGCTTGGGCCGAGGATCATCGCGTTGTTGCCGCCCAGTTCCAGGATGCTGCGAGCGAAACGTGCGGCGACTTTCGGCGCCACTTCGCGGCCCATGCGCGTGCTGCCGGTGGCGCTGATCAACGCCACACGCGGGTCATCCACCAGCGCGGCGCCTGCATCGCGACCACCGATGATGACTTGGCTCAGATACTCAGGGGCGCCGTCGAATTTCTTCAGCACGCGCTCGAACAGCGCCTGGCAAGCCAGGGCCGTGAGCGGGGTCTTTTCCGAGGGTTTCCAGATCACGGCGTTGCCGCACACCAGGGCCAGGGCGGTGTTCCATGCCCACACGGCGACCGGGAAGTTGAAGGCGCTGATGACGCCGACCACGCCCAGCGGGTGCCAGGTTTCACGCATGTGGTGGCCTGGGCGCTCGGAAGCGATGGTCAAGCCGTACAACTGACGCGACAGACCGACCGCGAAATCGCAGATGTCGATCATTTCCTGCACTTCACCCAGGCCTTCCTGGGTGATCTTGCCCGCTTCCCAGGACACCAGCTCGCCCAGGTCGGCCTTGTATTCGCGCAGCACGTCGCCGAATTGGCGCACCAGCTCACCGCGACGCGGCGCTGGAACTTTGCGCCAGGCGTCGAATGCATGCTCGGCGCGACTGACCTGTTGCTCCACCTCGGCGGCACCTTCCCAATGCACACTGCCGATTTGGCTGCCATCAATCGGCGAATGCACGGGCTGTTTGCCCGTCTGGTACAGCGACGGGTTCACCCCGAGACGATCAAGCAATGCGGCAACCATGGGTCACTCCTTCAAACTGCAAACAGAAAATTCGCGCCGCGGCGCGCACGGCGATCCAGACCTTATTTGTAGCTGGCTCAAGACTTGCCAACAAACGACGATTAGGCGAGATATCATTCCGTTTATTCATGCAAAGCATAAAAAGAGGCACGCCGTGCTGAACAAAAGACATTTGCCCTCGATCACCGCCCTGCAGTGTTTCGAAGCAGCCACCCGCCACCTGAGCTTCACCCGCGCCGCCGAGGAGTTGAACCTCACGCAAAGCGCGGTCAGCAAACAGGTGGCGCAGTTGGAAGAGCTGCTGCAACACCTGCTGTTTCGCCGCGTGCGTCGCCGCTTGCAGATGACCCCGGCGGGCGACCTGTACCTGGTGGAAGTGCGCAAGATCCTCACGCAAGTGGAGATGTCCACCCACTACCTGCGCTCCTACGGCGGCGAGACCGAAGTGCTGCGCGTGTCCACGCCTTACACCTTCGGCGCGCGCTGGCTGGTGCCGCGCCTCAAGGGTTGGCGGTTGCGCCATCCGCAGATCCACCTGGACCTGTGCAACGAGCAGGAGCCGGACGAACTGCTGCAAGGCAAGGCCGACATGGCCTTCTACTTCGGCCAGGGCTCGCGCCCCGGCACCGAGAGCCTGAAGCTGTTCAGCGAAGAACTGGTGCCGGTGTGTGCACCGGAAAGTCTGCCCGCGAAGCCCTTCAACGACCCCACGCAACTGAGCGAACTGGTGCTGCTGCAAAACGCCTCACGCCCCCAGGGCTGGCATGACTGGTTCGCCGATCAGGGTTATCACACCGAGCACAGCTACCACGGGCCGCGTTTCGACACCTTTTATATGTGCATTCGAGCGGCGCAGGTAGGCTGCGGTGTAGCGCTGCTGCCGCGGTTTCTGGTGGAAGAAGAACTGGCCGACGGCAAGTTGGTGATCCCCTGGCAGCACGCGATGCCGAGCCAGGATGCGTATTACCTGGCTTATCCCGAGCATTCGGCGGAAGTGCCCAAGGTGCGCGAGTTTGTGAAGTGGATGATGGAGCAGGTTCTTTAGTGCCTGGAATACCGCCATCGGGGCAAGCCCCCTCCCACATTTGAAACACATTCCAAGTGTGGGAGGAGGCTTGCCCCCGATGACGCCAGTGGCCTCACTGAAAAAATCACTGGCAAAACCCCACAGGTCTATGCGCCACTAGCCCCCTTCCTTAATTGTGCGTAAAGGCCGGCGTCCATCGCCGACCCGTCTGGAGATTCCCGTTATGAGCGAGAGTGTGTTTGCCGATCGCATCGTGCAGAACCTGCTCGACACCGACTTCTACAAGCTGACCATGATGCAGGCGGTGCTGCACAACTACCCCAACGTGGAAGTTGAATGGGAATTCCGTTGCCGTAACAGCGAGGACCTGCGCCCGTACCTGGCGGAGATTCGCTACCAGATCGAACGCCTCGCCGAGCTGAGCCTGAGCCCGGACCAACTGGGCTTCCTGGAACGCATCAGCTTTATGAAGCCGGACTTCCTGCGCTTCCTCGGGCTATTCCGCTTCAACCTGCGTTATGTGCAGACCGGCATCGAGAACGGCGAGTTGTTTATCCGCCTGCGCGGGCCGTGGCTGCATGTGATCCTGTTTGAAGTGCCGATGCTGGCCATCGTCAGCGAAGTGCGTAACCGCTACCGCTACCAGACCGTGATCCTCGAACAGGCCCGCGAGCAGTTGTACCGCAAGTTCGATTGGCTGACGGCGAATGCCAGCAGCGAGGAACTGTCGGAGCTGCAAGTGGCCGACTTCGGCACGCGCCGACGCTTTTCGTACCGGGTGCAGGAAGAAGTGGTCAATGTGCTCAAGCATGACTTCCCCGGGCGCTTTGTCGGCACCAGCAACGTGCACCTGGCCCGCGAGCTGGACATGAAGCCCCTGGGTACCATGGCCCACGAATGGATCATGGCCCACCAGCAACTCGGCCCCCGCCTGATCGACAGCCAGATCGCCGCCCTCGATTGCTGGGTCCGCGAATACCGTGGCCTGCTGGGCATCGCCCTGACCGATTGCATCACCACCGACGCGTTCCTCGGCGACTTCGATTTGTACTTCGCCAAGCTGTTCGACGGCCTGCGCCACGATTCTGGGGACCCGGTGCAGTGGGCGGAAAAAGCCATCGCTCACTACCACAAGCTGGGTATCGAGCCGATGAGCAAAACCCTGGTGTTCTCCGACAGCCTGTCGCTGCCCAAGGCCTTGGAGATTTTCCGTGCGCTGCGCGGTCGCATTAATGTGAGCTTCGGCATCGGCACCAACCTGACCTGCGATATTCCAGGAGTGGAACCGATGAGCATCGTGCTTAAAATGACCGCCTGCAACGGCCAGCCCGTCGCCAAAATCTCCGATGAAGCGGGCAAGACCCACTGCACCGACCCAAATTTTGTCGCCTATTTGCGTCACGTTTTCAAAGTACCTGCCATTTCCAGCAAGGAGTGAATCATGCAAGCCGTACAGCGCGAGATTGCTGAACAGCTCAAGGTGCAAGCGCCGTTCAACGACCAAGCCGCCCTTGAGGCCGAGGTTGCCCGACGCGTGACCTTTATCCAGGACTGCCTGCGCAATTCCGGACTCAAAACGTTGGTGCTCGGCATCAGCGGTGGCGTCGACTCCCTGACCGCCGGCCTGTTGGCCCAGCGCGCGATGCAGGAACTGCGCGCCAGCACCGGTGACGAGGCGTACCGCTTTATTGCCGTGCGCCTGCCCTACGAAACCCAGTTCGACGAAATCGACGCCCAGGCATCGGTGGACTTTATCGAGCCCGACGAGCGCCACACCGTGAACATCGGCCCGGCGGTGAAAGCCCTGGCCAGTGAAGTGGCGGCGTTTGAAGGCAAGGCGGCGGTGTCCCGTGACTTCGTGCTTGGCAACACCAAGGCGCGCATGCGGATGGTGGCGCAATACACCATCGCCGGCGCGGCCAGTGGTTTGGTGATCGGCACCGACCATGCGGCGGAAGCGGTGATGGGTTTTTTCACCAAGTTCGGTGACGGTGCATGCGATCTGGCGCCGTTGAGCGGGCTGGTAAAAAACCAGGTACGCGCGATTGCACGGCACTTTGGCGCGCCGGAGTCGTTGGTGGAGAAGGTGCCGACGGCCGACCTTGAAGACCTGTCGCCAGGTAAGCCGGATGAAGCGTCACATGGCGTGACGTATGCCGAGATCGATGCATTCCTGCACGGTGAACCGGTGCGCGAAGAGGCGTTCAGGATTATCTGCGAGACCTATCGCAAGACTGAGCACAAGCGGGTGATGCCGTTTGCGCCGTGAGGTGAGCCAGATATTTTTGTGTTGATTGGCAGGCCGCTATCGGGAGCAAGCCCCCTCCCACATTTGATCGCATTCTCATGTTAGAACTCGGTCAAGTGTGGGAGGGGGCTTGCTCCCGATAAACGATAACCCGGTCTTACTTGACGACCACAGTGCCTTTCATCATCGAGATGTGGCCTGGGAACGAGCAGAAGAACGCGTAGTCCGTACCAGCAGCCAGCTTGGAAACATCGAAAGTCACCGAATCTTTCTCGCCGGCACCGATCAGCTTGGTGTGGGCGATGATGCGGTCGTCACCCTCTTTCAGGTAGTTCTTGTCGATGCCAGCGGCCATGCCGTCAGTGGCAACCGGTTGCATGTTGGCGGCAGTGGTCAGCACCCAGTTATGGCCCATGACGTTTTTCGGCAAGCTGCCCGAGTGTTCCAGGTTCACGGTGAACGTCTTGCAGCTCTTGTCGATCACGATTTCCTTGGTGTTGAAGGACATCTGATCGGTGGAGTCGACGGTGACATTGCACTCTGCGGCAAACAACTGGCCACTGGCCAAAGTCAGCAGGGAAACAGCAACGAGTTTGGCAAACATGTGAATCTCCAAGGCAGGGTTTATAAAACGCGGATTGCGGTAAGGGTGCCTCAAGCAGGCTTGAATTCTTATGATCTGAATCAACAGATTGTATACAACTTTAGGCTATCAGACTTATCAACACAATCTACCAGCCAAAGTAGCAGTACCTGCCTATGATCGGCCCATCACCCACTGGAGTCCGAACCATGCGCCTCAATCACCTGTTCAATGGCCTGCTGGCCGCGTACGCCTGCGGTAAGTGAAGGCAAAGCGCCCCTTGAAGCTGCTACCATGTCGTCACAAGGCAGCTGCGCGCCGCCACCCTCACCTTCGACCCTAGAGGATCGCCCATGGCCAAACCTAATTACTCCTTCGCCAAACGTCAGAGAGACTTGGCCAAGGAACAGAAGAAAGAGGAAAAACTGCAACGCAAGAAAGCCGCTGTCGATGAAGAAGCGGGCGCACTGAACCCGGACGCGGAAGGTGAAGTGGCAGCAGACGAGACCGAAACCCCGAAAGACCCGGCTGAATAAATTCTGTTGTGGTGAGCAGGCCCCCCCTGTCTCACCACACTCCACCGTTATTCCAGCGGCATCACCGTCACCCGCACCTCCGGGTCATGGTTCCCTCCCCCCAGAATTACCCCACGCAACGGCGACACATCGGAAAAGTCCCTGCCCCAGGCCAAGGTGATGTGCTCCAGTGCCGGCTGCACATTGTTCGTCGGATCAAAATCCACCCAGCCTGACACCGGGCAAAACACCGATACCCACGCGTGGGACGCATCAGCACCGATCAGCCGTGGCTGGCCGGGCGGTGGCTGGGTGAGCAGGTAGCCGCTGATATACCGCGCAGCCAAGCCCCGCGAGCGCAGGCAGGCGAGCATCAGGTGGGCGAAGTCCTGGCACACGCCACGGCGGCGTTCCAGCACTTCCACCAGCGGTGTGGCGACTTGGGTCGCTTCGGCATCGAAGGTGAATTCACTGAAGATCTTTTCCATCAGCGCCTGCACGCCCAACAACAAGGGTTCGCCAGGGGGAAAACAACTTTCGGAGAACTCGACGAAGGTTTTTTTCAGGTGCACGTAGGGTGATTCAAAGCGATACCGACAGGCTTCGATTCGCTCAGGGGTCATCGGCTGGCTGCTGTAGGTCAGGCTGTCACGGGTCTGATCCCAGGCCGGCGACTGCCGAAAATCCAGTACAGGCCGCGCCAGCACCTCCACGGTCAGCCCAGCGTTGACCAGCAATTCATCGTGAGGCCGTTCGAACGCCAGGCGGGTGATCGGGTTTCCGTATACATCCAGCTCATCGCGGCGCGAGGTCGGCTCCGGGCTGATATCCAGTTGTTGCGACGTGCAGCGTTGCCAGGCACAGGGTCGTGGCCATAAGTGCGCCAACTGCTGGGCCAGGGACACCGGGCTGTCGTAGTGGTAGTGGGTATCGTGGAAAATCTGATAGCGCGCGCTCATTACACCGACACCGTTTGCTGGCTGACATCATCCACATGGGCAAAATGGCGCAACGCGAGGCGATCCGACACTTGCCCGCTTTCATCGGCCACCGCTTGCAGCAGGTCGGCCAGGCCGTCCAACGCAGCACGTACGCTGGACTCGCCAAACAGCGGGTTCTCCAGGCAACCCAAGTCGAAACGCGCCAGGCGCTCCACCAAGGGCGCCAAGCCTGTTTCCCGTGGCACACCAAAATCATCATTAAGGCGACGCAAAGTGCGACTGACCAATTTGAGCTGGAACAGCACGGCATGGGGGTTCTGCTCGTCGAGCAGCAACAGGTCGAGCACCGGAATCAACTGCGGCACCGCCAAGTAGCGCGAGCGGTATGTGATGCTGCTGTTGCCCAACTCCAGCAACCACTCCAGCCCCGCCTGATCGAACACCGCGACGCCACGCAGGAATGCCGCCAGGCTGCTGCTTAAGAATTGCAGGCGTTCTATGCGCCGCCCCATCATCAGGAAACGCCAGCCTTCGTCGCGGGTCATGTCGTCCAGGGCAAACCCGGACAGCGCCGCCAAGGACATCACCAGGCGGTTGAGAAAATCCAGCAACTCGCCAAAGTCCGGCGCTTCACTTTCCAGCTCCATGGCTTCGCGTTGCAGCTCCACCAAGGCCTGCCAGTTCTCGCGGGACAACTTGCCACGCACCTGGGACGCCGCCCACTGCAAGCGTTGCAGGTTGGCGCGCAGGCTCGATGGCCAGTCATCACCGAGCAACGCTGCGAGCAGACGCTCCGGCAGTTCGCCCTCTTCCGGCAGCAGGCGCAGGTTTTCGCCCAGCTCCACCGCCGCCAGCAACGCCAAGGGATCGTCGCCGTCGACATAACGCGCCAGCACGATTCGCAACCAGCGCGCGCTGTCATCGCAGCGCTCGCAGTAACGGCCAAACCAGAACAGGTTTTCCACCACCCGCGACGGCAGATAAGGATCGCGGCGCACCAGGTCATGGGCACCAATCGTGCGCTGGGCACGCCACTGCTCACCACCGGGGGCGCGTTCGCCGAGCACCCAGGTGTCTTTGCTCGCACCGCCGCGTTGCATCGACACCACTTCGGCATCGGCTTCAGCGGCCACACGGGTCAGGCCGCCGGGCAATACGCGATAGCCCTCGTCACTGGCCACGGCGTACACACGCATGCCGATGGCACGGTGCTGCAGGTGGTCATCCACGGTGTGCCACACCGGTGCCTGGGACAGTTGCGCCAGCTCCTGGGCGACGTAGGCGTAAGGCCGAGCACGCATGCGTTCGGCCAGGGCCTCGCGTTGCTCATCGTTCAGATCGCGGCCAAACACCGGGGCGAAACTCTGCGAGGGGAACGCGGGTTTGATCAGCAGCTCCGGCAGTTTTTCCAAGGCTTCGGCGAGCACCGGTGCTTCACCGCACCACCAGGTGGCGATGGACGGCAGGATCAGTTCTTCGCCAAACAAAAACTCGTTGATTTTCGGCAGGAACCCCAGCAACCCGGGCGACTCCAGCACGCCGCTGCCCAAGGCATTGGCCACCAGCACATTGCCCTGGCGCACCGCATCCAACAGGCCCGGCACGCCGAGGGCCGAGTCGGTGCGCAGTTCAAGCGGGTCGCAGAAGTCGTCGTCCAGGCGCCGCATGATCGCGTGCACCCGGCGCAGACCGCTGAGGGTTTTGAGGAACACGGTGCTGTCGCGCACGGTGAGGTCGCCACCTTCCACCAGCGGATAGCCGAGCTGGCGCGCCAGGTAGAGATGTTCGAAGTAGCTTTCGTTGAAGCGGCCTGGGGTGAGCAGCACGATCAGCGGTGTCTGATCATCGCCGGGCGCCTGGCGAACCAGGGTTTCCTGGAGCGTGCGGAAGAAACCGGTGAGGTGCTGCACCTGCAAGTCACGGTACAAGTCCGGGAAGGCGCGAGACACGATGGTGCGATTTTCCAACGCATAACCGGCGCCCGATGGGGCCTGGGTGCGGTCGGCCGTCACCCACCAACGACCATCCGGAGTGCGCGCCAGGTCCACCGCGTACAGATGCAGGAAAGCACCGTCGGGGGGCTGGATACCCTGGCACGGCCACAGGAAATTGTTATGCCCGAACACCAACTCCGCCGGCAGCAAGCCTTCTTTGATCAAGCGTTGCGGACCATACAGATCAGCGAGCACGGCATTGAGCAGGCGCGCCCGCTGGGCGATACCGGCCGACAGGTGCTGCCATTCATCCGCCGCCAACACATGGGGCAGCAGGTCCAGCTCCCACGGCCGATCGGCCCCCTTGGGGTCGGCATAGACGTTGTAGGTCACGCCGTTTTCCTGGATCTGCCGCGTCAGCAGCGCCTGGCGCTGGGCCAACTGCGCGGGGGTGCTGCGTTGCAGGTGATCAAGCAAGCGCCGCCAATGGGCACGCACCGCGCCGCTGTCATCCAGCAGTTCGTGATAAGTGCCCGCAGTCAGCGGGTAACGGTCGAGCAAGTCGGACATGGAACGCTCGGCAGAGGCAAAGGGGCTCAGATTACCCTAACAAACACTGCAAATCCCTCTGTGGTTTCCAGGCTTTGTGGTGAACGGGCTTGCCCCGCGCGAGGCATGCTCGCTCACTACATTATCTGGAGTCACAGTTGGATAGGGCTCAGTCATTTTTATTGGGGAAACGCCGCAGATCCAGGGTCATAGGGAATTCGTCATTGATCACAACACTCGGTACGGTGAGCTTCCCAGGCGTGTGGCCGAGACGGAAAAACCGCGCCATGCGCCGGCTCTCAGCCTCATTGGCGTTCACCGGTAAGCTGTCGTAATTGCGCCCGCCCGGATGCGCGACGTGGTACTGGCAACCGCCCAACGAGCGTTGCATCCAAGTGTCCAGTAGGTCGAACACCAGCGGCGCATGGACCGGGATGGTCGGTTGCAAACAGTTGGCCGGTTGCCAGGCGCGGTAACGCACGCCAGCGACAAACTCGCCGACTCGCCCGGTGGGTTGCAGCGGCACTGGGATGCCATTGCAGGTCAACAGGTAGCGTTGCGGTGGCAACCCGCTCAACTTCACTTGCAGGCGCTCCAGGGACGAATCCACATAGCGTACCGTGCCGCCCACCGCGCCCTCTTCGCCCAATACATGCCAAGGTTCCAGGGCCTGGCGCAGTTCCAGTTCGATACCGCTGACGGCATAGTCGCCGACCTTGGGGAAACGGAACCCCAAATGCGCGGCGAACCATTCGGCACGCAGTGGGTAGCCGGCGGCGTTGAGTTCGACGATCACGTCGGCAAAGTCCTGCTCGATAAAGTGCGGCAGCAAAAAGCGGTCATGCAACTCGGTGCCCCAGCGCGCCAGTTTCGGCGGTGCGTAAGGCTCACGCCAGAACCGCGCCACCAGCGCCCGCAGCAGCAGTTGCTGAGTCAAACTCATGCGCGCGTGGGGCGGCATTTCAAAGGCGCGCAGCTCCAACAGGCCCAGCCGGCCGGTGGCGCCGTCGGGCGAGTAAAGCTTGTCGACGCAGAATTCGGCGCGGTGAGTGTTGCCCGTCACGTCGATCAGCAGGTTGCGCAGCAGGCGGTCCACCAGCCAGGGCGGGCAGTCCTCGCCGGGCTCGGGCATTTGCGCGAAAGCGATTTCCAGCTCATACAGCCCGTCGTTACGCGCCTCATCCACTCGCGGCGCCTGGGACGTCGGGCCGATAAACAAGCCAGAAAACAGGTAGGACAGTGACGGGTGGTTATGCCAGTAGCTGATCAGGCTGCGCAGCAAATCGGGACGACGCAGAAACGGTGAATCCTTGGGCGTCGCGCCCCCGAGCACAAAGTGGTTACCACCACCGGTGCCAGTGTGGCGCCCGTCGATCATGAATTTTTCGGTGGTCAGGCGGGTCTGTCGCGCCTCTTCATAGAGAAACTCGGTGCGCTCGACCAACTCATCCCACGTGGCGGACGGCTGCACGTTGACCTCAATCACACCCGGATCCGGCGTCACCCGGAAGTTGCTCAGGCGCATATCGAACGGCGGTTCGTAGCCTTCCAACAGCACCGGGCAGTGCAGCTCTTCAGCAGTGGCTTCGATGGCGGCAACCAGTTCCAGGTAATCCTCGACGCGCTCCAGCGGCGGCATGAACAGGTACAGGCGCCCTTCCCGTGCTTCGGCGCACAGTGCGGTGCGGGTCAGCCAGTCAGCGGACTCGTCGACCTCGGGCACTCGCTCATCGCTCGGCGCTGCTTCGCCGTGGCTTTGCAGTTGGGCACTGGTTGGCAGTTCCGGCTGATCCTGATTAGGGTCGGTGGGGTGCACGAACGGATACTCCGCCGCCGTCACCCACGGCTGCGAGGCCAACGGCAGGCGATAGCCAAGCGGTGAATCTCCCGGCACCAGGCGGCAGTGGTTATCGCGCAGGTACCAACGCCCACTTTGCCAGCGGTCATTCGCGGCCGTACGTGCCAGCGGCAGCACCTGGCCGATGACTTTATCCAGGCCCTGGCTGAACACTTTGCGCAGGCGTTCGCGCTCTAGGTCGTCGCTCAAGCGCGGGTCCTGGGCGGTGACGTTCTGAGGCAACGCACCTTCGCGCCACAGGTAGTAAAAATTGTCTTCGAAGGCCGGGAATACAAAACGCGCCGGCAACTTGAGGCGTTCGGCAACACTGGCCAGGAAGCGCCCGGCCAGCACGCCATCGGCACCGTAGTCCTCTTGCTCATCGGCAATCAGTGCACTGTTGTGCCAGATCGGCACGCCGTCGCGGCGCCAGTAACAGTTGAGCGACCAGCGCGGCAGTTGCTCGCCGGGGTACCACTTGCCCTGGCCGAAGTGCACCAGGCCCTTGGGTGCATAGTGCTTGCGCATGCGCTGAAACAGTTCGGCGGACAGGCGGCGTTTGTCGGGGCCAAGGGCCGCGGTGTTCCACTCGGCGCCGTCGGGGTCGTCGATGGACACAAAGGTCGGCTCACCGCCCATGGTCAGGCGCACGTCGTCCTTGAGCAGGTCGCCGTCGATCTGCCGGCCCAGGGCCTGGATCGCCAGCCACTGCTCTTCGGTGTAGGGCTTGGTGACCCGTGGCGCTTCCCAGATGCGCTCCACCGACATTTCGTGGGTAAATTCGCACTCGCAGGGTTCCACCAGCCCGCTGATCGGCGCGGCAGACGATGGATCGGGACTGCAGGCCAACGGGATATGCCCTTCACCGGCAAACAATCCGGAGGTTGCATCCAGCCCGATCCAGCCGGCGCCGGGCAAATACACTTCGCACCAGGCATGCAGGTCGGTGAAGTCCACCTCAGTGCCGGACGGGCCATCCAGGGCTTTGACGTCGGCGGTCAGTTGGATCAGATAGCCGGACACAAACCGCGCCGCCAGCCCTAGATTGCGCAGCAATTGCACCAACAACCACGCCGAGTCGCGGCAGGAGCCGGAGGCGTTTTCCAGGGTGAACTCCGGGGTTTGCACGCCAGGTTCCATGCGGATCAGGTAACCGATATCGGTGGCCAAACGCTGATTGAGCCCCACCAGGAAGTCCACGGCGGGCAGTGGCGTGCGGTCGATGCCGGCCAGGTAGGCGGCAAACTTCGGCGTCAGCGGCAGGGTTTCCAGGTACGGCGCCAGCTCGCGCTGCTCATCGGCGGCGTAGCTGAAGGGGATTTTTTCGGCATAAGGTTCGAGAAAGAAGTCGAACGGATTAAAGACTGCCATCTCAGCGACCAGGTCAACTTCGATCCGCAGCTCATCGGTCTTTTCCGGGAATACCAGGCGCGCCAGGTAGTTGCCCTGGGGGTCTTGCTGCCAATTGATAAAGTGCTGCTCGGGCAGCACTTTGAGTGCGTAGGACAAAATCCGCGTGCGGCTATGGGCCGCCGGACGTAAGCGCACGATCTGTGGCCCGAGTTCGACGGCACGGTCGTAGCGGTAATGCGTAACGTGGTGCAACGCGACATGAATCGACACGGCGGCCTCCTGCGAGCCAGGGCATGAACACAACGCGCGCAAGACTTATGCCAGAGCGGCAGCCATTGCGCTTTATCGTAAGACCCGGTGCAGTACAGCACCAAAACGGCGCCATCGTAGGTGCCGTGGTGCGAGGGTTGCACATATTTGTGGCGAGCGTGTGCAAACAGGTGGCGAATCTACCCAGTCAGCCGCGCTTACCCTTCGCGATCACCGCCTGGCGCAGGTGGCGTATTTCGAAGAGCTTTTGGCGCATTTCACGATGGCGCTTGCTGTTAAGCAGCAATAACCCCAGCAACGGAAACAGCACGGCCGAGCCATAGACCCAGCCATTGAGGCCGTATTGAATCATCGGCAGTACGAACAATAGGCAGGCGCCCAAATACCCCGCGACGAGCCGCGTCGCCCAGGGATACCCGCGCGCAATCATGACATTGCCAAAAACCAGCACCGCCACCAGCACCAGGATGGCGCCTCCCGAATAGCTGGACTTGAGGGCAGGATCGACACCGCGCAGATACGTCACGCCGGCCATGGACACCGCAGCCGAACCGGAGAAGATCGCCATAAAAATAGTGCCCATGAACACCGGGAAATATCGGGCCAGAAATCCGCCCATATCGGGAAAGCCGTTCATTCCGTCAGATCCTCGTACAGGCCGATAGCAATAGTTTCGGCCGTGCCCACGTGGCCGGTTCGATGGCTGCCCCAGATCCCCAACAGCCCCCCGATGGCATCCTTGAGCTGAGTCAGTGTGGCATGCCGGATTTCGGTGGAGCTGTAGCTCTTGGTCAACGTGCCGGCGCGCTGCTGCAATTTAAGCAACTTGGGGGTAAGGCTGGGGTCTTTCAGGCTCAGCAGTTCTTTGGTCAGCTTCTTGCGTTCCTGGCGGCTCAGGCTCTTGAGCAACTCGTACCAACTTTTGCCCAACGCAGCTGCTTTGTTGGCCTTGAGCAACCGAATCGTGGTCAAGGCACCTGTTCCGATACCCACCAACGAAGCCGCATCGAGAAGGGGGGAAACGGCGCCGTACCATGCGGCGTCATCCATGCGGTCGTTGGCATCCGGATCAAGCACTTCGTTATAAGTGCGCGCCACGCCAAACCCGCATTGAGCGCTGCTGGCCAATGCCGCCGTGATGCCAATGCCGACCACAAACGCGCTGGCACCGGCGGTGAACGGCACCGCGACGCTGCCGCTGAATACCACGATCCAACCGATCACCGCGGCGCTACAGGAAAGGCCCATGTCAAACGCTTCCTTCTGGAGGCGCCCTTCCCGGGGATCGGTCTTCACCTGCTCCACAAACTGTGCGGGCGAGATGTACTTCTGCGCCTCGCGCAAGATGATGCGCTTGGGTTTGATGCTGCAGATCGGCTTGAATTCGCGCAGGGTGATGACGTTGAAGTCGGCGTCGATGTACACAACGCCCGCGCCGACGATGCCGGGGTCGGCGTCGATGGCAGCGAACAGGCGCGGTAGGTTGATCTGGCTTTCGATGCGCTGGCGCGCCATGAACTGCGAACGGTTGAAGTCCATGCCGATGCCGGCCAGGGGGTTGCCCATGGGGGTGTTCTTCCTTGAAGGGGTGGTGACTGAGCTGACGCTATCGGGGGCAAGCCCCCTCCCACACTTGATGTGTGAATACATTCAACATCTGGGAGGGGGCTTGCCCTCGATAGCGATTTAATGGGCGCCACCTTAACAAACAGACTCCCCACCGCCTAGAAAGCAAAACGCCAGCACGAGGCTGGCGTTTTACATAGTCAAGCGGCGATCAACGCGGCACAACCGGCTTACGCGCGGGCTTGCCGCCCTTGCCCTTGGCCGCATCGCTGCGCTCTTTGGCCGCCTGTTTGTTACGTGCCTGGGCCGCGGCCTTGGCTTGCTCACGCTTGTCCCACGGATTGCTGCCATCGCTGCCACGAGGCGGCAGGCCAGTATGCTGGGTGAGGATCTTGGTGGTGGTTTCCTTGGCGACCTTATGGCTGCCGACCGGCGTCGAATTCTTGCGACGGGCGCTCTGGTAGCTGTCGGTGCTCGGCTGGTGCAGCGGGATCAGTTGGTCCTTGCCCGGCCCGATCAGGTCGGCACGGCCCATGCGGGTCAACGCTTCACGCAGCATCGGCCAGCCTTTCGGGTCGTGATAGCGAAGGAATGCCTTGTGCAGACGGCGCTGCTCCTCGCTCTTGACGATGGTCACCGCGTCGCTCTTGTAGGTGACCTTGCGCAGCGGGTTCTTGCCCGAATGGTACATCGCGGTGGCAGTGGCCATCGGCGACGGGTAGAACGCCTGCACCTGGTCGGCGCGGAAGCCGTTGCCCTTGAGCCACAGGGCCAGGTTCATCATGTCTTCATCGGTGGTGCCTGGGTGGGCGGCGATGAAGTACGGGATCAGGTACTGCTCCTTACCCGCTTCCTTGGTGTACTTCTCGAACATGCGCTTGAACTTGTCATAGCTGCCGATGCCCGGTTTCATCATCTGATTGAGCGGACCTTCCTCGGTGTGTTCCGGGGCGATCTTGAGGTAGCCACCGACGTGGTGCGTTACCAACTCTTTCACATATTCCGGCGACTCGACCGCGAGGTCGTAGCGCAGGCCGGAAGCGATCAAAATCTTCTTCACACCCGGCAAGGCTCGGGCGCTGCGATACAGCTGGATCAACGACGAATGGTCGGTGTTCAGGTTCGGGCAGATACCAGGGAACACGCACGACGGCTTGCGGCACGCGGATTCGATTTCCGGGCTCTTGCAGGCGATGCGGTACATGTTCGCGGTCGGGCCGCCGAGGTCGGAGATCACGCCGGTAAAACCAGGCACCTTGTCGCGGATCTCTTCGATCTCGCGGATGATCGACTCTTCGGAACGGTTCTGGATGATGCGGCCTTCGTGCTCGGTGATTGAGCAGAAGGTGCAGCCGCCGAAGCAGCCACGCATGATGTTCACCGAGAAGCGGATCATGTCGTAGGCCGGGATTTTTTCCTTGCCATACGCCGGGTGCGGAACGCGTGCGTACGGCATGCCGAACACGTAGTCCATTTCTTCGGTGGTCATCGGGATGGGAGGCGGATTGAACCATACGTCCACTTCACCGTGCTTCTGCACCAGGGCGCGGGCGTTGCCTGGGTTGGTTTCCAGGTGCAACACGCGGTTGGCGTGGGCATAGAGCACCGCGTCACCACGGACTTTTTCCACCGATGGTAGGCGGATCACGGTCTTGTCGCGGGTCATGCGCGGGCTGGCCAGGATCTGCACGACCTTGGCTTCTTCCGGGTCATCAACCGGACCCTTTTCCTGCTCGATGGCGCAGGCCTGGGTGTCTTGGGTGTTGACGTACGGGTTGATGATCTTGTCGACCTTGCCCGGACGGTCGATACGGGTGGAGTCCACCTCGTACCAGCCTTCGGGCGTGTCACGGCGAATGAACGCGGTGCCGCGCACATCGGTGATGTCTTCGATCTTGTGACCCCACGACAGGCGCTGGGCGACTTCGACGATGGCCCGCTCGGCGTTGCCGTACAGCAGGATATCGGCGGTGGCGTCGATCAGGATCGAGTTGCGCACACGGTCCTGCCAGTAGTCGTAGTGGGCGATGCGGCGCAGGGAGGCTTCGATGCCGCCGAGTACGATCGGCACGTTCTTGTACGCTTCCTTGCAACGCTGGCTGTACACCAGGCTCGCACGGTCCGGGCGTTTGCCGGCCATGCCGCCTGGAGTGTAGGCGTCGTCGGAACGGATTTTCTTGTCGGCGGTGTAGCGGTTGATCATCGAGTCCATGTTGCCGGCCGCGACGCCGAAGAACAGGTTCGGCTCGCCGAGCTTCATGAAGTCGTCTTTGGACTGCCAGTTCGGCTGGGCAATGATCCCGACGCGGAAGCCTTGGGACTCCAGCAGCCGGCCGATGATGGCCATACCGAACGACGGGTGATCCACGTAGGCATCACCAGTGACGATGATGATGTCGCAGGAATCCCAGCCAAGCTGATCCATCTCCTCCCTGCTCATGGGCAGGAATGGCGCAGGACCGAAACATTCGGCCCAGTACTTGGGATAGTCAAATAACGGCTTGGCTGTTTGCATGACGGTGACCGGTGTTGAGATGAAAAATCGCGGGCGCGGAATATAGCACAAATTTTGACCAATTCCGACGGTAATGGTCGGCTTTTAAACCGGCGATCTGCCGCTCCCGTATTCACCCCAGTTAATCAAGCACATACGGGGCTATTCCACTAACTCATCGGCAAAAACATCCTCGATAGGCTGGTTTCAATCAACCACAGCCCCTGGTGGCCCAGCCCATGAATACACGCCCCACCCCACCACCACGCCGCCCTCTCCTGACGGCACATCACGCGATGATAGGGCCTCAGTTGCCGTCCTGGCTGCGTCAGGCACCCGCCTCGCAGCTCAAGGATTTTCGCGACTGCCTGATCAACAGCAACCTGGCCCGGCACGACCTCAAAGCGCTGCTGGGCGAGATCCAAAGCCCTGAAGACTTTGCCCGCCCCCGCTTGCGCGCGGCACTGACTGCGCAGTTTTTCACGCTGATTGCCGATGAAAACGCGATCCTAGTGCGCGAATGGAAAAACCATCACCTGCTCGGGCTGATAAAAACCCATGCCAGAACCACCCGGCAGACGCTGCTAGAGGCGGCCCTGCAGAACTTCGAAGCCTCTGAAGCGCAAGAAGGCGGCATGGAAACCGGCACGGCAATTTATAACGTCACGGCAACCGGCGAGGTATCCAGTTCGATCACTGGCCCGGCATTCGCCAAGTTCTGCCGCAATCTGGACTTGGGCGGCCAATACCTTGCACATATCTTCAGCGCGCTTGAGCCGTCGTCGAGCTCCGCCTCGGGGCGCACGCCGCAAGAGGTGCGAAGGGTGTTTCGCGCTCAGGTGCAGCATGCCTTTGGGGTCGCGATACATATCGCTTATATGAACCGCCGCCTCACCGCCAAGCAGCATCTGCAACTGAACAGTCTGTACCGGTCGGGGTCACCCCCGGATATGCAGTGCCATCACCTGACGATCAACGAGGTGGTATTGCCGGGCGTGCTGGTGATTGAGGCGCCAAAGATCGGCCTCCCGTTCATCCTCTACACGCCCGACGATCCAAGCGCTGCGCTACGTCCGCACGCGAGCCTAGCCGAACTCAAGCGCAAGCTGGCCGAACGGCTGCTGGATGAAAACTACCGCGCCGTCTTCGAGCGGCTGGTGCCCTTGCAGCACCAAGGCAGCCTGCTGGACGCAACGCCGGAGCATTCCGGCTCAGACAATATCGAAATGGGAGGACGGATCTACACCGAGCCGGCCCATCTGAACCTTCCTGTGGACCTCACCGCATGCAGCGCAGATGTGTTCCTGTCCATCGCCGAGCACACCATCGCGCAGATCAAAAGTGATGCCCAAACCCTCGCGGCACTCACCGCAAACGTCGACGTGCTGAGCCGGCAAAAGCGTCTGCAGGGCTATATCGATGCGGGCAAATCCGTGCTGTTCTTTGCAGCGTCGTTCATTCCGATTGTGGGCGAAGTGCTGCTGGTGGTCAGCGCCGCCCAGTTGATCGACACGATTTACGAGGGATTCTCCGCCTGGAGCCGCGGCGACAGTGACGAGGCGCTCAACGATCTGCTGGATGTGGCGGACAATCTCGCCCTCGCCGCTGCAACCGCCGGCGCGATCAAGACCGCAGGTTTCACCGCCGGCTTGATAAAAGTCCGAGTGCGCAACAAAGGCTGGCGCCTGTGGCACTCGGACCTCACGCCGTACCGTCATCCCGACGGGCTGCCGGAACATCTGGTTGCCGACAGCCAAGGCTTGTATCAGCACGGGCAACAGCAGTTCCTGAAGCTGGATGATCACGCCCACGCCGTACGCCGTACCGCTGAGGGCAAGCAATGGGAACTGGCGCACCCGACTGACCCACACGCCTATTCACCACCGCTGCTTAGTAACCAAGCGGGCGGCTGGCGCCATCTGCACGAAACGCCCGGCGAGTGGGAGGACATCAAGCTCATTAAGCGTCTGGGCCCGGATGCGACGCAGATCAGGCAAGCGACGGTGGAGCCGATCCTGTTGCTCAGCGGCGTGGATAAGGCGGCGCTGCGTCAGATCCATCAAGAGATGGTGCGCCCACCGCCATTGCTGCTAGATACCCTCAACCACTTCAATCTGGAACAAGAAATCAATGACTTCGACCTGAGTCGCGCCGAGGGCACGACGCTCAGCCCGCATTCGCCGCAGATTCAATTCCACCTCCTCACGTCACTGGCGCAATGGCCCGCCAACCGCGTGCTGAAAATTGTCGATGAACAACAGCAGGAGGTGCTGAGCCATGGCACCGGTACAGCCGAAACCCGGATAGACGCGGCGCGTTTCCGGCGTGGCGAGTTGCTGCACGCACTGCAAGAGCAACTGCCCCAAGACGAATTCAACGCGCTGCTGCCACCGGTGTATATCGACTACTTCACCAAAGTCGAAAACCTGGCGCGGACCTTGGAAGAGCAAGCCGTGGGGCAAAAGCAGCGGCTGTTTACCTTACTCACCGCGCCGAATGAAAAACTGATGTCTCAGACCGAAAAGAGCCTTCACACCGCCGCGCCGACACTCTCCAAACGCCACCTTGAAGACATGCAAGGCACACTCTCGCAATCCGAGCGCCAGCAGCTGGAGGGGCTAACAACCTTACCGAACGCACAGCGCTGGGAAGCCGAGCAATACGCCCAGACCCAACAGGCAACGCGTTTGGGTGAAAGTATTTTTCTTGAATGCCTACGCAGCCGTGAGAGCGTGCCACTTGTTCTGCACACTCTGGAGCGCATCCCTGGCTGGCCGAAGGCGCGCCTGATCGAAGTACATGACGTAAGCCACGGCGGCCCGCTGCTGGGTCGGATCGGCACCGCGGAGGTCACAGCCCGCGATGTGTTGATTCGCCAAGGCGAGCTTTACGCCCTCCACAATGACAAAGGTGCGCCCATGCCTTTGCTCGGGGCTATCGAGCGCATGCTGCCGGAGTCAGAGCTCAGCGTAATCCTGCAACGCTCAGGAGCCGATTCGCTCGAGCAGGCGCTTTATAAAACCGGCTTGTCGGTGATGAACGAAGGCCCGCCACCCATTCGCACCCGAGTCGCCTCCGCACAGACATCAAGCGCAGTCGGCTTACCCTTAGACCCCTTATTCAGCGACCCCTCGCCGCCGTTGGGCCTGACACTACGCGCAGACGGCATTCATCAAGCTCCCCCGCTGGCCAACGGCAACTATCGCTATTACATCCAGGACAACCAGAAATATTACCAAGTCAAATACGACACCATGGGATGGCGCCTGCTCGATGCCCGCAGCCGCTTTCGTGCCTATCAGCCCTACCTGCGCCAGAAAACCCAGGGCGGCTGGGAAATTGATCAGGCCAAAGGCGCATTGCTCGGCGGCAAGGACTCACCTGTACGGCTGGAGGAAGGCATGGAATCCGGTGAGGAGTTTGAGTCGGCCGAATCGGTTAGTTTGAGCAGCGACTACGAGTCAGCCGAAGAGGGCGTGGTGAGGGCGCACTATTCTGCAACCGAGCTTAGCCAAATGCGCACCCACCGCGGCTACCAGTACAGCCAGAACTACCGGCGCATCTACGACCGCGCCAACAACGGCCGATACCCGTTGCGCGACACACTGGGCCGGCCTATGCGAATCCGGCAGATACAGAGCCACGGCAAATCGTTGACCACAGAAGCCGTCTTCGCCGCCAGCGAATTGCACCCCTACATTCGGTGGCAAGGTTACGAAAATGTGGCCCGCCTGTATGAAGACAAGCTTGAGGTCACCTCCTTCACCGCAGCTCATCAGAAATGTGCACAGGAAGCGTCGCTGATTGGCGAGGCCACAGTCGTCACCCGCCGCGCCCTGAAAAAAGGTCAAGCATTGGGCGTCTACGGTGGAGAACTCTTGCCGCTATACGTCGCCAGAGCAAGGCAGGATCCTTACCTGATGCCGATCAAAAACCTCAGGCCTACTACCCCGCACGCCGTGAATATGCAATTGGTGCTCTCGGGAGACAACGCGCTCTCAAGGATAAACACGATTTTCGAGTACGAAGGCGAATTGCCGATCCGGCAGGCGAGCGTGGGCTATAACGTTGAGGCCGCGCAATTTCGTATCCAGGCGCAAGTGGACGACAACACACAGGAACAACTGATACTCACGGGTCTGTTCGCCAGCGAGGACATAGCCGCCGGCGCCGAATTACGCTGGAACTACCAGTACGACGAATCTACCATCCGGGAGCTGTTTCCTCGCCCTTAGTACGGTTACTCGTCTTCGAAGTTGTAACTGCCCGGCGCCAGGTTTTCGAAGCGGGTGTATTTGCCGATAAAGGCCAGACGCGTGGTCCCGATCGGGCCGTTACGCTGCTTACCGATGATGATTTCAGCGATGCCTTTATGCTCGGTTTCCGGGTGATACACCTCGTCCCGGTAAACGAACATGATCACGTCAGCATCCTGCTCGATCGCTCCAGACTCCCGCAAGTCGGAGTTGATCGGGCGCTTGTTCGGGCGTTGCTCCAGGGAGCGGTTGAGCTGCGACAGGGCAACCACCGGGCAGTTGAATTCTTTGGCCAGGGCTTTCAACGAGCGAGAAATCTCGGAAATTTCGTTGGTACGGCTGTCGCCGCTGGAGCCTGGGATCTGCATCAATTGCAGGTAGTCGATCATGATCAGGGCGATATCGCCGTGCTCGCGCACGAGACGTCGGGTACGCGCGCGCATTTCCGACGGACTGATGCCCGCTGTGTCATCAATAAACAGCTTGCGGTCGTTGAGCAGGTTGACCGCCGAGGTCAGGCGCGGCCAATCATCATCTTCCAGGCGACCGGCACGCACTTTGGTCTGATCGATGCGGCCCAGGGACGACAACATACGCATGATCAGCGATTCACCTGGCATCTCCAGGGAGTAGACCAGTACCGCCTTGTCGCTGCGCAACACAGCGTTTTCCACCAGGTTCATGGCGAAAGTAGTTTTACCCATGGACGGACGGCCGGCGACGATGATCAAGTCAGCTGGCTGCAGGCCGCTGGTCATACCATCCAGATCGGTATAGCCGGTGGACAGGCCGGTGATGGCGTTGTCTGTGTTGAACAGGGTATCGATGCGGTCGATGGCTTTGGTCAGCAGGTCGTTGACGCTGACCGGGCCGCCGGTTTTCGGCCGGGCCTCGGCGATCTGAAAGATCTGCCGTTCGGCCTCGTCAAGAATCTCTTCAGCGGTACGGCCTTCCGGGTTGAAAGCACTGTCGGCGATCTCGGTGGCGATACCGATCAACTGGCGCAACGTGGCCCGCGCACGAACGATCTGCGCATAGGCCTTGATGTTGGCGACCGATGGCGTGTTCTTCGCCAGCTCACCCAAGTAACCCAGGCCGCCCACTTGGGAGGTCTGGCCCTCCTTGTCCAATTGCTCGGCCAGGGTCACTACGTCGATCGGCGAGTTCTGGTCGGCCAGCTTGGCGATGGCACGGAAGATCAGGCGGTGGTCATGACGGTAGAAATCGCCATCCGAGACTTGATCCAGCACGCGTTCCCAGGCGTTGTTGTCCAGCATCAAACCACCGAGCACGGCCTGTTCGGCCTCGATGGAATGCGGCGGCACCTTCAGGGCAGCGGTTTGCAGATCGTATTGCTCAGGAGCTGAAATATCGTTCATGGCCACTTGGAATTTGGGGTTTGTAGAAAAACAAAAGGCACGACCTGTAAACAGGATCGTGCCCGATGTTAACCGTCCGGCACACGAGGTGCCAGCCAGTTAGGTGTTGCTTAAGCTGCTACCACGACAACGCGTACGGTGGCTTCAACTTCAGCGTGCAGGTGCACGGCTACGTCGAATTCGCCTACGTTGCGGATGGTGCCGTTCGGCAGACGAACTTCGCTCTTCTGCACTTCAACGCCGGAGGCGGTCAGTGCATCAGCGATGTCGTGGGTGCCGATCGAACCGAACAGCTTGCCTTCGTCACCGGCGGTGGCAGTGATAGTCACTTCCAGCTCAGCCAGTTGGGCAGCGCGAGTTTCGGCCGAAGCTTTTTTGTCTGCTGCTGCTTTTTCCAGCTCAGCACGACGCTCTTCAAACGCAGCCAGGTTGGCAGCGGTTGCAGCGGTGGCTTTGCCATATGGCAGCAGGTAGTTACGACCGTAACCGGCCTTAACGTTCACTTTGTCGCCCAGGTTGCCCAGGTTGGCGACTTTTTCCAGAAGGATCAATTGCATGTGAAAATCCTCTAACTTTTAACCTTCACCGTTCGCGTTATCGGCGTCTTTCGGCGCAGAACGTCCGCGAAAATCAATCAGGCTGTCGACAATGGCCAAGACCACGAGTAACGGACCAATCAAGTGCATAAGCGGCAAGACAGTGACGTAAAACCCCACCAGCCAAAAACTGGCCAATTTTTTCTGCGCAACCAACCCATGAATCAAGGACAGGCCAGCGAAGAACAGCGGTACACCGCACAACGGCAACAAGATCAAGGTGTGCCAACCGATAAACGGAGCGACACACATGACGGCCAGCAGTGACAGCGCAACGCGCTTGGGGATTCGGATTGCGCGAAACTCGCTTCCGAAACCTCCGGGGTTATACAACAACGCTTGCCAGTAGCGCCCAAGAATCAGGCACAACACACTAAAGATCTGCACCGAAACCGACGTTGAAATGATCAACAGCGGGACTGTCAACGAAGCGAGAACTGCTTTCTGATCCGCCGAGAACTTCTCGTAAGACTCACCCATCACCAGCGGCAAAACGTGTTGAAACGTCTGCGCCAATGACTCGATGAAAGAACCGAATACGGTCCCCAGGCTCACCGCACACAACAACCCCACGGCCGTGCTGACCAGCAGCACACGATTCCAGGAATGACCAGCGCGCAAAACCAACGCCAGACTACAACTCCCAAACAGCACAAGAAGCGCTGTCGGGTCTTGCAGGAAATGCCAGCTCACCAACACTGACAACAACCCTAGACCCAGGACGCTCAAAGCGTCCGAACCGCGCCGCAGAAGCACAAGGCAACCTGCAGCAGCACTCAACCAAAACAACATCGGCAACACTGCACATCCAGCCACTACCAGAGTGGCCTGCACACGACCGCGCATGATGAACTCAGCTAAGGCGCGCATGCATTCAATCCCTTACTACTTGTCGACTGCCCGGTCTCAGCGGCCGTGGCTGTCGGTGTAGGCCAGCAGGGCCAGGAAGCGGGCGCGCTTGATAGCGGTGGCCAGCTGACGCTGATAACGTGCTTTGGTACCGGTGATACGGCTTGGAACGATTTTGCCGGTCTCGGATACGTAGGCTTTCAGAGTGTTGAGATCTTTGTAATCGATCTCCTTCACTTCTTCAGCGGTGAAGCGGCAAAACTTACGACGACGGAAGAAACGTGCCATTTGATAGGCTCCTTAATAAGGTCCGTGGATTACTCGTCAGCGTTATCGCTGCTGTCGCTGTCATCACTATCAGCGCTATCAGCGCCTTCGTGCTCAGGACGGTCGCGACGCTCACGGCGCTCACTGCGGTTTTCTTCAGCCTTGAGCATCTCGGATTGGCCGGTAACGGCTTCTTCGCGACGGATGACCAGGTTACGGATCACTGCATCGTTGTAGCGGAAGTTGTCTTCCAGCTCGGCCAGGGCCTTGCCAGTGCACTCAACGTTCAGCATCACGTAGTGAGCCTTGTGAACATTGTTGATTGCGTAGGCCAGTTGACGACGACCCCAATCTTCCAGACGGTGGATTTTGCCGCCGTCTTCTTCGATCAGCTTGGTGTAACGCTCAACCATGCCGCCGACTTGCTCGCTTTGATCCGGGTGGACCAAAAAGATGATTTCGTAATGACGCATGAATGCTCCTTACGGGTTGTAGCCTGCCGCTCAAAAACGGTCAGACAAGGAGTGAATGACACTTATGGATCTTGCCGCAGGGAGGCACATGCGTGCCTGCCGAGTGGGCAAGGGGCGCAATTGTAGAGAAGGGGAAGAACGGGCGCAAGGTGATTGGTGATTATTTGAACAATCTCCCACACCTCACAAAAACAAATGTGGGAGGGCGCTTGCTCCCGATTGCAGCGGGCCAGTCACAACAGCTGTAACTGAACCACTGCTATCGAGGGACAAGCCCCCTCCCACATTTTGACGCTATGTCAGGATCAGAATTACTTCTTCACCTTGGCCTTGACCTGGGCACCACGCTGACGCTGAGCTTCAAACAGGCACACGCCGGTCGCAACCGACACGTTGAGACTGCTGACGCTGCCTGCCATCGGCAAATGCACCAGATAATCACAATGCTCACGGGTCAAACGACGCATACCCTTACCTTCAGCCCCCATGATCAGAATGGTCGGTCCAGTGAGGTCCTGGTCATAAATACTGACCTCGGCCTCCCCCGCCGTACCCACGACCCACAGGCCGCGCTGCTGGAGTTTCTCCAGAGTGCGCGCCAGGTTGGTCACGGCCACCAACGGAATCACTTCCGCCGCGCCGCAGGCGACCTTGCGCACAACCGGCGTCAGGGTAGCCGACTTGTCTTTAGGCACAATTACTGCCAACGCGCCGGCAGCATCCGCCGAACGCAGGCAGGCGCCAAGGTTGTGCGGGTCGGTCACGCCGTCCAGCACCAGCAACAGCGGCGCACCTTCGGTGCGGTCGAGCAGCTCGTCGAGCATGGCTTCGCCCCAGACCTGGCTAGGACTCACGTCCGCGACCACACCCTGGTGAACGCCTTCGACCCACACGTCCATTTCACGACGCTCGGCCTGGCCGATGGCAACCTTGTTTTGGGTGGCCAACTCAACCAGCGCCTGCACGCGAGGCTCGCTGCGACCTTCCGCCAACCACACTTGTTTGACGCGTTTAGGGTGATGACGCAGCAGTGCTTCTACGGCGTGGACGCCGTAGATTTTTTCCAGACTCATGACTTGGCCTTAGGTTTGCGCGACCCGCCGCTTTTCGCGGGGGCCGAACCCGCTTTTGGCGGGCCTTTACGATGTTTACTGGGTTTGCTCGACGGCTTTTCCGCCCCTTGGGACTTTCCCCCAGACGCCGCTTTACCACCGCTTTTGGCTTCGTTGAGCAACTGCTGCTTCAACTCGCGACTCTTGCGCAGCTCGGCGTTTTTCGCCGCTGCGTCACTTGGACGGTAGGCTTCGGGGGCCTTGTCCTTGACGGAGGACCGGCGACCAGCCTTGGCTGGCGCAGGCTCGGCGGCCGCTGCTTTCGCAGGAGTTCCTTTGCCTTTGGCGGTCGGCGCTGCGGTTTCGACGCCGCGCTTTTTACGACCCGCCGGTTCGGCTGGCTTGTCTGGCATACCGAAGTCGATCTTGCGCTCGTCAAGGTCGACGCGCATGACCTGCACTTCCACCGTGTCACCCAGACGGAAGCTGCGACCTGTGCGCTCGCCCGCCAGGCGGTGATGCACGGGATCGAAGTGGTAGTAATCAC
Organism: Pseudomonas sp. W22_MBD1_FP4; assembly: GCF_052113765.1. NCBI lineage: Bacteria > Pseudomonadati > Pseudomonadota > Gammaproteobacteria > Pseudomonadales > Pseudomonadaceae > Pseudomonas > Pseudomonas sp. W22_MBD1_FP4. Next base: position 208,375 of record NZ_JBGQOI010000003.1, on the reverse strand, counting down.
CCGGCAAGGCCGTGACGTGCACCAGGCCTTCGACGTAGATGTCGGTCAGCTCGACGAACAGGCCAAAGCCTGTCACGGCGGTGATTACACCTGGGAAGGTTTCGCCCACGCGGTCTTTCATGAACTCGCACTTGAGCCAGTTCACTACGTCGCGCGTGGCTTCGTCGGCGCGGCGTTCGCTCATGGAGCACTGCTCGCCCAGCTGTTCCAGGGCCGCCTCGTCGTACGGATAGATCCGTGCTTTCGGTATGGTCATGGCGCCAGCGCGCTTAACGTGCGGGGTGTTCTGCTTGGAATGGATCACGCTGCGGATCGCGCGGTGCGTGAGCAGGTCAGGATAACGGCGAATTGGCGAGGTGAAGTGGGTGTACGCCTCGTAGTTCAAGCCGAAGTGGCCCTGATTGTCGGCGCTGTACACCGCCTGGCTCAACGAACGCAGCATCACGGTCTGAATCACATGGTAATCCGGACGGTCCTTGATGCTGGCCAGCAATGCCTGGTAGTCCTTCGGCGTCGGACCGTCCTTGCCTTTGTGCAGGGACAGGCCGAGCTCTCCGAGGAACGCGCGCAGTTTTTCCAGACGCTCCGGCGGAGGACCATCGTGCACGCGGTACAACGCAGGAATCTCATGCTTCTTCAAGAATTCAGCGGTGGCCACGTTGGCCGCCAGCATGCACTCCTCGATCAGCTTGTGCGCATCGTTACGGGTCGTCGGGGTGATTGCGGCGATCTTGCGCTCGGAACCGAAGACAATACGGGTTTCCTGGGTTTCAAAATCGATCGCGCCACGCACATGACGAGCACCCAACAGCACCTTGTACAGCGAGTAAAGCTGCTTGAGGTGCGGCACGACATGCCCGTACTCACCACGCAAAGCCTTGGCTTCGCTTGTTTTAGGCTGTTCCAGAATGGTACTGACCTTGTTGTAGGTCAGGCGCGCCTGGGAGTGGATCACCGCTTCGTAGAACTGGTAGTCGGTCATTTCGCCGGTTTTCGAGATAGTCATCTCGCACACCATGGCCAAACGGTCGACTTTCGGGTTCAGGGAGCACAGCCCGTTGGACAATTGCTCAGGCAGCATCGGGATCACGCGCTCCGGGAAGTACACGGAGTTGCCGCGCACCTGGGCTTCGTTATCCAGTGCAGAACCGATCTTCACATAGCTGGACACGTCGGCAATCGCGACGAACAACTTCCAGCCGCCAGAGAACAGACGCAACTTGCCGGGCTTGGCTTCGCAGTAGACCGCGTCGTCGAAGTCGCGAGCATCTTCGCCGTCGATAGTGACAAACGGCAGATGGCGCAGATCGATGCGTTTTTCTTTGTCTTTTTCTTCAACTTCAGGCTTGAGCTTGGCGGCTTCTTTCAGCACAGCTTCAGGCCAGACGTGAGGAATATCGTAGGTGCGCAGCGCGACGTCGATTTCCATCCCCGGCGCCATGTAGTTGCCGACAACTTCAACGATGTCGCCCTGAGGCTGAAAGCGCGCAGTAGGCCAGTGGGTGATTTTCACCTCAACGAACTGACCGACCTTCGCAGCGCCATTGCGGCCCGGGGTAATCAGCACTTCCTGCTGGACCTTTGGGTTATCCGGCACAACAAAGCCAATACCGCCTTCTTCGAAGTAACGACCAACGATGGACTCGTGGGCACGGGACACCACTTCGACGATCACGCCTTCACGGCGACCGCGACGGTCCAGGCCGGAAACGCGCGCCAAGGCACGGTCACCATCGAACACCAAGCGCATTTGCGCCGGGCTCATGAACAGGTCGTCACTGCCGTCATCCGGGATCAAGAAGCCGAAGCCATCACGGTGACCGGCAATGCGGCCAAGGATCAAGTCGAGCTTATCCACAGGCGCGTAAGTGCCACGGCGGGTGTAGATCAGTTGAGCGTCGCGCTCCATGGCACGCAATCGGCGGCGCAGGGCTTCAAGCTGGTCTTCGGTGGTCAGACCGAATTCTTCAACCAACTGCTCGCGGCTAGCAGGCGAACCCCGATCGGCGAGATGCGCCAGGATCAGTTCGCGGCTAGGAATAGGGTTTTCATATTTTTCCGCTTCACGAGCGGCCTCGGGATCGAGGGACTGCCAATCGGCCATTAGAGAGTTTTCACCTTGTCTATATGTGGGTTAGTTTGGCATACGCGTATTGAAACGGGAAATTTCAGGCATCAACAAGCGTTTTAAAGCCCTTAATGGCCCTCGCTGCGCACCTTGCACGACCATTGGCGAAATATTCCAGGCTTTTTTCATAGCAGGGGTTTACAGCTTATAAGCCTCTCCGTATAGTGCGCGCCATCGACGACGGCAACGTTGTTGATGATGCCCAGGTGGTGAAATTGGTAGACACGCCAGCTTCAGGTGCTGGTGATCGCAAGGTCGTGGAAGTTCGAGTCTTCTCCTGGGCACCAAATTCAGATCAAACCCGCGAAAGCGGGTTTTTTCGTTTCAGGCTTCTGATTTTTAACGTAAATCCCGATTTATTTTATTGAATCAGGGGTTTACAGATCAAAAAGCCCGCCGTATAGTTCGCCCCATCAACAGCGGCAACGTTGCTTGATAAAGCCCAGGTGGTGAAATTGGTAGACACGCCAGCTTCAGGTGCTGGTGATCGCAAGGTCGTGGAAGTTCGAGTCTTCTCCTGGGCACCAAATTCAGATCAAACCCGCGAAAGCGGGTTTTTTCGTTCCTGGGGCTGAAACTTTGCAGGTGATTCCCTCCTGGGTCGCACTTGAGAAGTTTTATCGTTTATCCTTGTAAGAATTTGTTGCTTACAAGTGAGGAACACCCCGGATGATGATCCGCGATACCCGCCCCAAGACATCCCTTCTGCGTGGCCTTACCATCACTCTGCTCGGCCTGGCCCTGCTCTCGCCCGCGGCCTACTCTACCGACAAAGTTTCCCTGACCCTATACAACGGCCAGCACAAAGAAGTCGGCGACGAACTCGCCAAGGCTTTCGAAGCCAAGACCGGCATTCACGTCAACGTACGCAAAGGCAGTAGCAACCAACTGGCCAGCCAGGTGGTGGAAGAAGGCGACCGCTCTCCCGCCGACGTCATCTACACCGAAGAATCCCCTCCCCTGAACAAACTCGGCGAGCAAGGCCTGCTGGCCAAGATCGACGGGAGCACCCTCGACGTGCTGCCCAAAGATTACGTCGGCAGCAACGGCGACTGGATGGGCGTGACTGCGCGCACCCGCGTCGTGGCCTTCAACCCGAAACTGATTGCCGAAAAAGACCTGCCCAAATCCGTGCTGGATTTCGCCGGCCCCGAATGGCAGGGCAAGGTCGGTTTCGTGCCCACCAGCGGCGCGTTCCAAGAACAGGCCGTGGCGATCATCAAATTGCACGGTCGAGAGGCAGCTGAAGAATGGCTGACCGGCCTGCGCGCCTTTGGCAAGGTTTACAGCAACAACATGGTCGCCCTTAAAGCCGTGGAGAACGGCGAAGTGGCCACCGTACTGGTGAACAACTATTACTGGTTTGCCCTTAAGAAAGAAAAAACCAACCTGGACTCCAAGCTGCATTACTTCACCGACGGCGATGCCGGCGGCCTGATTACCGTGTCGTCCGCTGCCGCATTGAAATCCAGCAAACACCCCAAGGAAGCCCAACAACTGCTGGCGTTCATGGCCAGTGAAGAAGGCCAGCGGGTCATCACCAACACCTCCGCGGAATACCCGCTGCGTAAAGGCATGGAATCCAACCGAGGCCTTAAGCCTTTCAGCGAGCTGCAACCGCCAAAAGTCACGCCTGCGGACCTTGGCAACGCCGAAGAAGCGCTGGAGCTGGAACGTGATGTTGGCTTGAACTGATGAACCCATCGCTACCCGCCACCGCCCTGCGCAGGGGATTGAGCCCTCGACGCAAACGCCCGTCAATCTGGCTGCTGCTTCCAGTGCTGTTTCTGGTTGGCCTGAGCCTGCTTCCATTGGCCTATGTCGGCCTTAAAGCCTGGCAAGCTGGATGGGCGGAGGCGGTGCATCTGCTATGGCGGCCTTATGTGTTCGGGCTGCTGCGCAACACCTTGGCGCTGATGGTTGGGGTAACGGTAACCTGCGGCGTGATCGGCCTGTCCCTGGCTTGGCTGCTGGAGCGCAGCAACCTGCCAGGGCGACGTATATGGGGCGTGATCCTGTGCCTGCCGTTTGCGGTCCCAGCGTTTGTCAGCAGCTTTACCTGGGTGTCCCTGAGCGCCAACTTTGAAGGGCTGGGCGGGGCGATCCTGGTGATGAGCCTGTCCAAATACCCGCTAGTGTTTCTGCCAGTGGCAGCAACATTGCGTAATCTTGACCCCTCCCTTGAAGAATCTGCTCGCACGCTGGGCCTCAATCGCTGGGCAGTTTTTCTGCGCATTACGTTGCCGCTGCTGTGGCCATCGCTGCTGGCCGGGGCACTGCTGATCGCGCTGCATATGCTGGTGGAATTCGGTGCGCTTTCGATCATCGGCTTGCAAACCTTCACCACCGCGATCTACCAGCAGTTCGAGCTGGAATTCAGCAACGCCAACGCTGCGATGCTTTCAGCGGTACTGCTGGTGATGTGCCTTACCCTGCTGTGGCTGGAACTGCGCGTGCGCGGCAAGGGCCGACATGTACGTATCGGCCAAGGCGCGGCGCGGCATGCCGAGCAGGTTCGATTGGGCAAGTGGGCGCCACTCGGCCAGGTGTACTGCCTGGCATTGGCGGTCATCGGTAGTGGGATTCCGCTGGGCATGCTCGGCTACTGGCTGGCCGTGGGTTCGTCGGCGGCTTTTCCAGTGGCAGAAATTGGCGAAGCGCTTCTATCCTCGCTGGCGCTGTCCCTGGGCGGTGCAGCGTTGTGCCTGGTACTGGCCGTGCCGGTCGGCCTGCTGGTGGTGCGCTATAAAGGCAAACTGGCGATCTGGGCTGAGCGTCTGCCGTACCTGCTGCACGCGCTGCCCGGCCTGGTGATTGCGCTTACGCTGGTGTATTTCGCCTTGCATTACGTGCCTGCGCTGTACCAGACGTCTGCGTTGTTGCTGATCGCCTATGCGCTGTTGTTCTTGCCACTGGCTCAGGCGCCGATTCGCACCGCCTTGAATAAGGCCGCGCCGCAGCTGGAGGAAGCAGCGCGCACACTGGGTGCTTCGTCGTTCAGTGCGTTTTGCCGAGTGACTTTGCCGATTATCTTCCCGGCGCTGGGGGCAGCGTTTGCGCTGGTATTCCTGGATGCGATGAAGGAATTGACGGCGACGCTGCTGCTCAGCCCGACTGGGCTGAACACACTGGCCACGGCGGTATGGTCGCATACGTCCAATGTGGAATTCGCGGCGGCAGCCCCTTATGCGGCGTTGTTGATACTGGTGTCGGGGCTGCCGGTGTATCTGCTCACAACGCGGATGTATCTGAGTCGCTGAAACCGCTATTGAGACAATGCTAAGCGCGAAACTGCCCCAAGCTCGCCTTCAACTGCGCCGCCAGCCCATCCAGGACTTTGCCACTGGCGGTCGTTTCCACCACCGCCTGCGCGGCACGCTCAGCCTGGGCATGGATCACCTCCACCCGACCACGCACTGCATGGGCGCCCTGGGCCTGATGCTCAGCCGCACGGGTAGCCAAGCCGATCGCGGCATGCACCTGCTCTACCGAAGCCTGCACCGTCTGCTGCAAGCGCTCGCTCTCACGCAGCACCAGTAAACCTTCGCTGGCCTGGCGCCCGGCCTTGCCAATGGTTTCCACAGCCTCACGCGCTCCCTGTTGCAACGCCACGATATGCGCCTGGATATCACCGGTGGAGCTCTGGGTTTTACTGGCCAGCGCACGCACTTCGTCCGCCACCACCGCAAAACCGCGCCCGGTCTCACCAGCGCGTGCCGCCTCAATGGCCGCGTTGAGCGCCAGCAAGTTGGTTTGCTCGGCGATACCATGGATTACCGTCAACACCACTTCAATCTGCTCACTTTGCTGAGCCAGCCGTTCGATCACCTGTGAGCCAGCCTGGACCTGCCCCGCCAACGCCTCGATCAAGCTGCCGACTTCAGCCGAAGTGCGTGAGTTTTCATCCGTGGCCTGGCGAATATCGACGACCTGTTGCAATGCCGCCTGCATGGCGTGGCTTTCGGCCTGGGCTTCGTCGGCCATCTGCGACAACGCGCGCAAGCTCTCGGCCACTTCGTCGCGCTGCAAGCCAGCCGCCGCATCAGCACCGGCATTACGCAAGGTCATGGCACCAATCTCCACACCGGTACGCTGGGCCACATCGCCCGCCTCGCGCACGATGGGCTGCAACTTATCCACAAAGCGATTGACCGCTGAGGCCATGTCGCCGATTTCGTCCTTGCTGCTGATCTGCACGCGCTTGGTGAGATCCCCCTCGCCCGCCGCCAGATCATCCATAGCGGCAATCAACAACTTCAGGCGATTGACCACGCGGCGACCGAGCACGACAGCGATCAACACCAATACGCCGAAACCCACTACGGCCAACCCCATGCCGATACGCCAGCGCAGCGTGCCCGCGGCCTCCTGCACGGCCTCGGTGGTGTTAGCAGTCATCTGGGTCGCAGTGGCCTGTGCCGACTGCAGGCGAGCACCCATGGCCGCCGCACTGTCGGCTGCGGCGCCTTTGAGACTATCGCCGACCAACTGATCACCACTGGCAATCAGGGCGGCAAAGCGCTTGTCCAGTGCTTGCAGGTCGGCCTCTACCGAAGCAGTCGATACGCCCATGAGCACTTTGCCGATTTCTACGCCATTGGGGCTGATGGAGGCCTCAACGTAGAACACCGAAGGGTCGTTTTTCGCGGCATTCAGCACTTTGTCCAAGGCGCGGTCACCTTGGCCTTTTTCCAGCAGCGCCTTGTTGATCGGATTTTCGCGATTCAGGTAACGGGTTAGATGCTCACCCGCTGCGTCGTCGTAGACCACAAACAGCACGTTGGGATTGCGCTGGGCCCGTCGGGCAAACTCGGACAATGTAGGTACGTCGCTGTCCCACATGGCGCGGGGCGCCACCGAAGCCAGCAGCTGCGCCATGTCGTTGGCGGAATCCTTCAAGTCTTTTTCCAGGGTCGCACGCAGCTGCTTCTGCTCTTCCTGCAGGCGTGTGGAAAGCCCTGCCGTCAGACGTTGCCGAGTGCTGGCAGACAAGCTATCGAGGCTTGACGTGACCTCCTTACCGGCTTGGGCCAACTCACCAGACAGCTTCTGGCTATCGATACCCAGACGATTACCCAAATCAGCTTCCAATGCGGTGACGGTGCTCCGGGTTAGAGCGACCGCCACCAGCACTTGCACCAAAAGGGCGATACCCAAGGTAACGAAGACCGGTCGCAACAGACGACTTTGTAACAACGACAGAACGGCAGACATCAAGAATCCCTCCACCACGGGTGCCATTAATTTGATAGCACCGCGAAAAAGAGAAACACAGCAAGGGTCGTGCCGCTTGGCAAACAGAAACGACAAAGGGCTCCCGAAGGAGCCCTTTGCTTTTTACATCAACAGCTTATTAAGCGAACGGATGACGCAGAACGATAGTTTCGTTGCGGTCCGGGCCCGTCGAAATAATGTCAATCGGCGCACCGATCAGCGCTTCGACACGCTTGATGTAAGCGCGGGCGTTGGCCGGCAGCTCTTCCAGGGTCTTAGCACCCACGGTCGATTCGGTCCAGCCCGGCACTTCTTCGTACACAGGCTGCAAGCCTACGTAGCTGTCAGCATCAGTCGGAGCAACATCATTGCCTTCCGCATCTTTGTAGCCGACGCAGATGTTGATGGTTTCCAGACCGTCGAGTACATCCAGCTTGGTAAAGCAGATGCCCGAGATGCTGTTCACATCGATAGCACGACGCAGGATAACGGCGTCGAACCAGCCGCAACGACGGGCACGACCGGTGGTAGCACCGAACTCGTGACCTTGTTTGGCCAGGTGCGCACCGACTTCGTCAAACAGCTCAGTCGGGAATGGGCCCGAACCTACGCGCGTGGTGTAAGCCTTGGTGATGCCCAGGATGTAGTCCAGGAACATCGGGCCAACGCCAGACCCGGTCGCAACGCCGCCAGCGGTGGTGTTGGAGCTGGTCACGTACGGGTAAGTGCCGTGGTCGATGTCCAGCAACGAACCTTGGGCGCCTTCGAACATGATGTCTTTGCCAGCGCGACGCAGGTCGTGCAGCTCGGCCGTCACGTCCAGCATCAGCGGCTTGAGCAGCTCAGCGTATTCCTTGCACTCGGCCAGGGTCTTGTCGAACTCAATGGCTGGCTCTTTGTAGTAACCGACCAGCATGAAGTTGTGGTAGTCCACCAGTTCACGCAGCTTGTCTTCAAAACGCGGCATGTTGAGCAGATCGCCCACACGCAGGCCACGACGTGCAACTTTGTCTTCGTATGCTGGGCCGATGCCGCGACCGGTCGTACCGATCTTCAGCTCGCCACGGGCCTTTTCACGGGCCTGGTCCAGCGCAACGTGGAAGGACAGGATCAGCGGGCAGGATGGGCTGATACGCAGGCGCTCGCGCACCGGTACGCCCTTCTCTTCCAGCTTGATGATCTCGCGCAGCAGGGCGTCAGGTGCAACCACCACGCCGTTGCCGATCAGGCACTGCACACCTTCGCGCAGGACGCCCGATGGGATCAGGTGCAAGACGGTTTTTTCGCCATCGATGACCAGGGTATGGCCAGCGTTGTGGCCACCTTGGTAGCGCACTACGGCGGCAGCATGTTCGGTCAGCAGATCAACGATCTTGCCTTTGCCCTCATCACCCCATTGGGTGCCCAGGACTACGACATTCTTACCCATAACACTTGTCCTCATTCGCGCAAACTTGGTGCCGGCGATGGCCGGCAGGAAAACTCAAGAAGCCAGTGGCGATACTTGCCAAAGCCCGTTCTGCAGAATCAATTGCCGGTCGCAGTCCGCTTCACGGGCGGCGGCCAATGGCTGGCCAGGCAAGGCCTGGACAACACGCTGACCCTCACTGCGCAACTGGCAAACCTGCTGCCAGAGTGCTGCGTCCGTACTGTCGGGCATCCAAATGCCACCAGACGGCAGCTCGACCTCAGCACGCCCCAGGGTCACCAGGGTTTTCAAATCGGTGGAGAAGCCAGTCGCCGGACGCGCACGACCGAAGTCGGCGCCGATATCGTCGTAACGACCGCCTTGGGCGATGGCCTGGCCAACGCCCGGAACAAACACCGCAAACACCACACCGGTGTGGTAGTGGTAACCGCGCAGCTCGCCCAAATCAAAGTACAGCGGCAAATCAGGGAAACGTGCCGACAGCTGCTCGGCAATCGCCAGCACATCATCCAGCGCCGCCAGTACCGGCGCAGGCGCACTGGCCAGGCGTTCACGCGCAGCTGCCAGCACTTCACGGCCGCCGCACAGATTCACCAGCGCGCGCAGCATGCCAGCCAGGTCGGCAGGCACACCTTCGGTCAGTGCGATTACTTCATCGATAGCCTTACGCTGCAGGGCATCGAACAGCTGTTGCTCTACTTCACCGGACAAACCGGCCGCACGGGCCAGGCCACGGTAGATACCGACGTGACCCAGGTCCATGTGGACATCGGGCACGTCAGCCAGTTGCAGCATGGCCAGCATCAAGCTGATCACTTCAACGTCGCTGCTCGGGCTGGCATCACCGTACAACTCGGCGCCCAGCTGGATAGGGCTACGGGAAGACGACAAGGCACGCGGCTGAGCATGCAGCACGCTACCGGCGTAGCACAGACGGCTAGGGCCTTCGCGGCGCAGGGTGTGCGCATCGATGCGCGCCACCTGCGGCGTGATGTCTGCCCGAAAGCCCATTTGCCGGCCCGATTGCGGGTCAATGACCTTGAAGGTGCGCAGATCCAGGTCCTGGCCCGCGCCGGTCAGCAGGGATTCCAGGTACTCGATATGAGGAGTTACGACAAACTCGTAACCCCAGCTCTGGAACAGATCCAACACCTGGCGACGCGCTACTTCAATGCGCGCAGCTTCTGGTGGCAGTACTTCTTCGATGCCATCTGGCAGCAGCCAGCGGTCTACCGTTGCCATTACGCCATTCCCCTTTGATCCGGGCGGCCAGCCCTCGGCCGAGCCTTGAGTGAAGCAGAAAATACCCGCCCCCTGCATAAACCACGCGCAAGAGCGACGTGACGAACGGCCTGTAAACGGCCTCGTCGGGCACTTTCCTCGAAAAACCTGTCACGCCTGCCGAATCAAACATGCAGACGCAAAAAAGCCGGGAATTTCCCGGCTGCCGCATCATACACCCGTTTTCTGAAAGGATCACCCCGCCAGGCATTTTAGCCGCCCGACGGAGTGCGCCCTACAAAATCACAGGCTGATTACTTGGACTTTTCCAGGTAGCGGAAAAAGTCGCTGCTTGGGTCCAGCACCATGACGTCGGTTTTGTTTGCGAAGCTTTCACGATAGGCGCGCAGGCTACGGTAGAACGCGTAGAACTCCTGGTCCTGGCCGTACGCCTTGGCGTAGATCGCCGCAGCTTGAGCATCACCATCACCACGGGCCTCTTCAGACTCGCGATAGGCTTCTGCCAGCAGTACGCGACGCTGACGGTCGGCATCCGCGCGGATACCTTCAGCCAGCTCGTTACCCTTGGCGCGGTGCTCACGAGCCTCCCGCTCACGCTCGGTGCTCATTCGCTCGAACACGCTGCGATTCACTTCCTTAGGCAGGTCGATAGCCTTGACCCGAACATCGACCACTTCGATGCCCAGCTCTTTTTCCGCCATCGTGTTGAGCGAACGCGTGATGTCAGCCATCAGTGCGTCACGCTCACCGGATACCACCTCGTGCAGAGTGCGCTTACCAAACTGGTCACGCAGGCCCGATTCCAGACGGCGCGACAAACGCTCGTCGGCAATCTGCTTGAGGCCGGAGGTCGCAGTGTAGAAGCGCTCGGCATCCTTGACGCGCCACTTGGCGTAGGCGTCAACCATCACGGCTTTCTTTTCCAGGGTCAGGAAGCGTTGTGTTGGTGCATCCAGGGTCATCAGGCGGGCGTCGAACTTGCGCACTTGGTTGACGTAGGGCACTTTCACATGCAAGCCCGGTTGGACATCCGCCTGAACCACGCGACCGAATTGCAGCAGCACCGCACGCTCGGTCTGAGCCACGATGTAGAAGCAGTTCCAGGCAGCGATGACAACGACGACGCCCACAATCAGGGCTGTCAGCGATTTATTGCTCATCAACGACTCTCCCTGGTACGTGATTGCTGTTGCAGCAAGTCAGCGGCGGCACGGGCGCTCGCTTCGTTGGCAGCGGCATTGGAGCCGGAGGCCGGTGCGCTGGTGCTGCTACGACCACCTTCGATCATCTTGTCCAGCGGCAGGTACAGCAGGTTGTTCTGCCCACCCTTGCTGCCGGTCACGAGGACCTTGCTGGTGTTGCTGAAGACTTCCTGCATGGTGTCCAGGTACAGACGCTCACGGGTGACTTCAGGAGCTTTGCGGTATTCGGCGACCAGTTTGGTAAAGCGATCCGCCTCACCCTTGGCGCGGGAAACCACTTCGTCACGGTAACCGTTGGCATCCTCAAGGATACGCTGGGCCTGACCACGAGCTTCCGGCACAACGCCGTTGGCATAGGTTTCAGCCTGGTTGCGCGAACGCTGCTCGTCTTCACGGGCGCGGATCACGTCATCGAAGGCTTCCTGCACTTCGCGCGGTGCAGCTGCGCTCTGTACGTTTACCTGAGTGACAGTGATGCCGGTGCGATAGGTATCGAGGAACCGTTGCAGGCGCTCCTTGATCTCGCTGGCCATCAATTCACGACCTTCGGTAAGCACCTGGTCCATCGCAGTGGAACCCACCACGTGGCGCAGGGCGCTTTCGGTTGCGTGCTGCAGGCTGATTTCCGGCTGATCAACGTTCAGCACGAAGTCCTGCAGGTTGCTGATCTTGTACTGCACGGTCAGCGGCACTTCGACGATGTTCTCGTCTTCGGTCAGCATCTGGCCCTGCTTGGTGTAGGCACGCTCACGCGTGACATTCTCCATGTACTTCTTGTCGATCGGCGGGAAGTAGATATTCAGACCCGGCCCGACCGTTTCGTAGTACTTGCCGAAGCGCAGCACCACGGCCTGCTCCTGCTCGTCCACGACGTAGACTGCGCTGTACAGCCATACGGACGCCAGCACGACAAGACCGAGGCCCAGCAGGCCATAGCCGCCGCCCTTGCTTGTGCGACCACCGTCGTCACCACCACGTTTTTTTCCACCACCGAACAACCCATTCAGGCTTTCCTGCAGCTTTCGGAAGGCCTCGTCGAGATCTGGTGGCCCCTTGCGGTCGCCATTATTGCGGCGCTTACCACCCCAAGGATCCTGATTATTCGAGTTGCCACCCGGCTCATTCCAAGCCATAGCGCTCTCCATCTGATAAAGCAAAGACGCGCCCACGGCGCGCCGACCAATGCTACAGAATGCCTGCTACTGCGGCACAACCGCTTTCGGAGGCTTTTATTGCAAAGTGTGTTGTTCGATGAACTCTGTCGGGACTACACCTTCACGGCTGACCAGCCGATTGAGCTCCGAGCGTGGCAACCGAACGGCCAGCAAGCTGACACCTTCTTCGTCGTGTTCTTCTTTCTGTACCGCGCCCAGCTCGAAAAACTGTGCACGCAGTCGAGCAAAACGCTGAGGCAAGCGCAAGGTGCCGACAAACAAATCGCTGCCGAGCAATTCGGCAATAGCCTGTTCAAGCAGCTCCAAACCACTGCCATCACGCGCCGACAGCCATACCCGTTGGGGCCTGCCATTCTCGTCGCGCTGGATTTGTGGCTCAACGCCTTCAAGCAAATCGAGTTTGTTATACACCTCAAGGATCGGCAAGTCCTGGGCACCAATCTCGCCAAGCACCACCATCACCTGCTCAATCTGCAACATGCGATCCGGTTCGGCCGCATCGATCACGTGCAACAGCAGGTCGGAATTGCTCGACTCTTCGAGCGTAGACCGAAATGCCTCGACCAGCTTGTGGGGCAAGTGACGAATGAAACCCACCGTGTCAGCCAGGACGATCGGGCCGAGGTCGTCAATGTCCAAACGGCGCAAGGTCGGATCGAGGGTGGCGAAGAGTTGGTCGGCTGCGTAAACGTCGGATTTGGTCACGTTGTTGAACAACGTGGACTTGCCTGCGTTGGTATAGCCCACCAGGGACACAGTAGGGATATCCGCTCGGGAACGCCCGCGTCGCGATTGCTCGCGCTGGCTGCGCACTTTTTCCAGGCGCCCCTTGATCTGACGCAGGCGAACCCGTAACAAGCGTCGGTCGGTTTCGAGCTGGGTTTCACCCGGGCCGCGCATGCCTATACCACCACCTTGACGCTCAAGGTGAGTCCAGCCGCGAACCAGCCGGGTGCTCATGTGGTCAAGCTGGGCCAGTTCTACCTGGAGCTTGCCCTCATGGGTACGGGCGCGCTGGGCGAAAATATCGAGGATCAGGCCGGTACGGTCGATCACGCGACACTCGAAAACACGTTCGAGGTTACGTTCCTGACTGGGCGTGAGGGTGTGATTGAAGATCACCAGATCGGCTTCTTCGGCGTGGACCAGGTCGCGCAATTCCTCGACCTTGCCGCTGCCAATCAGAAATTTGGCGGTTGGCCGATGACGCGGCACGTTAAAAAACGCAACGGTCTCGGCGCCGGCCGAATTTGCCAACTCCTGAAACTCCTGCGGATCTTCGCGCGCCTCAGGGTCCTGTCCATCCAAGTGAACGAGGATTACTCGCTCACCACCACCGTGGCGCTCAAAGAACAAAGGAGACTCCTATCAGGCGTTACCTGGCTCAGCGTCACCTTGTTCGTCACCAGCTGCGCTAGGCAGACGGATTGGACGAACTGGAACGACTGTCGAGATAGCGTGCTTGTAAACCATCTGGCTGACGGTGTTTTTCAGCAGGATCACGAACTGGTCGAACGACTCGATCGTGCCTTGAAGCTTGATACCGTTGACCAGATAGATGGAAACCCCAACTTTCTCTTTACGTAAAGTATTCAAGTAAGGGTCTTGTAGCGAATGCCCTTTTGACATGTGCCGCACTCCTTTAAGGATCAATAATAAAAAATCGGAAAATAGATAGCTCAAGGCCGTCACACCCCCAAGGATAGACGGCAATTGCAAGGACTCAGCTCAATATGGAGACCGTTCCCAAGTATTTCAAGGCGCGTGACAGATTGTCGCTGTCCAGGCTGTCCAACCAGTGCAAATCGCTCCAGCTGCGCAGCCAGGTGAACTGGCGTTTCGCCAATTGGCGCGTGGCAATGATTCCGCGCTCCTGCATTTCGGCTGACGTCAGCTTGCCATCCAGATGATCCCAGACTTGGCGATAGCCTACAGCACGTATCGAAGGCAACCCTGGATGCAGGTCACCTCTGGAACGCAGTGCTACGACCTCGTCGATAAACCCCTGTTCCAACATAATTGTGAATCTTTGTGCAATTCGTTCATGCAGCACCTGGCGATTTGCCGGAGCGATGGCCAGATTCGCCACAGTATAGGGCAATTGTGACTGTCCAGATGCGCCTGCGTCAGCACTTTGCGCACTTTGTTTAAGCCGCAGTTCAGTCATGGTCTGGCCGCTGACACGCCAGACTTCCAGGGCGCGACTGAGACGCTGGGGATCGTTAGGGTGAATGCGCGCGGCCGAGACTGGATCAACCGCAGCCAACTGATCGTGCAGGGCCTGCCAACCGAAGCGTGCAGCTTCTTCTTCGAGCTCCGCACGCACTTGAGCGTCGGCCGGCGGCATATCCGCCAGACCTTCCTGCAAGGCTTTGTAATAGAGCATCGTGCCGCCCACCAGCAGCGGAATATTGCCCCGCGCGGTGATCTCGGCCATGGCGACCAAGGCGTCGGTACGAAAGTCAGCGGCCGAATAGCTCTCGGCCGGGTCAATGATGTCGATCAGGCGGTGCGGATGCTGAGCCAATTGGGCTTTAGACGGCTTGGCCGTGCCGATGTCCATGTCCCGGTAAACCAGGGCAGAGTCGACACTAATAAGCTCGCAAGGCAACACCTTGGTCAGCTCAATGGCCAGGTCGGTCTTACCGGCGGCCGTAGGGCCCATCAGGAAGATCGCGGGGGGCAGGGCACTCATCAACGGCCGCGCAAGAACAGTTTGTCCAGATCGTCCAGGCCCATCTGGGTCCAGGTCGGCCGGCCATGGTTGCATTGTCCGCTGCGCTCGGTGTTTTCCATGTCGCGCAACAGGCCGTTCATTTCCGGCAAGGCCAGGCGCCGGTTAGCGCGGATGGCGCCGTGGCAGGCCATGGTGCCGAGCAATTCGTTGATGTGTGCCTGGATACGGTCACTGGTGCCGTACTCCATCAGGTCCGCCAGCACGTCGGCCACCAGCCGGTTGGCTTCGGCCTGCTTGAGCAGCGCGGGAATCTGGCGGATCGCCAGGGTTTCCGGGCCCAGGCGTTGCAGTTCAAAGCCCAGTTTCTGGAACACGCTGTGATGCTCTTCGGCGCAATCGGCTTCACGCTGACTGACGGAAAGAGACTCCGGCACCAGCAGCGGCTGACCGCTGAGGCCTTCGCTGGCCATGGCGATTTTCAGGCGTTCGTACATGATCCGCTCGTGGGCGGCGTGCATGTCCACCAGCACCAGGCCATGAGCGTTTTCCGCGAGGATATAGATGCCTTTGAGCTGCGCCAGCGCATACCCCAGCGGAGGAATATCACCGCCACCCTCCGGCAAGGCGACTGCGCCCGGCTCGGCGCCTGGCAGAGGCGCGAAGAATTCGCGGTAGGCCGCCTGGGCCTCGGCCACTGGCACGGTCGATTGCGGGCGCGGGGTGTATTGGTATTGATAGCCCGCGCTAGCCCCAGAGCCCGGTGCGGTGTAAGCAGGCTGCGACTGCGGCGATTGCAGCAGGTTGGCCGCCAGGCTCATTTCGCCCTGGGGGCCGAACTCACCCGCTTCGGGACCGCTCGGACGCACCACAGCGGTCACTATCGGAGCCGACAGTTGATCGTCCGGGCGCACATCGCCCAGCGCGCGGTGCAAGGTGCCATAGAGGAAGTCATGCACCATGCGCCCATCACGGAAACGTACTTCGTGCTTGGTCGGGTGCACGTTGACGTCGACGACCGAGGGATCGACCTCAAAAAACAGCACAAATGTCGGATGACGCCCGTTGAACAGCACGTCGCGATACGCCTGACGCACCGCGTGGGCCACCAGTTTGTCGCGCACCGCACGGCCATTCACGAAAAAATACTGCAAGTCAGCCTGGCTGCGGGAGAAGGTCGGCAAGCCAACCCAGCCCCACAGACGCAGGCCATTGCGCTCGATCTCGATCGGCAGCGCCTGCTCCAGGAACCCGCCGCCGCAAATCGCAGACACTCGCCGAGCGCGCGCGGCGTCGTCATGAGCCTCGTGCAGGCTGAGGATGGTCTTCCCGTTGTGCCGCAGATGGAAGGCCACGTCGAAGCGGGCCAGGGCCAGGCGCTTGATGACTTCTTGCAGGTGATCGAATTCGGTTTTCTCGGCCTTGAGGAATTTGCGCCGCGCCGGGGTGTTGAAAAACAGGTCGCGCACTTCCACCGAGGTGCCCACCGGGTGTGCGGCCGGCTGGACCCGAGGTGCCATGTCGCGGCCTTCGGTTTCCACTTGCCAGGCCTGCTCGGCATCGCGGGTGCGCGATGTCAGGGTCAGACGGGCCACGGAGCTGATCGAAGCCAAAGCCTCACCGCGAAAGCCCAGGCTCATGACCCGCTCAAGGTCTTCCAGATCGCGGATTTTGCTGGTGGCGTGACGGGCCAGGGCCAGGGGCAGGTCATCGGAAGAGATGCCGCTGCCATCGTCACGTACCCGCAACAATTTGACACCGCCCTGCTCCACATCGACATCGATGCGCTTTGCACCAGAGTCGATGCTGTTTTCCAGCAGCTCCTTGATCACCGATGCAGGGCGCTCAACAACCTCACCCGCTGCAATCTGGTTAGCCAGGCGTGGGCTGAGCAACTCAATGCGCGACCCGCTGTTCAAGGTAGATTCGCTCATTACTGCGCCGCCAATTCTGTGCCTGGGATGGTCAACACCTGACCGACTTTCAACTCATCGGTCTTCAGGTTGTTGGCACTGCGCAACGTCGCGGCCGAGACTTGGAAACGCACCGCAAGCATCGCCAAGGTATCGCCGGGCTGCACGCGATGGTCACGCGGGCCTTGGGCGATCTTGCCGGAGTCACGCAGCCAAGCGACGTAAGTGCCCGGCGGCGGGTTCTGCTGGAAGAACTGGCGCACGCCGGCACTGATGGAACGCGCCAACGCCTGCTGATGGCTCGCGCTGGCCAGCTTGGAGGCTTCGTTGGCGTTGGAGATGAATCCGGTTTCCACCAGAATCGATGGGATGTCCGGAGACTTCAACACCATAAACCCGGCCTGCTCCACACGCTGCTTGTGCAGCGAAGTCACGCGACCGATGTTGCTCAAGACCTTCTGGCCGACATTCAAGCTGGAAGTCAGCGAAGCGGTCATCGACAGGTCGAGCAGAACGCCAGCGAGCATCTTGTCCTTGTCATCGAGGGACACGTTGCCGGCACCGCCGATCAAGTCGGAACGGTTTTCGCTGTCCGCCAGCCAACGAGCAGTCTCGGACGTGGCCCCGCGATCAGACAACGCAAACACCGAGGCACCGAACGCAGCGGACGACGGCGCAGCATCGGCGTGAATCGACACAAACAGGTCGGCACCTTTCTTACGGGCGATTTCGGTACGGCCGCGCAGCGGAATGAAGTAGTCGCCGGTACGGGTCAGTTCGGCGCGATAGCCTTTCATACCGTTGATCTGACGCTGCAACTCACGGGCGATAGCCAGTACCACGTCTTTTTCATGCTGGCCGCGTGAGCCGGAAGCACCCGGGTCTTCACCACCATGGCCGGCATCGATCACTACGATAATGTCGCGTTTGCCAGCCGGGGCCGGTGGCGGCGGTGGCAACTTGACCTGGGGTTGCGACGGGCTGACAGGCACGGCAGGCACCGTTGCCACGCTCGGGGTTGGCGCAGGCGGCGGTGCCGCATCGGCAGCGTTGTCGAACAAGTCGACCACCAGTCGGTTGCCATATTGGGCATTCGGCGCCAGGGAGAAGCTTTTCGGCGTCACGACTTTTTTCAGGTCGATGACAACGCGCAAATCGGTGGGCGTGCGCTGGGCCGAGCGCATGGCGGTGATCGGGGTGTTGGCAGTAGACACTTTGAGCGGCGCGGCCAAGGTCGCACCGTTGATGTCGATCACCAGGCGATCAGGCGCCGTGAGAGTAAAGACGCTGTGCTGGACCGGGCCAGACAGGTCGAACACCAGTCGCGTGTTATCCGGTGCTCGCCACAGGCGAACACTTTTCACCTGTGAAGCAGCCAGAGCATTGACAGTCATTGCCGCAAGCAACACCCCTACGACAGCAACCAACGCGCGAAAGCGCATACCTAACCCCACCAATTATTTGAATTCCAATGCCAAAGCGGCGCACCACGACTCTGCGCGCGCACTCTGGGGCAACAACCTCAGCTGACGTCCTGATTCACGCGGCGTAATGGTAATGGTCAGGTCCGGCTTTGGCAAAAAGCCTGTGCCTTTATCTGGCCACTCGATCAGGCACAGTGCGTCTTCGTCAAAGTAATCACGGATGCCCATGTACTCCAGCTCTTCGGGATCGACCAAACGATAGAGGTCGAAGTGGAAAGCACGCAACGCACCGATCTCATAGGGCTCGACCAAAGTGAACGTTGGGCTTTTCACCGCCCCTGCGTGCCCCAAACCGCGAATGATGCCTCGGGACAACGTCGTCTTGCCCGCCCCCAGGTCACCTTCGAGAAAGATGAGCCCCGCTGCGCCCGTGACCTGCGCAATACGATGACCGAACGCGACCATGGCGTCTTCATTGGCCAGGAAAAGGATTACTTCAGGCACGGCGACTGCTCCTCCAACAATTGACGAATGGCCGGTATCAGGTCGCTGGCCGCCAAGCCGCGACCCAGGCTGCCCTGGCGGTCCCCCGCCGTAGCGTGCAACCACACAGCCAGGCAGCTCGCTTCATAAGCAGGCATGCCTTGGGCCATTAACGCGCCCACCAGCCCGGCCAGTACATCGCCAAGGCCCGCTGTGGCCATCGCTGGATGCCCCTGATCACAACGGGAAACACGTCCATCGGGGCAGGCAATCAAACTGCCAGCACCCTTGAGGATAGCCACTGCACTGAATTTCTGGCTCAACGCGCGCGCCACCTTAAGGCGATCGGCCTGAACCTCGGCTGTAGAAATGCCCAATAAGCGCGCAGCCTCGCCCGGATGCGGCGTAATCACGCTACCGCTCGGAAGACTCATATTGCCGGTAGCCAGCTGATTCAGCGCGTCTGCGTCCCACACCTGCGGCAGCAGCGCGTTGGCGGCAACCGATAGCAGGCTTTTACCCCAGGACGCCTCACCTAACCCCGGACCAATAACGATTACCGAGATTTTTTCCAGCAAGCCCATAAGCTGGTTCGCCGAACTCACGCCCACGGTCATGACCTCAGGCACGCGGGCCAACGCGGCAGGCACGTGTTCAAGGCGAGTGGCCAGGGACACCATGCCGGCGCCGCTGCGCAAGGCACTTTCCGCGCTCAACAGCGCAGCGCCGCCAAAGCCGCAGTCGCCACCAATGACCAACAAATGGCCGAACTGGCCTTTATGGGCGTCCGAGGAACGCGCAGCCAGTTGCGGCAAATGGCCGTGCAACAAGGACTGAACGTCGGTTATTTCGTGTTTTGTCTGCGGCATGCGTCTTCAAGCTCCGATGTCTGGCAGAATTATACGCATCTAACCTGTGGTTTCCCGTGTCTCATGCCCGCTATTACCTCTGATCTGCCCGCCCTCGCCCAATCGATCAAAGACTGGGGCCGCGAACTGGGCTTTCAACAAGTCGGCATCAGCGGCCTGGACCTGGCCGAGCATGAACAGCACCTGCAACGTTGGCTAGACGCGGGTTACCACGGCGAGATGGACTACATGGGCGCCCATGGCAGCAAGCGCTCCCATCCCGACGAGCTCGTGCCCGGCACGTTGCGCGTGGTGTCGCTGCGCATGGACTACCTGCCTGGCGACACACAAATGGCGCAACTGCTGGCCCAGCCGGAAAAAGCCTACATCTCGCGCTACGCCCTGGGCCGCGACTACCACAAACTGATCCGTAAGCGCGTACAGCAACTGGCCGACCGCATTCAGGCACAGATCGGCCCATTTGGCTTTCGTGCGTTCGTCGACAGCGCCCCCGTACTGGAAAAAGCCATCGCCGAAAAAGCCGGCCTGGGCTGGATCGGTAAAAACACCCTGGTACTCAACCGCAAGGCCGGCAGTTATTTCTTCCTCAGCGAACTGTTCGTCGATTTGCCGCTGCCGGTCGATGAGCCACACAGCACCGAACACTGTGGCCGCTGCACCGCCTGCCTGGATATCTGCCCAACCAATGCCTTCGTCGGTCCCTATGTGCTGGACGCCCGGCGCTGCATTTCCTACCTGACCATTGAACTGAAGAACGCGATCCCTGAAGACCTGCGCCCATTGATCGGCAATCGGGTGTTCGGTTGTGATGACTGTCAGATCGTTTGTCCGTGGAATCGTTTCGCTCGATCCACCGCGGAGGGCGATTTCAAGCCACGGCATAACCTGGATAACGCAGAACTGGCCGAACTGTTTATGTGGGACGAGGATAAATTCCTCAGCAGCACCGAAGGTTCACCCCTGCGCCGCGCGGGCTACGAGCGCTGGCTGCGCAACCTCGCGGTGGGCCTGGGCAATGCGCCGTCAAGCATTCCGGTGCTGGAAGCCTTGAAGGCACGCAGGGATTACCCGTCGGAGTTGGTGCGCGAACATGTGGAATGGGCGCTGAACCAACACGCTACGCGCTAGTGCACGTCGTCGTTGTAGACGAACTTGGGCATTTCCCAGTGAAAACGGATCGCCAGCAGGCGCAATAGAAAGCCGCTGAACAGGGTCAGCAGAATTGCCTGCTCGCTGGGCAATTCCAGATACAGACAGAGCAAGTAGAACCAGGCGGCCAGGAATGACACGCTGGCGTACAGCTCACGGCGGAAGATCAGCGGAATGTCGTTGCAGAAGATATCCCGCAGAATGCCGCCGAAGACGCCGGTGATCACCCCGCTGACCGAGGCCACCAGCATGCCGTGGCCCATTTCCAATGCAGTCATGCAGCCGATCAGCGTGAAGGCCACCAGGCCTACGGCGTCCAGCGCTAGAAACAGCGAGCGCAGGTGACGCATCAGCGGCGCGATAAAGATCGTCACCAGCGCCGCCACCGAGGTCAGCACCAGGTATTCCGGATGCTTGACCCACGTCAGTGGGTAATGCCCCAACAGCACATCGCGCACCGAGCCGCCGCCCAGCGCCGTTACGCAAGCGATCAGCACCACACCAAACCAGTCCATGCCGCGCCGACCAGCCGACAAGGCACCGGTCATGGCTTCGGCGGTGATGGCGATGAGGTAGAGCATCAGCAGCATGATGGCGATCCTTGCAAAGAGGCCGGCAGTCTAATCATTTGCTGATGGCACCAAAAGGGGGCGCTTGGCGATAAAACGAGTTGCCTGCATCGGGGGCAAGCCCCCTCCCACATTTGGACCTGGGAATACATTCAACTGTGGGAGCTGGCTTGTCTGAGATGGCGCCCGGTCAGCCGCCCCCATTTCAAGCCTTGATGAAATGCTTGCGGTAATGCTGCAGCTCGGCGATCGACTCGCGAATATCATCCAGCGCCAGATGGGTGCTGCCTTTATGGAAGCTGTCTTTGACTTCCGGCGCCCAGCGCGCGGCCAGTTCCTTGAGCGTGGACACATCCAGGTTGCGGTAGTGGAAGTAGCTTTCCAGCGCCTTCATGTGGGTATAAAGGAAGCGGCGGTCCTGGCAGATGCTGTTGCCGCAGATCGGCGATTTGCCCTTGGGCACCCACTGTTCCAGAAAGGCGATGGTTTCGGCTTCGGCTTCGGCCATGCTGATTCGGCTGTCGCGTACACGCTGAGTCAGGCCGGAGTTGCCATGGGTGCGGGTGTTCCACTCGTCCATGGTGGCGAGCACGGCGTCGCTGTGGTGGATGGCGATCACCGGACCTTCGGCCAAGGTGTTGAGGTTGCTGTCGGTGACAATGGTCGCCATCTCGATGATGACGTCGGTGTCAGGGTTCAGACCGGTCATTTCCAGATCGATCCAAATCAGGTTCTGTGGGTTTTGCATGGCTTGATTCTCTTGGCACCTTGGCGTAGCTGCGCAGTTTAGCAGGCGGGGCCGTGCTAGACTCGCGACCGTTTCACCCAACCTTTGCATTATCGACACGGAACACCAATGGCCAAACGCCAGCTCAACCGTCGCCAAAACTGGCGCATCGAAAAGATTCAAGGTGAGCGCGCCGCACGCGCCGCCAAACGTGAATCCTCCGCCGTGGAAGCGCTCGAGGGCGGCGACCTGGGCCCCGAGCAAACGGGCTTGGTGATCGCGCACTTTGGTGTGCAGGTCGAAGTCGAGGCGCTGGAAGGCGAACTCGCAGGCCAAGTATCCCGCTGCCACTTGCGCGCCAACCTGCCTGCACTGGTCACCGGCGACAAGGTGGTGTGGCGCGCCGGCAACCAGGGCATCGGCGTGATCGTCGCCCAACTGCCGCGCACTACCGAACTGCGTCGTCCTGACAGCCGCGGCCAACTCAAGCCGGTAGCGGCCAACGTCGACATGATCGTGATCGTGTTCGCACCGTTGCCCGAGCCCCACGCCAACCTGATCGACCGCTATTTGGTGGCGGCTGAGCATGCTGGTATTCGCCCGCTGTTGCTGCTGAACAAATTCGACCTGATCGACGAACAGAACGCCCCAGCGCTCAATGCGCTGCTGGCGGTCTACCGCACCTTGGGTTACCCAGTGCTGGAAGTCTCGGCTCACCACGGCAACGGCATGGAACAGCTGCAACAGCAGTTGGACGGACGCATCAGTGTGTTTGTCGGCCAGTCGGGCGTTGGCAAGTCATCGCTGGTCAACAGCCTGCTGCCGGAAGTAGACACCCGTGTAGGCCCGCTGTCGGAACTGTCCGGACAGGGCACTCATACGACCACCACCGCGCGATTGTTCCACTTCCCCGGCGGCGGTGAGCTGATCGACTCCCCAGGCATTCGCGAATTCGGCCTCGGCCACGTCAGCCGCAGCGATGTGGAAGCGGGCTTTATCGAGTTCAACGACCTGATCGGTACGTGCCGCTTCCGCGACTGCAAACATGACCGCGAGCCGGGCTGTGCGTTGCTCAAGGCCCTGGACGATGGCCGTGTGCAGCAGCAGCGGATGAACAGCTATCGGTCGATTATTGCGAGCTTGCCCGAGAGCAGTTACTAAATCGCCCGCCCGCCGCGTTGCGGGTGAGCGGGCTTTTGGTGATGAGCGGGCTTGCCCCGCTCATCACAACCGCAAAAGAACTTACGAGCCCGTCTTAGGCGCCGTAGGATCCTTCATCCCACCATCGTCAAACAGGTTCAGCTTCTGCCGCAGTTCATGGGCCGGCAACGGCTCCTGCCCTGACGGAATGGCATTCGGGTCAACCGGCACTTCGCCCGGCGCGCCCGCACCTGGGGTTGGCACGACAGGTGGCTGATCACCTTCAATCGCACGCTGAGCCTTCTTGGTCAGCACGACGATATCAATGCGCCGGTTAATCGGATTGAACGGATCCTTGGGTTCAAATAGCTGCGAGGAGGCAAAACCCACCACGCGCGCCACTTGCGGGTCGGGGTAGCTGCCTGCCACCAACGCACGACGGGCAGCGTTGGCGCGGTTGGCCGAGAGTTCCCAGTTGCCGAAGTCACCCTGGCCGGCATACGGCTTGGCGTCCGTGTGGCCGCTGATGCTTATCTTGTTCGGCACTGCCTTGATGGTGTCAGCCATGGCCAGCAGGATGTCTTCGAAGTACGGCTTCAGCCGCGCACTGCCGGAATCGAACATCGGCCGGTTGGCTGCATCAGTGATCTGGATGCGCAAGCCTTCCGGAGTGATCTCGAACGAGATCTGATCCTTGAATTTCAGCAACTGCGGATTTTCATCCACCTTGGTCTGCAACTCTTGCAGCAACAGCTCCAGGCGTTCCTGCTCAACCTGTTCAGCCATGCTCTCGACGGTGTCGCGCTCGATCGGGATGTTCTCCTGAGGCGATTCGGTCTTGACCTCTGGATTGATGGTGCGCTCAGGGGCCAACTGCGGCGAGCCGCCCAGGTCGATCACAAAGGGCGTGCCACTCTCCGAGAAGCCAATCGGGTCTTTGAAGTAACCGGCGATGGCGATCTTCTGTTCGGGCGTGGCGGTCGACATCAGCCACAGCACGAGGAAGAACGCCATCATCGCCGTCGCAAAGTCGGCGAAGGCGATTTTCCAGGCGCCGCCATGGTGCCCCGCAGCGAAGCGCTTGACGCGCTTGATGATTATCGGCTGGTTGTTTTCCATGGCTTAGCGACCGCGAACCGCTTGTTCCAGCTCGGCGAAACTTGGGCGATGCTTCGGGTACAAGACCTTGCGACCGAACTCCACTGCCAACGATGGCGGCATGCCGGACGCGGACGCTACCAGACTGGCCTTGATCGATTCGTACAGGTTGATTTCTTCCTTGGCATCGTGAGCCAGGGAGGTGGCCAGCGGGCCGAAGAAACCGTAAGCGGCGAGAATACCGAAGAAGGTACCCACCAGCGCCGCACCTACGTGCATACCGATGGCCGCCTGATCGCCCTCGCCCAGGGAGGCCATGGTCACCACGATACCGAGTACCGCCGCGACGATACCAAAGCCGGGCATGCCGTCGGCCACACCGGTCACGGCGTGGGAAGGATGCTCCAGCTCTTCTTTAAGGCTGAACAATTCCATGTCGAACAGGCCTTCCAGCTCATGGGGAGCCATGTTGCCGGAGGACATGATGCGCAGGTAATCGCAGATATAGGCGGTCATGCGCTCGTCTTTGAGCACGGCCGGGTACTTGGCGAAAATCGGGCTGGCAGAGGCGTCCTCGATGTCGGCCTCAATGGCCATCATGCCTTCGCGGCGGCTCTTGTTGAGGATCTCGTACACCAGGCCCAGCACTTCCAGGTAGAAGGTATGAGTGAAGCGCGAACCGAACATGGCCAGCGATTTCTTGACCACGTGCATAGTCATGTAACCGGGGTTGGCCTGAAGGAAAGCGCCCAGTGCAGCACCGCCAATGATCATCACCTCGAAAGGCTGGATCAGTGCCGCAATTTTACCGTGGGACAGGACGTACCCGCCGAGCACGCTCGCGAAGACGACGATGATGCCGATAATTTTAGCCATAGGAGATGAGTACTTGCGCCGTCGGGTTCATGGACATATTTGGGGGAACTGGAAAACTCTTGTTCCTCTTATCGGCAAAACTGCGCCAGACTATAGCCCGTTAAGGCGAAAAGCCAGTTCGGCCCGCTCCGGGCGTGTTGACCGCAAGTGATGATCGCGCCCCAATCATGGCTAATGAAACGACAGTCCCATCTGTAAGACCTATCTCTCTCGCCGCTTGGATCAAGCGCCTGGACGACGTGCTGCTGCCAGTTCCCCAGGCCAGCCACGACCGTGTGTGCAAAGCCATCCGCGACAGCCGCAGTTCGTTGCGAGATATTGCCGAGCTGATGCAAAACAGCCCGGCTTTGGTACTCAGCGTCATGCGCGAGGCCAACAGCCATAACCATGGCAGCCTGGCGGAGCCGGCGGAAAACCTCGAAGTAGCGCTCAACCGCCTGGGCCTCAAGCGCGCCGAGGAACTGCTGGCGCGCCTGCCCTCGGTGCCCGCCCAAGAGATTCCCGTAGCATTGCGTCAACTGTTGCTGGTGAGCCAGCACGCGTCGCAGCAAGCCAACGGTCTGTTCGGCAGTCGTCTGGCGCGGCTTTGGCAAGACATCCACTGGGGTAGCCTGCTGTTTCTGTCGCCGCTGTGGCCGATGGCCGTTGCCTACCCCAAGCTCCTTGAAGAGTGGGAACTGCGTGTCATCCATAAGGGCGAGCCTGCACGCAAAGTCGAGCAGGAGCTGTTCGGCGTGCGCCTGCTGGACCTGTGCCTCGGCCTGACCGAAGCCTGGCACCTACCGATCTGGGTATCCCAGGGCTATAACCTGCTGTTGAACGAGCAACGCTTGCTGGTCAAGGCACTTCATATCGCCCGTGAAGACGACTCGTTGCGCCATCAGCAATTGCTAGACGCCGAACCCAACCTGCGCCGTTGGCTGAACCAGCCGGCCAATACCGTGCTGCTAGCCAACGGCCTGGCGATGTCAGCCCAAGAGTCCTGGACCTGCCCGCACACTCAACGCTGGCAATACCTTACCGCGCTGTATTTGCAGCAACCGCTGGCTGAAGTGCAGCAACAATCTCACCAACAAGCCGTCACCAGCGCCCGCAGCACTCTAATGCCCGACCTCTGGCACCCGGCGCTGTCGCTGATCTGGCCGTGGAATGTGCAGAAGATTCATCGCGGCCTGCTGCCGGCGCCGCCACCGACTGCCGAGGCCCTGGCCGTGTGGCGTAACCGCTGCACCGAACTGCTGTTGGAACCAAGCCGCTTTGCCAACGCCATGCATTTGACCACCTGCGCCAAGGAAGCTCTGGTGGCCAGCGGCATGCAGCGAGTCTTGTTGTTCATGGCCGATCGCGCCCTGAGCACCTTGCGCGTGCACCAGGCCGACGGTCTGCCCAAAGACGCCGCCAACCTGAGCCTGGACGTGGTCAACAGCACGCTGCTACAGCGCCTGCTGGAGAAATCCGCCCAAGTACGCCTCACGCCGGACAACCACGCGCAGTTCTCGGCCTTGCTGCCGCCGATCCTGCGCCGTCTGTTCACAGGCGAACACCTGCTGTTGCGTTCGATGAGCTGCAACGGCCGTGTGGTAATGCTGATGGTCGCCGACCAGGGCGGCGGACCGTTTTCGGAAACCACCGTGCAGGCTTTCGGCAAAACCGCCCAGTGCATAGAGAAAGCCCTGCACAGCTTTACCAACCGCAGCGCCTGATGCTTGCGCTACAATCGCCGTCCTTTATCGCCAACATTTGTGCCCAGGAGACCTCACATGCCTGACTTCTCTGGCTTGCCGCTGGTGATCGAATCCAGCGACCTGCTCGGTCAACTGGATGCCGAACACCTGATTCTGGTGGACCTCACCAGTGCCGCCCGCTACGCCGAAGGGCATATCCCCGGCGCGCATTTCGTTGACCCCAAACGCACCCAACTGGGCCAGCCGCCGGCTCCCGGCCTGCTGCCCAATAAAGCCGACCTGGAAAAACTCTTCGGCGAATTGGGCCACACGCCCGACGCCACCTACGTGGTGTACGACGACGAAGGCGGCGGCTGGGCCGGGCGTTTTATCTGGCTGCTCGACGTAATCGGCCACCAGAAATACCACTACCTCGACGGCGGCCTGCTGGCCTGGCTGGAGGAGAAATACCCCGTTTCCACCGAAGTGCCTGGCCCCGCCGGCGGCCCCGTCAGCCTCACGCTGCATGACGGTCCCACGGCCACCCGCGAATACCTGCAAAGCCGTCTCGGCGCGGCCGACCTGGGTATCTGGGACGCACGCGGCCCGCTGGAATATTCCGGCGAGAAGGTACTCGCCGCCAAAGGCGGGCACATCCCCGGCGCGGTAAATTTCGAATGGACTGCCGGCATGGACAAGGCACGCAACCTGCGTATCCGCCGCGACATGCCGCAGATCCTCGAAGACCTCGGGCTGACGAAAGATAAAGAAATCATCACCCACTGCCAGACTCACCACCGCTCTGGCTTCACCTACCTGGTGGCCAAGGCGCTCGGTTATCCCCGAGTCAAAGGTTATGCCGGTTCCTGGGGCGAATGGGGCAACCACCCCGACACCCCCGTTGAGATTTAAGGTTTAAGGACAGTTATGAAAAAGCAGTTGTTTATCCTCAGCCAGTACTTGCTGCCGCACCATTTGCTGTCGCGCCTCGCTGGCTGCATTGCCGAGTGCCGCGTGCGTTGGTTCAAGAACGCTTTCACCACCTGGTTCGCTAAACGCTACCAAGTAGACATGTCCCAGGCGTTGGTTGAAGACGTGACCGCCTACGAGCACTTCAACGCCTTCTTCACACGCGCCCTCAAAGATGGCGCGCGCCCGCTGGACCAAGCCCCAGGCGCGGTGCTCAGCCCCGCCGATGGCGCGGTCAGCCAGCTTGGTCCGATTGAGCATGGGCGTGTGTTCCAGGCTAAAGGCCATAGCTTTAGCGTGCTGGAGTTGCTGGGTGGCGATGCGGCCTTGTCGGCACCGTTCATGGGCGGGGACTTCGCAACGGTTTATCTGTCGCCGAAGGACTACCACCGTGTGCACATGCCATTGGCTGGCACCCTGCGGGAAATGGTCTACATCCCGGGCCGTATCTTCTCGGTGAACCAGACCACCGCCGAAAATGTGCCGGAGCTGTTTGCGCGTAACGAGCGTGTTGCCTGCATCTTCGACACCGAACGCGGTCCGATGGCCGTCGTGTTGGTGGGTGCGATGATCGTCGCGTCGATTGAAACCGTATGGGCTGGCCTGGTGACCCCACCGAAGCGCGAACTGAAAACCTTCCGCTACGACGAAGCGGCGCGTGCGCCTATTCATCTGGAGAAAGGTGCGGAGCTGGGTCGCTTCAAGTTGGGTTCGACCGCGATTGTGCTGTTTGGGCCGGATCAGGTGAAGTGGGCTGAAGAACTGGTGGCGGGTTCGCCAGTGCAGATGGGCCAGGGTATCGCTTTACCTAAAGCCTGACACCGAACCCAATGTGGGAGGGGGCTTGCTCCCGATAGCGGGGAATCAGTCAACACATCAGTGACTGAACCACTGCCATCGGGGGCAAGCCCCCTCCCACATTTAGTCAGTTACAGCTGACCGTCGCGGTCGCGAAAGCCCAGCAGATAGAGCACGCCATCCAACCCCAAGGTCGAAATCGCCTGCTTGGCCGATTGTTTGACCAATGGCTTGGCGCGGAACGCCACACCCAAACCGGCGATCGCCAGCATCGGCAAGTCATTCGCCCCGTCGCCGACCGCAATGGTCTGCTCCAGACGCAAACCTTCCTTGTGTGCCAATTCCTTCAGCAGATCCGCCTTGCGCTGCGCGTCGACAATCGGCTCGACCGCGACGCCGGTCACCTTGCCATCGACCACTTCCAGCTCGTTGGCGAACACATAGTCGATGCCCAGCTTTGCCTGCAATTGCTTGGCAAAGTAGGTGAAGCCGCCGGACAGGATCGCAGTCTTGTAACCCAGACGCTTGAGTTCGGCGAACAGGGTTTCGGCACCTTCCGTCAGGCGTAGCGAGGCGCCGATGGAGTCCAGCACGCTGACATCCAGGCCTTTGAGCAGTGCCAGGCGCTCCTTAAAGCTGGCGCGGAAGTCCAGCTCGCCGGCCATGGCGCGCTCGGTGATCGCGGAAACCTGCTCGCCCACGCCGGCGGCTTTGGCCAGTTCGTCGATGACTTCGGCTTCGATCAGCGTGGAGTCCATGTCGAATACCGCCAGGCGACGGTTACGACGGAACAGCGAATCTTCCTGGAACGCGATGTCGACATTCAGCTCCTGGGCCACGCTAAGGAATTCGGCGCGCAGGGCCTGCGGATCGGCCGGCTCGCCGCGAACGGAGAACTCGATGCAGCCCTTGCCCTGATCTGCCGGCGTGTCCAGCGGCATGCGCCCCGACAGACGGTCGATATGGTCGATATTCAAACCATACTGCGCGGTAATGGAGCTGACGCGCTGCAGTTGTTCGGCGGTGACCTTTCGGGTCAGTAACGTGACGATATGGCGTTTCTTCCCTTGGCCAGCCACCCAATGCTGGTAGTCGTCTTCGGAAACAGGGGTGAAACGCACCTGTTGATCCAGCTTATACGCCGTAAACAGGATGTCCTTGAGTACGGACGAGGCCTGTTCGGTGCTGGGGATTTCCACCAGGATGCCGAACGACAGGGTGTCGTGGATCACTGCCTGGCCAATGTCGAGAATGTTCACACCACCCTGGGCCAGAACACCGGTAATGGCGGCGGTAAGACCCGGGCGGTCTTCACCGGTGATGTTAATCAGGACAATTTCGCGCAAGGCGCACCCCCAGGCTGGAAAAAAACCGCATTCTACCCACTTTCAGTGACCATCGGGCACAGCCAGCGCTTTGCCGGTCCTAGGCCTGTCGCTATACTGCGCGTCAACTTCACGGACCGAGAGCCGAGCGCAAGTGAACCGGCCCACGCCAGTAAAAACCGATAACTTCTTCCTGCTGATCTTCCGGGCACTGCGCCACCGCCGTGTACCGATCGCATTACGCATCGCCAGCCATAACGTGATCCTGGTGGCCTTGGCCCTGGTGATCTACGCCTGCGTGATGGGTTTGCAGTTCAAACAGGCCATGCACGAGCAAGCCGACGCCCTGGGCGAGAGCTTGACGACCCAGACCGCCACCTCGGCGACTGAGCTGTTGGTGTCCAACGACATCCTCAGCCTCAACGTGCTGCTCAACAACCTGACCAAAAACCCGCTGGTGGCCCACGCCGCCATCTACAGCGTGGACAACCGGATCATGGCCGAAGCCGGGCAACGCCCGAAAAACGGCCTGCTGGGTGAAGCCGAAGGACTGTACCAGAGCAACATCACGTTCCAGGATGTGAAGGCCGGTCAACTGCGCATCAG
This sequence comes from Pseudomonas sp. W22_MBD1_FP4, assembly GCF_052113765.1. NCBI lineage: Bacteria > Pseudomonadati > Pseudomonadota > Gammaproteobacteria > Pseudomonadales > Pseudomonadaceae > Pseudomonas > Pseudomonas sp. W22_MBD1_FP4. The sequence continues at coordinate 177,701 of NZ_JBGQOI010000003.1, read as the reverse complement.
CCTGGACATGCAGCAATTCCAGCAGCCGATGACCATCAGCCTGCAAAGCATGGGCATCCTCAGCGCAATCCTGCTGGCACTGGCCTTGGCCTTAAGCCTGCGGCTGGGTCGGCACATTTCTACGCCATTGATGCAACTGCGCATCTGGTTACGGGATATCGACGAACACACGCCAGCCACCGACCGCCAGGACGAAATCGGCGACCTCGCCCGCCAACTCCACGCCAGCTTCGCCCCGGAGCCAGTGGTTCGTGAAGTGGAGCCGGAACCTGAGTTCGACGACACCGATTACGACGACGAGCCCGAGTTTGAAGTGCGCGACCTGCGTGATCCTGGCTTCGACGAAAGCACCCCGGTGGCAGGCCTCAAGCCTGCAACACGCAAGGTCATCCAGGCTGAAGAAGACGAGCTGGACGATGAAGACCCGTTCGCCGACCTGCGCGACACCTCGGCCAACAGCCCGGCCGTCGCGCCGAAACCGGTACCTGCGAGGAACACCGAGCCCCAGCACAGCGCCGTATTGGCCGTGCAACTGGGTGCCCAGGACCAACTGCGCCGCCTGCCCCGCGCACGCCTGACGGAACTGCTGGAACGCTATCGCGATTGCCTCGACCAAGCGGCCTCGCTGTACCAGAGCGAACTGCACACCCTGAACGATGGCAGCACGCTGATGCTGTTCCACAGCGAAGACAGCGGCGAAGACTACCTGACCAACGCCATCTGCTGCGGCGAACTGCTGCGCGCCCTGGGCCATGCCCTGCAGATCGAAGTGGCGGACAGCGGCATCACGCTGCAACTGCAACTTGGCTTGACGGTCGGTGACGACCTGTTTGGCATGAGCCAGATCGACCTGCTGCTGACCGAAATCGCCCAAGACGCCCTGGCCCTGTCGCAACACAGCCGCAACCTGCTGCTAGTGGAGCGCAAGATCAGTGAAGACACGCTGATCCGCCAACGCGCTCGCATCCGACCGATTGCCAGCCCTGAAGGCGCAAGCTGTGTGGAGCGGTTGATGGAGCCGTATCCCTCGATGCTTGAACGCCAGTTGGCGCGCATGCATGAGACTCGCTCCAAGCCCTGAAGAACACCGCCAAACTAATTGGGAGGGGGCTTACCCCCGACTGCGGAGCATCAGTTAGCACATCATTAACTGAACCGACGCTATCAGGGACAAGCCCCCTTCCACACTTGATCTGCGCCGTGACTTATATCTCCACAAACAAAAAGGCCCGCTAAGTCAGCGGGCCTTTTTTGTTGGAGTTGTTTCAGATCAGAACCTGAACACTTCCATATCCGTACGAATGGGCGTAGCCATCGGCATCTTCGGCTTCTGCGGCTCTGCTGGCTTGGCCTGCACCGCCGGAGCTTGCTTGCGCGGCGCCTCGGCAATCGGCGGCTGGTTAGCCAGTGGTTTGAGGGCCACCGACAACTGCTGTGCCAAGTGCTGCAACAGCACGCCCTGGGCCTGGACCTGGGATGCCGTGGAACCGGTGTGTTCTTCCTGCAGGTGCACGATACGGTTATCGCGCACCTGGCCACGACGGTCGATCAAGCGCCACTGTGCATCCAGGATTGCCGGTTGCGACACACCCGAGTCGAGGCGCGTAATGGTCAGCAGCACCTGCACATCCGGGCTGAAACCCGTCGGTGCGGGTGCCAGTACCACGCGCTGGCTATCGAGATGGCCCGCGACTTGGCGCAATACCAACTGGTTGATATCCGAAGACAGGCTACCCGCCCAACGACCATCGGTGGAACCTTGCAGGCTACCGTCATTCTGACGCTGCAGCAGGGTTTCGCGTTGCAGGTAGTCGGCAACGACCACCGGGCCCAGCAGAACTGCCATACCGGCACTTTGTGCAGGTTGCGCCGGACTTCCGCTGTCCAGCTGGTACAGCGACACCGGTTGGTGTGTGCTGCAACCCGCCAACCCCAAAAGGCCAGCGAGCATCAAAAATAAAGGAAGGCGTGGAGCAGTCATCATCCCATCCAGGTGGCTGCCACAAGGCGAACCACAATGTAATACTAAAAATAACCTAAACACGCTCGGCCACGCCGGCGCTGGAAAGGCCATATCATCCGTGAATATGCGCCATGACTCCAGCGCCAAAGAGTCGATCTACGCTTTAAATCGTAGATCGAGGGCTCTAATACGCCTTAAACCGGCGTTTCCACCAGCAAAGCATCCACACGCTGGAAGCCGCGAGGCAGTTTATTACCGCGACGACCACGCTCGCCCTTGTAGTGTTCAAGGTCGTCAGGGCGCAATGACAACGTGCGCTTGCCGGCCTGGAGCACCAGGGTGGAACCTTCCGGGATCACCGCGATGTCGGTCACGTACTCTTCGCGACTGGCCACCCGCTCCCCTGGAATACCAATAATCTTGTTGCCCTTGCCTTTGCCCAGCTGGGGTAGATCGCTGATCTTGAACACCAGCAGACGCCCTTCGGTGGTCACCGACGCCAGCCAATTGCTCTCACGGTCATCTACCGGTCGCGGCAGGATCACCTTGGCGTTATTCGGCAGGCTCAACAATGCCTTCCCCGCCTTGTTCTTGGCCTGCAGGTCTTCACCCTTGACCACAAACCCGTAACCGGCGTCGGAGGCGATGACGTACAGCGAGTCATCGTCCGGCAGCAGCACGCATTCAAAATTCGCCCCTGGTGGCGGCGTTAGACGCCCGGTCAACGGTTCGCCCTGCCCCCGTGCTGACGGCAAGGTGTGCGCCGGCACTGAATAGCTGCGCCCCGTCGAGTCGATAAACACCGCAAACTGGTTAGAACGCCCGGCCGCGGCGGTTTTAAAACCATCACCCGCTTTGTACGACAAGCCAGTGGCGTCAATATCATGCCCCTTGGCCGAACGAACCCAACCCTTTTCCGACAGAACGACGGTAATTTTCTCGTTTGGCAGCAGTTCGGTTTCTGTCAGCGCCTTCGCTTCAGCACGCTGCACGATTGGCGAACGACGTTCATCGCCGTAGGTTTCGGCGTCTTTGATCAGCTCGGTACGCACCAGCTTTTTCAGCTTGGCTTCACTGCCCAACAGGGCTTGCAGCTTGGCTTGTTCCTTGAGGAGCGCGTCTTGCTCGTCGCGTAGTTTCATTTCTTCCAGTCGCGCCAATTGACGCAAGCGGGTGTCGAGAATGTAGTCAGCCTGGATCTCGCTCAGCTCGAAGCGCGCGATCAATTCGGCTTTCGGGTGCTCGGCGGTACGGATGATGTGAATCACTTCATCCAGGTTGAGATAGGCAATCAGCAAGCCGTCCAACAGGTGCAGGCGGCGCTCGACCTTGTCCAAGCGGAATTGCAGGCGGCGACGAACGGTTTGTACGCGGAACTCCAACCACTCCACCAGCAGGTTGCGCAGGTTTTTCAGCTGCGGCTTACCGTCCAGACCGATGATGTTGATGTTGACCCGGTAGCTGGACTCAAGATCGGTACTGGCGAACAGGTGCTGCATCAGCACTTCGTGATCGACCCGGCTGTTGGTCGGGATGATCACGATACGGCATGGGTTTTCGTGGTCGGACTCGTCACGCAGGTCGGCGACCTGGGGCAGTTTCGACGGTTTGGCCTGCATCAGCGCAGCAATCTGCTCCAACACTTTGGCGCCCGACACCTGATGCGGCAGAGCGGTGACGATAATGTCGCCGTCCTCAATGTGGTACACAGCGCGCATGCGCACCGAGCCCTTGCCGGTTTCGTACATCTTCAGCAGGTCGGCGCGCGGCGTGATGATTTCCGCTTCGGTCGGGTAGTCCGGGCCCTGGATATGCTCACAGAGCTGCTCGACGGTCGCCTTTGGCTCATCCAGCAAGCGTACGCAGGCGGTGGCGACTTCCCGCAGGTTGTGCGGCGGTACGTCGGTGGCCATGCCGACCGCGATACCGGTGGTGCCATTGAGCAGGATGTTCGGCAAACGTGCCGGCAACACCAGAGGCTCGTCCAGTGTGCCGTCGAAGTTCGGCCCCCAATCCGCAGTACCCTGGCCCAGTTCGCTGAGCAGCACTTCCGAGTAACGCGACAACCGCGCCTCGGTGTAACGCATCGCGGCGAAGGACTTGGGATCATCCGGCGCACCCCAGTTACCCTGGCCGTCCACCAGCGTGTAGCGGTAGCTGAACGGTTGGGCCATCAGCACCATGGCCTCGTAGCACGCCGAGTCGCCATGGGGGTGGAACTTACCCAGCACGTCACCGACGGTACGCGCCGATTTCTTGTGCTTGGAATCGGCATCCAGGCCCAACTCACTCATGGCGTAGATAATGCGCCGCTGTACGGGCTTGAGGCCGTCGCCGATATGCGGCAACGCGCGGTCCATGATCACGTACATGGAGTAGTTGAGGTAGGCATTTTCGGTGAAGTCAGCCAGCGACCGGCGTTCTACGCCGTCTAAGCTGTCTGCGAGGATGTCACTCATGCGGGCCTCATCATTGTTTGGTAAGGCGCAGCGGAAATGCCGCTGCGCTGAGTCAATTCAAGTGTTTGATCATTCACGGCTGGGCACTCCAGCCGCCGACCGGGGCGGCAAAACGATAGACCACCGGGCGTTTTTCACCATCGGCGCGAGGGCCGAAGTTGTTGTCGATACCCAGCCATGCGCCTTCAGCATCAACCACAAGGGCTTCGGCAAGACCATAGGGCTGGGCATAACGCCGCTCGGGCGCCAAGGTTTCGTCGGCAAACGACCAGCACAGCTCGACCTTGGCGGTGACCGCATCGCGCCGGCAAATCTGGAACGCGTTGCGCTCCAGCGTAAACAGCTTGCCGTTGAACAGGGAGAGATCAGCGAAATCCTTGGACACGGGCTTGGCGTCGGTGAATTTAGCCGGTTGTACCTCCTGGCCGGCCTCACTTAACAACACGCAAGGGCCCTCACAACTCCACAGGCTTTGCCCACGCTTGATGGAAATTAAGCCACGCCGCTCACGCTCGGCCGCCAGCCAGATTTGATTGCCTTCAGGGTTCACCGCCAAGCCTTCAAACAGCGCATTGAAGTGCAGCAACATGCCACTGGCCCGGGCCTCACGCACCATGCTTGGGGCAATCTTCAGCCATTCAGGTGCGCCGGTGGCCGGCACTTGCAGCACTGCCGCATGGGCTTCACTGACGATGTAGCGATTACCGGCAACATCGCAGCTGATGCCTTCAAAGTCCAGGTCGCCACCGCGAATAAACGAAGCAGCCGTGGTGCGCGAACGCAGCCCCCAAGGCAGACCGGACTCTGGCACGGGCGGCACTTCGATTTTCACCGTTTCGGCCTGCCAGGTCGGCGCGCTGATATCCAGACGGTAGATCTGATCGTCGTCACGGTCGGAAACCGTCCACAATTCCTTGCCGCACACAGCCAGACCCGACAGATTGCCGCCGCGCATGCCATCCACCGGGTGCTCGGACACGAGTTTGAGCTCTGCCACGGGCGCAGCAACCACCGGGGTGGCCGCCAGCCCGCTCATCATCAGGATCGCCAGGGCGACGCCTGTGCGCATCAGCCCACCACCTCGGCCAGGTTGCCTTTGGATTCCAGCCAGGACTTGCGGTCCGGCGCGCGTTTCTTCGCCAGCAGCATGTCCATCATTTCCGAGGTGGCGGCGTAGTCTTCCAGGGTCAACTGCACGAGGCGCCGGGTGTTGGGGTCCATGGTGGTTTCACGCAATTGTGGCGGGTTCATTTCACCCAGACCTTTGAATCGCGTGACCTGCGGCTTGCCACGTTTCTTCTCGGCCACCAGGCGGTCGAGGATGCCATCGCGCTCCGCTTCGTCCAGGGCATAGAAAATCTCCTTGCCCAGGTCGATGCGATACAGCGGTGGCATGGCGACGTAGACGTGACCGGCATCCACCAACGGGCGGAAGTGCTGCACGAACAGGGCACAGAGCAACGTGGCGATGTGCAGCCCGTCGGAGTCGGCGTCGGCGAGGATGCAGATCTTGCCGTAACGCAGTTGGGCGATATCCGCAGAACCTGGGTCGACACCAATGGCCACGGCGATGTTGTGCACTTCCTGGCTGGCCAGGACTTCGCTGCCGTCGACTTCCCAAGTGTTAAGAATCTTGCCGCGCAACGGCAGGATCGCCTGGAATTCCTTGTCCCGCGCTTGTTTGGCGGAACCGCCGGCGGAGTCACCCTCCACCAGGAACAGTTCGGAGCGCATCGGGTCCTGCCCCGCGCAATCGGCCAGCTTGCCTGGCAGTGCTGGGCCTTGGGTGATGCGCTTGCGTTCAACCTTCTTACTGGCTTTGAGGCGACGGCCGGCGTTATTGATCGCCAGTTCAGCCAAGGCCAAGCCCAGCTCAGGATGCTCGTTGAGCCACAGGCTGAAGGCGTCCTTAACCACACCAGAGACAAACGCCGCCGCCTCGCGGGACGACAGACGCTCTTTGGTCTGGCCGGAGAACTGCGGTTCCTGCATTTTCATCGACAGCACGAACGCAATGCGCTCCCACACGTCTTCCGGCGCCAGCTTCACGCCGCGCGGCAGCAGGCTGCGGTATTCGCAGAATTCGCGCATGGCATCGAGCAGGCCCTGGCGCAAACCATTGACGTGGGTGCCGCCCTGAGCCGTGGGAATCAGGTTGACGTAGCTTTCCTGCACGCTGTCGCCGCCCTCGGGCAACCACAGCAGCGCCCAGTCGACGGCTTCTTTATTGCCGGCCAGACTGCCGCAAAACGGCTCGTTGGGCAGGCGCTCGAAGTCGCTGACGGAATCTTCCAGATAAGAGCGCAGGCCGTCTTCGTAATGCCACTCGACCTTCTCACCGGTGCCTTTATCTTCAAAGGTCACCAGCAGGCCCGGGCACAACACGGCCTTGGCCTTGAGTACGTGTTTGAGGCGGCTGATGGAGAATTTCGGCGAATCGAAGTATTTCGGGTCCGGCGCGAAGTACACGCTGGTACCGGTATTGCGCTTGCCCACGGTGCCGATCACTTCGAGGTCGGTGGCTTTGTAGCCATCGGCGAAGGTCATCTGGTACTCGTTGCCGTCACGCTTTACCTTGACCCGCACCAGCGTCGACAGGGCGTTGACCACGGAAATACCCACACCGTGCAAGCCACCGGAAAACTGGTAGTTCTTGTTGGAGAACTTACCGCCGGCGTGCAGCTTGGTGAGGATCAGCTCAACGCCTGACACGCCCTCTTCCGGGTGAATGTCCACGGGCATGCCGCGGCCATCGTCGGACACTTCGAGGGAGTGGTCAGCGTGGAGAATGACGTGCACCGACTTCGCGTGCCCGGCCAAGGCTTCGTCAACGCTGTTGTCGATGACTTCCTGGGCGAGGTGATTCGGCCGGCTGGTGTCGGTGTACATGCCGGGGCGTTTGCGCACCGGGTCGAGGCCCGAGAGGACTTCGATGGCGTCGGCGTTATAAGAGCTAGCGCTGGGAGTGGCCATGGGGTCTCGTCGTGAGTCGTTCGATTAAAAAGTAACCTGCGGTTTTCAAGGCAATTACAGTGCCGAAAAATCGAAGGATTGATACTGATCTGCGCCAATGCCGGCAAAGCTCAACAGCGCCGGCAGTTGCTGGGCGAACCCCTGGTAACCGTGGTCGCCACCGGCCTGGATGCGCAAGGCGCAGGCCCGGTAATACTGTTGGGCGAGGCGATAATCCAGGGTTTCATCCCCGGTCTGCAACCACACCTGATAACGCGCAGCATCCTGGGGTGCCGGCACTTCCAACTCGGCGAGTGCCGTGACGTGGTCGTGGGTCAGTTCCCAGGTTTCATCGGTGTAGAGGTTCTTCTGGGTGCCCAGGTAGCCGTCGAACATCCGATGGGGGCTCACAGCCGGGTTGACCAGCAGCGCCTTGAGGCCATGGCGCTCGGCAAGATGGGTTGCATAGTAGCCGCCGAGTGAGCTGCCGACCAGCAGTGGCCGCCCCAGTTGGGCAATGGCTTGCTCCAACTGAGGAATTGCCTGACGGGGGTGGTGATGCAGCGCCGGCACGCGCAGTTGGTCGGCCAGGCCGAGGCTGTTCATCACGGTGATGAGCTGGCTGGCCTTGTTGGACGCCGGCGCACTGTTGAAACCGTGGATATACAGGATCGAAGCAGACATACCGGGCTCTCCGTGCTTGCGCCAAAAGCGCGCAGTTTACAGGTAAATCTCAGTAGCCGTTGCTACCGTAATCCACCGTAAACGCGAACCCGACCAAGCGCTCTACCCCGGTCTCCAGCCGCCCGTCGGCATGCAAACGCAACCAACGATACCCCGGCGCCTGCTCACTGACCTTGAAGTCCTCGCTGCCCGGCGCAAACTGGATGCACGTAGACGGCGACGCTAGCAAGCGCACGCCATTACGTTCGCGGTCGATTTCCTGGTGCACATGCCCCCAGAGCACTGCCCTGACTTGGGGAAAGCGGTCCAGCACGGCAAACAACGCTTCGGGATTGCGCAGGCCGATGGGGTCCATCCACGCACAGCCGAAAGACACTGGGTGATGGTGAAAGCACACCAGATGATGACGGCCGGGGGCTTCACTCAGGGCTTGGGCCAGCAATTGCAGTTGCGAGTCCTGAAGGTAGCCTGGCACCGAGCCCGGTACGGCAGAGTCCAGCAGTGTGATGCGCCAGTTGCCCACATCCACCACCGGTTCAAGCAGGTCGCTGTGCGCAGCGGCGTGCGCCATGATTTGCGGCTCGTCGTGGTTACCGGGAATCCAGCGGGCAGGGGCGCCGATGGATGCGGTCATGTCGCGAAATTGCTGGTACGACTCCAGCGTGCCGTCCTGGGACAAGTCCCCGGTAGCCACTATCAGGTCGATTTGCGGCTGTTGCTGGCACACCAACTCAATTACACGCCGCAGGCTCTCACGGGTATTCATACCCAGCAGCGTGCCGTCGGCCTCGGCAAACAGGTGGCTGTCGGACAGTTGCACCAGCAACGCCGGCGCATCGGGGTTCACGGTGGATACGCTCGGCAAGGCGCTCTCCCAAGGCAATCACAGGAATAGACAACTGGGGCGATTATGCTGGGGCAGAACGCAAAGAGGAAACCCAAGGAAGCAGACGCAGTTCACATCTACCGCACGACCTCAAACTCATGACCCAGAGCCAGGCAATGGCTCAACCACTCGCCGAGGAACACATTGAGCTGTGCTTTCTCATCGGGCTGGTGCATGAACACATTTGGGTAAGGATAGATGCTGCGAAAGCGTCGTGCATGTTCGGCGCTGATCACTTCGGCCATGCGGGCGTCGTGGTAGACCTGCACTTCCAGTTGCGGCACCGGCAGCCAAGGCAGGCTGTGCTCCTGACGAACGCGCAGGGTGGTGGTGTACGGACAGTTGACGATAACTTCCAGGGCCAGTACGCCGAGCATTTGGTCGCCATGGGTTACGCCGATGCGCCGTGCCTCGGGGGCGTGGCGCATATCGGGCAACAGGCGCATCAGCCGCGCATAGTTGGCTTCGCAGGCGGCTTGCAGCCCGATCAAGTCGACTCGATAACGTTCCCGTGCCTTTACTGCCATAACCCCCTCACTTCCGCGCGATTAAGCGCAAGCCATTGCAGGGCGATAATGCTGGCTGCGTTGGAAATCTTGCCGTCGCGCACCGCTTGCAGGGCATCTTCGAAGGCCCAGACGGTGACGCGGATATCTTCTGCCTCTTCTTCCAATCCATGGACACCACCTGCACCGGCGCTCTCGCAACGGCCCAGGTACAAATGCACAAACTCGGTACTGCCACCGGGCGACGGGAAATACTTGGTAATCGGCCACAGCGCGGAGAACGTCAGCCCAGCTTCCTCCTCGGCTTCGCGGTGTGCAACCTCCTCCGGCTCTTCATCCTTGTCGATCAGGCCCGCGACCATTTCCACCAGCCAAGGGTTGTTGCTGCGTCCCATGGCGCCTACACGGAACTGCTCGATCAACACCACTTCATCGCGCTGCGGGTCGTACGGCAAGACACACACCGCGTCGTGACGGACGAAGACTTCGCGGTTGATCACCCGGCTCATGCCGCCATCGAATTTTTCGTGGCGCAGTTGCACGCGATCAAGCTGGTAGAAGCCCTTGTAGGCATTGTCGCGCTGAACAATTTCGATTGTGCTCGGCGTCGATTTTGCTGTGTCCGTCATATCCCTTCCTCGTTATGCCTGAGCAATTCGCGCCATCCTAACGCGCTCCCGCCCTCGGATGCAGCCCCTTTCCGGTTGCCGGGATAGACGGCGGGCGTCAAACTCACTCTAATCAGCTTAGTGGCGAACTGACTGCCTTGCTGGTAGTCGAAGCTGCACAATTTCGCTCTTATCGATAGACGAAGGACACCCATGTCGCTTTTAAAAATCGCCTCCGTGGCCTGCATCGCCTTGACCCTCGGCGCCTGCCAAAGCTTGTTCCAACCCAACTGGCGTACCCCGCTGGAAGCCACCCGCGACACCACTGAACAAACCCGGCCGGGCTGCGCCAGCGCCGATTGCGCGCTGGTGAATATCGACACCGTGCACTTCGCCAAGGAACCCAAGCTGGACGCGCTGATCGAACAGCGCCTACTGGAAATGACCGGCGCCAACCCGCTGCCGACCAGCCTTGAGACCTATCGCGAGCAATTCCTGAAAACCGCGGCCCCAAGCAACAGCATGTATTTGCAGGCCAAGGTACGGGAGCAGCATGACGGCTTGGTGATCATCGAACTGTCCAGCTATCTGGACCAGGGCGCCACCCATGGCGAGCCGGGCCGCGCATTCATCAACTATTCGCGCCAGCAGCAAAAGGCCCTCTCGCTCACCGACATGCTACTGCCGGGTAAAGAGGACGCCTTCTGGAAAGCCGCCCAAGTGGCACACAACAGTTGGTTGATCAGCACCCGCCTGAGTCTGGAGCCGGAGTTTGTGAAAACCTACCCCTTCCAGAAAACCCCGAACGTTGCGCTGACCTATGGTGGCGTGATCCTCAAGTATCCCACCACCACAATCGCGCCGTATGCCTTGGGCCATGTCGAGTTGCAGATTCCCTACTCGCGCCTGGACGGCATTCTCAAGCCTGAGCTGGTACCCGCACGCCGCTGAAGGCCCGACCCAGGATGAACTGCAGCAGCCCTGCCAGCACCAGCGCCGGCAGGGTTGCGCCGACATCCGGGTACAGATTGGCCAACAGATGGTAAGTGGCAATGCCACCTAACCAGGCCAACAGCGCCGGCCAACGCAGGCCGGCAACCACACCCTGACCACGACGGCGCAGGATGAAATGATCCACCAGCACCACGCCGAACAACGGCGCAAACACTGAGCCGATCAATAGCAGGAAGTTCTGGTACTGGGCCAACGGCGCGAAACAGGCGATCAAGGTGCAGATGACACCGATGGCCAACGCCAGATGCTCGACTTTCAAGCGCAACAGAACCCCGCTGGACACCGCCGCCGAGTGAATATCGGCAAAAGCATTTTCCGACTCGTCCAACAGGATCAGCAGCAGCGGAATCCCCAGGCCGGCGCCAGCCAAAGCCAGGAGCAGCGCGTTCACTTCACCGCTCGGCGCAAATGCCAGGGTGTAGGCCACGCCCAGGCTCATCAGCCAGAAATTACCGATAAAGAAGCCCACCGCGGTGCCGCCGAACACGCTTTTAGCGCGCTTACCGAAACGGGAGTAATCGGCAATCAGCGGTAACCAGGACAGCGGCATGGCGATGGCAATATCGAAGCCCACAGCGAACGGCATCGAACCGTCACCGGCCTGAGCCCATAGCGCGGCCAAATCAGCCTTGGCGAACAAGTTCCAGGTGAGCCACAGACAGGCGGCGAGCAGCAGCCAGATGCCCCATTTGCGCAGGATCTGACGCACAAAGGTCAATGGACCGCTGACTGCCAGCAGCGTCGCCAAGCCGCCGAAAAACAGCGTCCACAGCAACGGGCTGGCCAGCAGGCTGCCCTCGCTGAATGCTCGCGTACCCAACAGGCTGGCCGCATCGCGCATCACAATGATTTCGAATGAACCCCAGCCGATCAACTGCAGCAAGTTGAGCAACGCGGGCAGGCTCGCGCCTTTGGCACCGAGGCTGAGCTTGAGCGCGGCCATGGCGGACAGGCCGGTGTCGCTGCCGATCACGCCGACGGCGGCCAGCAACAACACGCCGACCAGAGTGCCGAGGAAGATTGCCAGCAATGAACCCGACAGGCCCAGCCCCGGCGCAAGCAAAGCGCCGGTTTGCAGGACCATCAGGCCAATGCCGAGGGAGAACCATAGGGAGAACAGGTCACGGGCGCCGAAGACACGTTTGTCTTGGGGGACTGCGACGTCCGGTGAGTAGGTGCTCGGTTGAATGTTCAAGGGTGTTATCTCTGAGGGGCATGTGTTGTTTGAAAGATTGCTATCGGGGGCAAGCCCCCTCCCACATTTTGAATGGCGAACACGTTCAAGTGTGGGAGGAGGCCTGCCCCCGATGAGGCCCTTAAAAGCACCTGCAACCTCGGATCAGACCTTCTTATAAAGCTGACTGCCTTCCTGCTTGAACCGCTCTGCCTGCTCCGCCAAGCCCTTGGCCACGTCCACATCAACCGCTTCAATGCGCTGGTTGGCCGCGTATTCACGCACTTCCTGGGTGATTTTCATCGAGCAGAATTTCGGCCCGCACATCGAGCAGAAATGCGCGACCTTGGCCGAGTCCTTCGGCAGGGTTTCATCGTGATAGGAGCGCGCGGTATCTGGGTCCAGGCCGAGGTTGAACTGGTCTTCCCAGCGGAACTCGAAGCGCGCCTTGCTCAAGGCGTTATCGCGGATCTGCGCGCCCGGGTGGCCTTTGGCAAGGTCGGCGGCATGGGCGGCAATCTTGTAGGTGATGATCCCGGTCTTCACGTCATCCTTGTTCGGCAGGCCCAGGTGTTCCTTGGGCGTGACGTAGCACAGCATGGCGCAACCGAACCAACCGATCATCGCCGCACCGATACCGGAGGTGATGTGGTCGTAACCCGGCGCGATGTCGGTGGTCAGTGGCCCGAGGGTGTAGAACGGCGCCTCGTCGCAGCACTCCAGCTGCTTGTCCATGTTCTCTTTGATCAACTGCATCGGTACGTGGCCGGGGCCTTCGATCATGGTTTGCACGTCGTGCTTCCAGGCGGTTTTGGTCAGTTCACCCAGGGTTTCCAACTCGCCGAACTGCGCGGCGTCGTTGGCGTCGGCAATCGAGCCGGGGCGCAGGCCGTCGCCGAGGGAGAAGCTGACGTCATAGGCCTTCATGATTTCGCAGATTTCGTCGAAATGCGTATAGGTGAAGTTCTCTTTGTGGTGCGCCAGGCACCACTTGGCCATGATCGAACCGCCACGGGACACGATACCGGTGACGCGCTTGGCAGTCAGCGGCACGTAGCGCAGCAGCACGCCGGCGTGGATGGTGAAGTAGTCGACGCCCTGCTCGGCCTGTTCGATCAAGGTGTCGCGGAACAGCTCCCAAGTCAGGTCTTCGGCGGCGCCGCCGACTTTTTCCAGGGCCTGGTAGATCGGCACGGTACCGATTGGCACTGGCGAGTTACGGATGATCCACTCGCGGGTTTCGTGGATGTGCTTGCCGGTGGACAGGTCCATCACCGTGTCCGAGCCCCAGCGAATGCCCCAGGTGAGTTTCGCCACTTCTTCTTCGATGGACGAACCCAAGGCGCTGTTGCCGATGTTGCCGTTGATCTTCACCAGGAAGTTACGGCCGATGATCATCGGCTCCAACTCGGTGTGGTTGATGTTGGCCGGGATAATTGCGCGGCCACGGGCGATTTCTTCGCGCACAAACTCGGGGGTGATGATTTTCGGCACGCTGGCACCGAAGCTGTGGCCGGCGTGTTGCTGGTCCAACAGACCGCTGGCGCGGGCTTCTTCGAGCTTCATGTTTTCGCGGATGGCGACGTATTCCATCTCGGCGGTGATGATGCCTTTGCGCGCGTAGTGCATCTGGGTGACGTTGGCGCCGGCCTTGGCGCGGCGCGGATTTTTCACATGGGCAAAGCGCAGTGCGGTCAGTTCGGCATCGCTCAGGCGCTGCTGGCCGAAATGCGAGCTGAGGCCGGACAGGCGCTCGGTGTCGCCGCGTACTTCGATCCACGGCGAGCGCACATCGCCCAGGCCTTTACGCACGTCGATGATTACATTGGGGTCGGTGTACGGGCCGGAGGTGTCATAGACCACCACGGGTGCGTTGATTTCACCGCCAAAGTCGGTAGGGGTCACGTCCAGGCTGATCTCACGCATCGGCACACGAATGTCCGGGCGAGTGCCTTGTACGTAGATTTTTTGCGAGCGGGTAAACGGCTGCACAGAACCGGAGTCGACCTTGGCCGATTCACTTAAATGCACAGTGCTTTTTAGTTTTGTAGTCATCACGGGCTCCAACTTATCCAGGCGGTGGATTTTTGTCGGAGCGAACCTGTGACGGATGGACGCACTGAAACCAGTGCTGTGCTTGGCGCACGAGGACTGTTCGATTGTCGAACAGCATCCCGGACGAAGCACAAGAGGACTCGCCGGGTGACGAGAAATCTTGTTCCCTACGCAGGCGTTAACCTGATCAGGTTCAACGGGATCCGGTATTTACCGATCTCAGCCTTCCAACAAGGCACCCCGACAAGAACGCGGCCAGTCTAGACCATGGCGTGGGCAAATTGCCAACAGTGGAGCATTCAGCGTGATGAATGGCGCAATTACAGGATTGTTGTGCCGGGGTCGCGCCACTACACTCGGATGCCGCCTCAAGGCTTGACGCCAGAAATGACCAGCCGTAGCCTTGGGCGCTAAATTATCGCCGTAATATTCACACTAGGGATCGCCTCATGCTGCGCAAACTTTCACTGGCTGTTGCCGTGTCTTGTGCGACCAACGGAATGGTCTGGGCAGCTGAAGCGCCCTTGTCTGCCAGAACCGATCTGGTCAGCGTCTATCAGGAAGCGGTGGATAACAACGCCGACCTGGCCGCCGCCCGCGCCCAATACGGTGCGCAAAAAGAAGTGGTACCCCAGGCACGCGCCGGGTTGCTGCCGAATCTGTCGGCTGGTGCCGATATCAACAATGTGCGCACCCAGATCGACACGCCCTCGGCCACCGCCAACCGTGACGCCCATTCCTGGCGCGCGACCTTGAGCCAGCCACTGTTCCGCGCCGACCGCTGGTTCCAGCTACAAGCCGCCGAAGCCGTCAACGAGCAGGCCGCATTGCAACTGTCGGCCACCGAACAGAACCTGATTCTGCAGAGCGCCGAAAGTTACTTCGCCGTGCTGCGCGCCCAGGACAACCTGGCCTCCACCAAGGCCGAAGAAAATGCATTCAAGCGCCAACTGGACCAGTCCAACGAGCGCTTCGATGTGGGCTTGTCGGACAAGACCGACGTGCTGCAATCCCAGGCCAGCTACGACACCGCTCGCGCCAACCGGATCCTGGCTCAGCGCCAGGTGGAAGACGCCTTTGAAGCGCTGATTACGCTGACCAACCGCCAATACAACTCGATCCAAGGCATCGTGCACACGTTGCCGGTGTTGCCGCCGCTGCCGAACGACGCCAAGGCGTGGGTCGAAACCGCTGGCCGCCAAAACCTGAATCTGTTGGCCAGCAACTACGCCGTCACCGCCGCTGAAGAAACCCTCAAACAGCGCAAGGCCGGTCATGCGCCGACTCTGGACGCAGTGGCGCAATACGAAAAAGGCGACAACGACGCGCTCGGTTTCAGCAACCCGAATGCCTTCGGCACGCCGTATCGCGGCGACGTCGAGCAGCGCACCATCGGCCTGCGCCTGAGTATCCCGCTGTACAGCGGCGGCCTGACCAGCTCGCAAGTGCGTGAGTCCTACTCGCGTCTGGGCCAGACCGAGCAGCAGCGCGAGGGCCTGCGCCGCCAGGTGGTGGAAAATACGCGCAACCTGCACCGCGCGGTGAACACCGATGTGGAACAGGTGCAAGCGCGCCGCCAGTCGATCATCTCTAACCAGAGCGCGGTGGAAGCCACGGAAATCGGTTACCAGGTGGGTACGCGCAATATCGTCGACGTGCTGGATTCACAGCGCCAGCTCTACTCGTCGGTGCGCAACTACAACAACAGCCGCTACGACTACATCCTCGACAACCTGCGCTTGAAGCAGGCGGCGGGCACCTTGAACCCAGGGGATTTGCAAGACCTGGCACGCTACCTCAAGGCGGACTACAACCCGGACAAGGACTTCCTGCCGCCGGACCTCGCCAAGGCCGCTGCCGAACAACTCAAGGCCCGCCCGGGATACTGAGCACACGACAAAACAACTGTGGGAGGGGGCTTGCTCCCGATAGCAATCTTTCAGGTCAGTCGTTTTGACTGACACTCTGCTATCAGAAGCAAGCGCCCTCCCACCTTTGGATCGGCGCGGAGTCAGCGAGCGATCAATCGGCCCAAACCATCCAGCAACCGCTTCAGCGCGCCCTGATTAGCCTGCATCACTTTGAGCCCCGCCTGCGCCATTTTGCGCGCATCCTGCGGCAGTTCGAACAGCTGTCGCACGGCTTCGGCCAATCCTTCAGCGTCATCCACCTCACGCAACGCACCCGCTTCGCGCATCATCGCGGTGATTTCGAGGAAGTTGAACACATGGGGCCCCATGATCACCGGCTTGGCCAGTGCCGCCGGCTCCAGAGGATTGTGCCCACCGGTCGCCACCAGGCTGCCGCCGACGAAGGCGCTGTCGGCGAGGGCGTAGAGAAACAGCAACTCGCCCATGGTATCGCCGAGCAGCACTGAAGTTTGTGCGCTTACGGGCTTGCCTGTAGAACGGCGCACCGTGGCAAATCCTTGCTGCTTGCACAGCTCGAACATCGGGCCGAAGCGTTCCTGATGACGCGGGACCAGAATCAGTAACGCGTTGGGATAGTGGCTGAGCAACTGACGATGAGCGGCCAACACCACTTCATCTTCACCTTCGTGAGTACTGGCGGCGATCCACACGGGACGCTCGCTGGCGCCCCATTGCTCGCGCAAGGCGGCGGCACGCTCAAGTAGCTGTGGGTCGATGGTCAGGTCGAACTTGATAGAGCCGGTCACTTCCACAGTGTCCGGCCGCGCGCCCAGGCTCAAGAAACGTTGGGCCTCGGTGTGCGTCTGCACAGCAAACAAGCTCATCTCAGCCAGCATCGGCGCCGTCAGCTTGGCGAAACGCCCATAGCCCTTGGCAGAGCGCGCCGACAGCCGCGCATTGGCCAGCGCCACCGGAATTCCGCGCTGGGCGCAGGCGTGGATATGATTGGGCCACAGTTCGGTTTCCATGATCACCGCGAGCTTGGGCTGCACGCGATCGAGAAAACGCTTGGCGGCGCACGGCAAGTCATAGGGCAAATAGCAGTGCTGGATACGCGGCTCGTTGGCGAACAACGCCTGGATCCGCTCGGAACCGGTGGGCGTCATGCAAGTGACGGTGATCGGCAGCTGTGGATAACGCTCCAGCAGCCCACGGATCATCGGCGCAGCGGCAATGCTTTCGCCCACTGACACGGCATGCACCCAGATTCCGCCAGGCTGCATCACCGGCAAGCCATAGGAAAACCGCTCGCCCACGCGCCAGGCGTAGGCCGGTGCCTTGCGCGCGCGCAGCCACAGACGTAAAGCCACCAACGGCAGCGCCAGGTAAAACAGACAGCTGTAGAGAGTTCTATTCATGGCGGCGGAGTTTATCCACTTTTTCAATCAATCGCCCGCAGGCACTCGGCAAAACGTTCGGCAAGGAAACGCGCAGCAGGCCCAAGGTGCTCGTCGCGACGCCATACCAGCTCCACGACCAGGGCCGGCGGCGTCCATTCGCTGTCCAGCTCCACCATTTGTTGCTGATAGGTCGGGTATTGCACGATATGCCGCGGCAACCAGGCCCAGCCCAGCCCACTCATCAGCCATTCGGCCAATACGTAGAAACTGTCGGCGCGCCACACCAGCGGACTGGCTGCTTCGCTGCCGGGGTAGACACTGGTCTGAGTCGACATCAACAGCTGCCGGTACTGGGCCAAGCGCTGGCACGTCACGTACCCGTCCTTGGCCAGCGGATGGTTCACGCCGCAGACGGTGACCATTTCCACACTGCCCACCACGCGCCGCTCAAGGGCCTCGGGAATCTGGTCGTGATAGAACAACAGGCCCAGGTCTGCCTTGCGCTCCACCAATTTGCGCGCCACGTCGCCTTGGGCGGCACTGGACAGTTGCACTTCCAGCAACGGGTATTGCACCGCCAGCGCCTCAAGGCTATCGAGCACCGGCTGGAACAACATCGCCTCGTCCTGAGCCAATCGCAGGCAGGCTTCTTCACCACGGGTCAATGACAGCGCGCGGCCATTGAGCCGCTCACATTGGCGCAACACTTCGCGTGCTTCCTCCAGCAACACGCTACCGGCTTCAGTCAGGCGCGGCTGGCGCCCGCTGCTACGCTCAAACAGGCTCACCCCCAAGTCCGCTTCCAGCAATGCAATCCCATTGCTTACCGCCGATTGCGCCTTGCGCTGCCCACGCGCCACCGCTGAAAACGAACGCTGCTCGGCGACGTCGACAAATAGACGCATCTGTTCAAGATTCCACTGCATGGCCAACCCATCTTCAAATCGGATAGGTAATGACTTTACCCCATCTGGTAAAGCCCTAAAATGCCGACCTTATCAAGTGCGCTGTACACCGAGGATTGACGCCATGAACCCTGCCTACTACTACCTGGCTATCGCCATTTGCTCGGAAGTGATCGCTACCGTCTCGATGAAAGCCATCAAGGGTTGGAGCACGCCGATCCCGTTGTTGCTGGTAGTCGTCGGCTACGGCGTGGCCTTCTGGATGCTGACGCTCGTGGTACGCACGGTGCCGGTGGGTGTGGCCTACGCCGTGTGGGCCGGGATGGGTATCGTGATGGTCAGTATCGCAGCGCTGTTTATCTATGGGCAGAAGCTGGATGTCCCGGCGATGCTGGGGATGGGGCTGATTGTGCTGGGCGTGGTGGTCATCCAGTTGTTCTCGAAAACCGCCGGGCACTGACCGCTACTCAACAGCCTGTATACTGCGCCTCTTGTCTTGAACACTGAGGTCGCCCATGCCATCCGTTATTTCCACCGACGTTCTGATTGTCGGCGCCGGGGTTGCCGGCCTCTGGCTGAATGCGCGGCTGCGCCGCCAGGGGTTTTCCACGGTGGTGGTGGAGAGCGCCACCTTGGGTGGCGGGCAAAGCGTGAAGTCCCAGGGGATTATTCACGGCGGTGCGAAATACGCCCTTCATGGCGCCCTTACCGGCGCCTCCGAAGCGATCGCCGACATGCCGCGCCGCTGGCGTGAAGCCTTGGCGGGCAACGGCGAACTGGACCTGTCGGGCGTGCGTTTGCTGTCCGAAGCCCATTACCTGTGGTCCCCCGGCACCCTCGCCGGCAACCTCACCAGTTTTTTTGCCAGCAAGGCCGTGCGTGGCCGTGTCGATCAGGTCAAGGGCGACGACCTGCCACCGGCACTGCAAGACCGCCGCTTCAAGGGCAAGGTGTATCGCCTGGCCGAGTTGGTGGTTGATGTACCAAGCCTGATCGAACGCCTCGCGCAGCTTGCCGGTGACGGCTTGCTTGCAGGTCAACATATCGAACCGTTGCTGGACGCCAACACGCTGGTGGGCTTGAAGGTGGATGGCCGTGAAATCCGCGCCCAGCGCATTGTCTTGAGCGCTGGCGGCGGCACCGCTGAACTGCTGAGCACCCTTGGCCTGAACAATCCGGCCATGCAAAAACGTCCACTGCATATGATCATCGCCAAAGGCCCAGGCCTGAAGCCGCTGTACGCTCACTGTCTGGGCGGCGGCACCAAGCCACGTATCACCGTGACCACCCACCCGGCTGCCGATGGCAACTGGGTGTGGTACATGGGCGGTGATATTGCCGAGGCCGACGGCGTTGCACGTACGCCCGAGGAACAAATCGCCACCGCCCAGAAAGAACTCGCGCAATTGCTGCCCTGGATCGACATGAGCCAAACCCGCTGGGCCACTCTGCGCGTCGACCGCGCCGAACCGCTGCAATCAGGCCTCAGCCGTCCCGACAACGCCTTTGTCGCCGACGAAGGTCGCCTGCTGGTGGGCTGGCCGACCAAACTGGCCTTGGCGCCTGACTTCGCCGATCGCGTAATTAACAGCCTCGAACGTGACGGCATCCGCCCAAGCGCAGCTGAACCGCTGCCGGACCTGCCAAAACCCGCCCTCGGCGTTCCAGCTTGGGAGCAACTATTGCCATGAGCCTGCCAACTTTGCACGACCTGCATCGCCCTTTGGGCAGCACCGGCATTCTGGTATCGCCGCTGGGCCTGGGCACCGTCAAGCTGGGCCGCGACCAGGGTGTTAAATACCCCAACGGTTTCCAGATTCCGGATGACGACGAAGCGCGAATGCTACTGCGCCAGGCTCGTCAGCTTGGCATCAATCTGATCGACACCGCCCCTGCCTATGGCCGCAGCGAAGAACGCCTGGGGCCGCTGTTACGCGACCAACGTAAGGATTGGGTGATCGTCAGCAAGGTAGGTGAAGAGTTCGAAAATGGTGTCTCCCAGCACGATTTCAGTGCCGCCCACACTCGGCTGTCCATTGAGCGCAGCTTGAAACGACTTGAAACGGATTTTATCGACCTGGTGCTGGTGCATTCCGATGGTAACGACCTGCACATCCTCAACGAGTGCGAGGTCTACCAGACCCTCGCAGAGCTGAAAAAAGAGGGCAAGATTCGCGGTTTCGGCTTCTCCGGCAAAACCGTCGAAGGCGGCGTGAAGGCTCTGGAACAAGGTGATTGCGCGATGGTTACCTACAATTTGAACGAACAGGCGGAGAAAGCCGTCATTGATTATGCAGCGGCCCATGGCAAGGGCATCTTGGTCAAAAAGGCACTGGCCAGCGGCCACGTTTGCCTGGAGCCCGGAATGGATCCAATACATGCCAGTTTCATGCTGTTGTTTGCGCAAACCGGCGTCGCCAGTGCTATTGTCGGGACCATTAATCCGCTGCACCTGGCCCATAACGTGGCGACCGCTGCCAAGGTCATTCGTCAACTCTGATGCCGCCCACGCGGCCGACCCCGTCGCAAAAAGGAGCCGACATGCCGCGAACGCTCATAAGAAAAAACCCCAGCAACTTTAAAACACTGCCGCTGCACGTCGAAGCCACCCCTGAAGGCCTGAGCTATCAGAGCGTGGGCATGCCGCTCAACTTCGCCCAGACCCTGCAACGGCGCAAGCCGGTGGAGGTGGCAGACTCGGAACGTTTCGTGCTGGAACTGGCCAACCTCGGCGTGTCGGTACGCTTGACCCTGCACTGGCAAAACCGCGATTACTGGGTGCTGGTGCGCCAGCGTCGCCAGGACCGTGGGGATGTGGTGCTCAAGCTGATCTCCGGCTACGTCCCGGCCCACGAGCTGAACTTGCCACTGCACACCGCCATCCAGGAGATTGCTGAAGAGTGCCTGCTGGAAACACCCGAAGGCTGGCTCGGCGGGCGCTTCAATGACACCTGGCTGCCGGCGCCCTACTCCGCGGCGCTGCATTACCGCGAAGCGCTGCCGTTTCGCCTGAGCCCGCTATCCGGTGCGGCCCGCCCGGTGCGTTGCGCCACCACCCAGTTGATCGAACGACCACGGGCCTATGTGCATTTGCCCACGGCATCGCTGCAATTGATCTACGACCTTCGCCTGGAAGTGCCGAAGGAAGCCAAGTCGCTGAGCCTGTTCCATGTGGATGAGCGCCTGGAAGGCGACCAGTTGGTCGCGCGCCTGGACCGCAAGCGTCCGGACTTGTACCTGATGCCGCTAAAAGACGGCCAGCCCCTTCCCGAGTTGTACACCGTGAAGAAAGACCAACTGTACCCGGCCAGTACGCGGGGTTTGTACCTGGCGGAAAGCTTCGCCCAGCAGGAAGGCTGGCTGGTGCGGGAAGAGCGCATTCGCTGGAAGGATTGGCTGAGACAGCAAGGTCTGGCGGAGCCGGAGAAGGAGTCGAAGTTGAAGGGATTGGCGCGGCGCGTGTTGCGCAAGATCGTGCCGAAGAAAAAGGCCAAGGGCTAAACTGCAATCTAAATGTGGGAGAGGGATTGCCACTCCCACATTAGATTGGGGTTAGCCGTTAAGCAGTCGTTCCAGGCCGACTTTCAGCGGGGTAGGTTCCGGCAACGTGAAACTCGCCAACAACCGCTGGTTGTTCGCCCGTGAATGCCGAATATCCCCCGACCGCGCCGGCCCGTAAGTCACGGATGGCAAGGAGCCCACCGCTTCTTCCAGCGCCTGCAGCACTTGCTTGAGCGTAGTGGTACGGTTCCAGCCCACGTTGATCGCCCCCAAAGGAGCCTGCGGCGCTTCGATCGCCTGCACCAACACGTCAACCAGGTCTTCCACGTACATGAAGTCGCGGGTTTGCTCGCCATCGCCAAACACGGCAATCGGCAAACCCAGCTGTGCACGTTCGCTGAAGATACTGATCACGCCGGAGTATGGCGACGACGGGTCCTGGCGCGGCCCGAAGATATTGAAAAAGCGGAAAATCACCGGCTCCAGACCATGCTGGCGGCGATAGAAATCAAAGTAGTGCTCGCCGGCCAGCTTATCGGACGCATAGGGCGTCAACGGCGCCTTGGTAGTCTCTTCGTCAATCGAAGCACCTTCGCCGTTGTTGCCATACACCGCTGCGCTGGATGCAAAGACCACGCGCTTGACGCCTGCCTTGCGCATGGCTTCGCAGACATTCAGGGTACCGACGAAATTGCTCTGGTGCGTGCTGACCGGATCATCCACCGAGGCCTGCACGGACGCGACCGCAGCCAGGTGCACCACCGCCGTTGCGCCAACAGCGGCACGCGCAACCAGCCCGGCATCGGCGACATCACCTTCGAGCAGCTCGACAAGCGGGTTGTGCAACGGCAGGTTGCTGCGTTTGCCTGTGGACAAGTTGTCCAGCACACGCACCGCGTAGCCCTTAGCTAGCAAGGCATCCACGAGGTGCGAGCCAATAAAGCCCGCGCCACCGGTGATCAGAACCAACGGATCAGCCTTACTCATTATTGCGGATCTTCTCGACAATCGCCGTGGTCGAGCTGTTCTCAACCAGACCCAACACTTTGACCTTGCCGCCGTAGGCGCTGACGATATCTGCACCGACCACCTGGTCGACGGAATAGTCGCCGCCCTTGACCAGAACGTCCGGCTTGACCTGAGCCAGCAGATTTTCCGGGGTCGCTTCAGGGAAACTGATCACCCAGTCCACTGCTCCCAACCCAGCCAGCACGGCCATGCGCCGGTCGACGCTGTTGATTGGACGGCCAGGGCCTTTCAGGCGGCTGACCGAAGCGTCGTCGTTGACCGCAACGATCAGGCGATCGCCTTGGGCGCGCGCCTGCTCCAAGTAAGTCACGTGGCCGGCGTGCAGGATGTCGAAGCAGCCGTTGGTGAACACAATGCTTTCGTTATGCGCGCGAGCGTCGTCAATCGCCAGCAGCAATTGCTCGATGGTCAGCACACCGCGCTCCGAGCCTTCGGAGCGTTGGATGGCGCGGCGCAGCTCAGGTGCGCTGATGGCAGCGGTACCCAGTTTGCCGACCACGATGCCCGCCGCCAGATTGGCCAGGGCCACGGCGTGAGGCAGCTCTTCGCCGGCCGCGATGGAAGCGGCCAGGGTAGAAATCACGGTGTCTCCGGCGCCAGTGACGTCGAACACTTCACGGGCCCGCGCCGGCAGGTGCATCGGCGGGTGGCCTGGACGCAGCAGGGTCATGCCGTGCTCTCCACGGGTCACCAGCAAGGCACCGAGGTCGAGATCGGCCATGAGTGCCGCGCCTTTGGTCACCAGTTCGTGCTCATCGGCACAACCGCCGACGATGGCTTCGAACTCGCTGAGGTTCGGCGTGATCAGGCTGGCGCCCCGATAAATCGAGAAGTCCTTGCCCTTGGGATCGGCCAACACCGGGATGCCCTTGGCCTTGGCGGCCTGGATCAGCACTTGGTGATTCTTCAATGCGCCTTTGCCGTAGTCGGACAGCACCAGCACCTTGATGCCTTCGAGCAACTCGTCGACCTGCCCACTGAGGGCCAAGGCGTCGGTGGCGAAGGGTTCTTCGAAATCGATACGCAGCAACTGCTGGTGCCGGCTCATGACCCGCAGCTTGACGATGGTCGGCTGGTGGGCAATGCGCTGGAACAGCGCACGCACACCAGCACCGCGCAGGCTGTTGGCCAGGCTGTCGGCGGCTTCGTCGTCGCCGGTCACACCCACCAGGGAGGCCGGGGCGCCGAGGGCGGCAATATTGAGGGCAACGTTGGCAGCGCCACCCGGACGGTCTTCGATTTGCTCGACCTTGACTACCGGTACCGGCGCCTCAGGGGAAATCCGTGAGGTACCGCCATGCCAGTAACGGTCGAGCATGACATCGCCGACCACCAAGACAGGGGCTTGATCGAATCGCGGCATGGACAACTTCATGGAGCAACCCACATACAAAATGAACAGGGGCGCGATATTAGCACAGGGTGAGCGCTGCCTAGTTCGAGAGCTTTATCCGCAATGCGCCATGCGCCAAAACTGGTTATTTTTTAAACAAAACCGCCAAGATATGCTCAACGGCATCGGCCAGCTCGACCTCATCGGTATTGATCTCACAGTCAGCCGCGCTCGGCGCTTCATAGGGGCTGTCCAAACCGGTGAACGCTTTGATACGCCCATCCAACGCCGCTCGGTACAAGCCCTTGGGGTCACGCCGAGCACACACGTCGAACGGCGTGCTGACGTAAACCTCAAAGAATTGCCCCGGCCCGAACAGCGCCTTGGCGGTTGCTCGGTCGACGCTGAACGGCGAGATCGCTGACACAATCACAATCAATCCCGCATCGACCATCAACCGCGCTACTTCGCCAATGCGCCGGATATTTTCCTTGCGCGCCGCATCGCTCATGCCCAAGTCATTGCACAACCCCGTGCGCAAATTATCGCCATCGAGCACAAAGGTGTGCCGGCCCTGCTCGTTGAGTTGCACCTCAAGGGCATTGGCCAGGGTCGACTTGCCGGAACCGGACAACCCCGTCAACCACAGGCAGCACGGCTGTTGATGCTTGAGCGCCGCCCGTGCCGCCGCCGACAACGACAGGGCAAAGGGACGAATGGCAGCGGACCCACTGGCAAGCGACTGGTTATTCATAACCCAACACCTCGTAATCACGCTGATAGGCGCGCCTGACCAAACGGCGCGTACGCACCGAGCAGAACGCCCTGACCGGCTCGCTGCGCCGCCCCAGTGAAACATTCAGATGTGGCAGAGATGAGGTCACGCCGAGGCGCTCGCACAGGTGCTGGAAATCTTGTTCCAGCGATTCCTGACGGCCGAGAAAATCCATAGCCATCCCGCCCAGGTGATCAACCAGAAAGTCGGTCTGGGGCGCGAAATGCAGTTGGCGGCGCAGGTTGTCCGGGTGCAGCCAGCCGGCCACAAATTGGTCGAAGTCACGGTAGCTGCTGACCAGTGCCTGGGCTTGCACGTCGCGGGCACCCATGTGGTTGCCGCGCAAGTACGTGTAGGCCGAGTAAGCCCGCTCCAGCGGGTCACGCACAAAGGCAAACTTGAAACTGCGCTCGCAGTGTTCGGGAAACTGCTGCTGATACCAGTAATACGGCAGATGCCCCGGCCAGCGGCCATCAAGAAGCGCCGAGCACACGCTGCTGCCGGCGCATTTTGGCACATGGATAAACACGCATTTGTGTCGCTCGAACGCGGGATTAAGGGTGGTCACCCCAGACAGGGATTTGTTCACCGCCTGACGGTCAACCACCGACAAACGCCCCAGCAGAAACACCCTCTGGTGCTTGGGAAGCATTTTCCAGAACAGACGTTGCAACATTCCATTACCCACGCAAGAAGGTTAGCCCTCTCGTTCGTCATTCGAATCGAGAAGGCCAACATAACAAACGATAGGCAACGAATTATTTGGCTTTGGTCAAGCCCTGTAAGGAACTCGATACAAACAACGGGGCGCATTGCGCGCCCCGTCGGATCAGGTGATGTTGTTCGCGACCGGCTCGTCCAGCCCCATCGCATGCAACCGCGAGTAGTAGCCGCCTTTGGCGAGCAGTTCGACATGCGTACCACGCTCGACAATTTCACCGTGGTCCATCACCAGAATCAGGTCGGCTTTCTCGATAGTGGACAAACGGTGCGCGATCACCAGGGTGGTGCGACCTTTCATGACCTTATCCAACGCAGCTTGAATGTGCCGCTCGGACTCGGTATCCAACGCCGATGTCGCCTCATCCAGGATCAGCAGCGGGGCATTTTTCAGCAGGGCCCGGGCGATTGCCAGACGCTGGCGCTGACCACCGGAGAGCAGCACGCCGTTTTCACCGACCTCGGTGTCCAAGCCTTTTGGCAGCTCCGAGATGAAGTCCATGGCGTAGGCATCGGCCGCAGCTTTCTCGATGTCGGCACGCGGCGCGTCGGCCAGGTCGCCATAGGCGATGTTGTTGGCCACGGTGTCGTTGAACAGAGTCACGTGCTGGGTAACCTGGGCTACATGCCGGCGCAGGTTGCGCAGGCGGTAGTCTTCAATCTCGACCTCGTCCAGCAGGATTTCCCCGGTTTCATGATGGTAGAAACGCGGGATCAGGCTGGCCAGGGTCGACTTGCCGCTGCCTGAGCGGCCAACCAGAGCGATCATCTGCCCAGGGGCTGCGCTGAAGCTGATGTTCTTGAGCACCTCGCGTTCAGTACCTGGGTAAGTGAAGCTCAGGTTGCGCACGTCCAGGCGACCGCTGACGCGATCACGCTCCACGGTACCGCCGTCGACTTCAGGCACTTCATCCAGCTGTTCGAAGATGCTCTCGGCACCCGCCACGCCTTTCTGGATCGTCGAGCTGACTTCCGACAACTGGCGGATCGGCTTGGGCAGCAGGCCCGCCGCGGTGATGTAGGCAACCAGATCGCCCGCCGTGGCGTCACCGCGCAACAGCAGGACCAGGAACATCAACACAGCCATGGCCGTGTAGATCACCAGCTGCAGCATCGGCGTATAGACCGCACCGGTCTTGTTCATGCGCAATTGCTTGTCGGTGTTGCCCTGGCTGGCGGCGGCAAAGCGACGCTGTTCATAGTCTTCGCCACCGAAACTGCGCACCACACGGTAGCCCTGGATGGTCTCGGAGGCGACGTGGGTCACGTCACCCATCGCCACCTGGATCTTCTTGCTCTGCTTGCGGAATTTCTTGCTGGTGCTGCCGACCATGATTGCGATCAGCGGCAGGATCGCCAGCATCACCAGGGTCAGTTTCCAGTTCATCCACAGCAGGTAACCGAACAGGAACACCACCGTCAGGCCTTCGCGGATCACGACCTTGATTGCATCCGTGGCAGCGCCGGTGACCATGGTCACGTTGAAGGTGATGCGTGAGATCAGGTGCCCCGAGTTATGGGTATCGAAGTAGCGGTTAGGCAGCACCAATAGCTTGTTGAACAGCTGGACCCGCAGGTCATGCACCAGCCCCAAGGAAACCTTGGCCAGGTAGTAGTTGCCCAGGAAAGACCCGAGGCCTTGCCACGCGGCGATCAGGATGATCAGCAGCGGCACGGCCATCAGCAACTTCAGGTCCTTGAAAAACGGAACCTTGGGCAGGAACACCACATCGGGATTGCTCAAGCCATCCACGAAGTACTTGAGAATCCCGGCGAGCATTGGCTGGGTCGAAGCAAAGATCACGAAGCCCACGATACTCAGCAGGAACATGCCGAGGTACGGTTTCACATAGCCCAGCAGCCGGAAATAAATTTTCAGGCTGGATTCCTGGTCCGCTTTGGGCGGTGCGTCACTCATGTGTCGAGCTCACTGATTGGGTAGGACGCGAACTTTATCACACACGTCGGGTTTGGCCCGCGCCCAGACCAAAACACTGGCCAGCGCAACCGGCAACCAGGTGATGAACCACTCGGCCCGAGGAGTGCCTGTGAGGCTTGCCGCATCGAATTGCATCGCCAGGGACGAGAACACCCACATGCCGATAATGCCCTTGCCGTAAGGGGTGTCGCGCATTTTCAAGGCTTGCCACAGCACGCCGAACCATACCGCCGACCACAGGATCAGGCCTGGCAGGCCCAACTCGATGGTCACATGGGTGAAGAGGTTGTGGGAGTGATCGAAACGGTAGTCCCCCCAGAACAGGTTGTAATCACCACCCAGGCCCAGGCCCGTCCAGGGACGCTCGCTAATCATCTGCATCGCTGCCATAAAAATCTGCGGCCGGAACGACGCGCCACGGGATAGCATCAACGACTGCATCGACAGGAATACCAGCACTGCCGCCACCACTGACGCAATGGCAATCAGGGTGCTGCGCCGGTCTCGGCACCACAGCGGCATGGCCACCACACTCAAAAACAGGGCCAATGCGGCGCCGCGGCTTTGGCTGGCTACTACAAACAGGCCGAGCAAGCCGATCGCCGCCATGCAGGCCACTTGCATCCAGCGCTCACGCGGCATCCAGTGCAGCAACCACACGGCAGCCAGACCAATCACATACGCGCCCAGGATCGGGTGAGACAACTGACCCAGCCCTTCAAGACGCGCGTACCAAACGTTCCCTTCCATGCCATAGAACTTGATCATGGCCAGCAGCGACGACAAGGCAAGACCAAAGCCTCCCCACTGCATCAAACGAATCACGCGCTGGGGCTGAGCTTCAGCGAGTATCGGAAAGAACAACAGGAACACGCCGATATAGAGCAGGCGCTTGGCCTCGCGGGAGCCGTCTTCGGCATTGGTCCACCACAGGCTGATCAAGCCCCATGCCGCCAGCGCGGCGAGTGCCAGACAGATCCAGCGCTGAGCGCGCCAGACTTGTTTGAGTTGCTCACGGGCAGACCAGGCAAACACCAGCGCCGGCAGCCACAGAAAGAGCGCCAGCCCCTGTTGATAAACTTTGTTGGTCGGCGCGAACGCTATCGCCAGCAAAAACCACAACAACCCAAAACACATCCATCCGCGCGCCCAACGACCTGCTTGCATCACCCGCTCCTAATACGGCCAACCTGCCAACCTGGCATGGTTAAAACTAAAAACTTTCGGCATCATTGCCGACCACTGTGCCCGTGACTCCAACAAGGCTTTCCGACGATGCAATGTTCAAGGCTCCCCCAAACCACGCTAAACACGATGATTGAAGGCGCCAGAATCCTGGAAAAGGACAGCTACGGGCCCAAAGTCTACCTGCTGACGAACGGGAACATTCTTAAACTGTTTCGTCGTAAACGTTTTTTTTCGTCGGCACTGTTGCGCCCCTACTCCAAGCGCTTCATCGATAACGCGGTCAAGCTGCAAGAACGCGGTATTCCAACCCTGACCGTCCTTGAGTACTTCCAACTGGACGCTGCAGGCATGACCGCTGTGCTGTATAGCCCGCTGCCGGGCGAGACACTGCGCCAGATTGCCAACAAAGAAGGCTTTGACTGGGAGCAGAACCTGGACCCGCTGGTGGCGCTGATTCGCCGCTTGCACACTGCCGGCATCTACTTTCGCTCCCTGCACCTGGGCAACATCGTCGTCACGCCGGACAACCAGATGGGCCTGATCGACGTAGCAGACATGCGCTTCCTGCGCGCGCCGTTGAGCCCGGCACTGGCGCGGCGCAACCTGCAGCATTTCGCCCGCTATATTGCGCGCGAGAAGCTGAACGAACGCTTTCCAATGCAGGCACTGGAGCAAGCGCTGCTAGGTGCATGAGAACAGACGCCGGGTGGTTTCACTGAATTCATTCCAGGCTTGCTCCGGCGCCAACGCCCGCGACTGAGCCTCGACAACCTCCTCACCCGAACTCGCGAACGCGCGGGTCAGGAGCTCGCCCCAAAACGCGGCATTGTCTGCCGGGGCGTACCAACCGGCATCCCCCAGTTGCTCGCGGAACACTGCCAGTTCACTGGTCAGTACAGGCACGCCGACCATCACCGCCTCTTGCAGAATCAACCCCAGGCCTTCTTCCGTCGAAGGGATGGCAACCCAGTCAAACGCCCGGTAAAGGCTGGCCGCATCAGGCAGATGCCCAGGCAGCGACACTTGGTCCTGCAAGCCAAGCGCTGCGATACGTGCCTCAAGCCCGGGCCTCGCTGGCCCTTCGCCGAGGATCACCAGGCGCGCATCGGGCTGATCAGCCGCCGCACGGGCAAAGGCCTCCAACAAACAGGCAAACCCCTTGCCGTCTACCAGTCGACCAACCGCACCCACTACGGGCGTGCCAGACAACGGCAAGCCCAGACGGGATCGCGCCTGCTCACGGGAAAGCGCCGCAGCGCGAAAAACGGCCGGATCAAAGGCGCTGCGCAGCACCGTCACTGGCCGTTGCAGAGAACGCTCCAGCGAGTGTGCGAGGGTTTTCGAGACGGCCGTCAGCGTCAGTTGGGACGCCGGGAATTGATCGAACAACTGTTGATCTGCACGCCGCAAGCGCGTGGCACCATGAAAAATCACCACCGCACGCACGTTCGGTAAACGCTTGAGCACGGGCAAAAGCACCCGCGCAACACCGACCCCATCAAGAAGCACAACCTGTACATCCTCAGGCAGGGCCTTCTGGAAGCGTGCACGCATCAAGGGCATCAACCATTTCCAGAGGTGCCGCCCCTTGAGCCTGGCGGACGAGAGGTTCCACTCCACGGCCTGTTCAACCAGGCCGTCACTCGAATCAGCACTGCCTTGAAGCAACCAGGTGTGAATCGGTACGCCGCTGTCGGCGCGGGACAGTATCTGCCGATGAACCTTCTGCACCGAAGCAAATGCAGAACCACCGGCCCACATGATGTTGAGAATACTCATCGCAAAACCTTATGAGGCGTTGTTGTCGCGTGTTGGAATTACCAGGGAATCGCCCACCCGATAACCAGCCCCAGGCTCAGCATGACTGCCAGCTTCACCCGCTCTCTGCGCTTACGCCGTGCTTTGGTCGCGCGCTCTTCTGATGTCGACACATGCAAGCCAAAGCCAGTGTGCAACACCGCATCGCCTTCCAGGGTAACGGCAGGCAGATTCAACTGGGCGTACCGCTTGGAAAGCCCCTTCTCACCCTCGAACCCGGCGTAAGGTGCGCACAACCAGTATTCCTTGATACGCCGCAGGCCGGGGTTGAGAGAAAACCCCTGCCATTCAGGTTTCTCAGACAACAACGGATAACACGGTACGCCACCAATCACCTCGCGTGGCCCACGGTGGATATAGGGGCTGTGCACCTGCAAATCGTAGACAAAGTTACGCAACCAGACTTGCAGGATATCGGGACGCTGCTCCAGCACCACCTTGGAATCTTCGACAAACCCAGGCCGGTAAAACGCCCAGTCATCTTCGCAATGGAAGATGTAGGGGGTTTTGACCGATCCATAGGCCAGGTCGATGGAAGCCAGTTGCCCAAGCTTCGGACGGTTGATCAAAAAAGTGCAATGACTGTGCCAGTGCTCGGGAATCGCGAGACGTACCGCTTCATCGCCAGAGTCTTCAGTAATGAAGACTTCGCGTATGTCTGCGGTATTGAACAGGTCGAAGCTCTCAAGCGTACGCTTCAACAAATCGAAGCGGCCGCAACTGGTCACGACGAGGGTTATGTCGCTCTGATCGGAGAATTGCATTCAAGTCTCGATAGGTTGTTTAGCCATCATTGGCTGCCATGCGTCCGATGTCACACGCCCAGTTTCAGGCGCAGCGTTTCCAGCAAACTCAGTGGAGCACGCGGCCGCAACGGCGGCTTCAGGGCTTCGACAATACGCTGCCCGATGCGCGCAAAGCTGAACTGGCTGACGGCGAGGTCTTGCCCGTTGCGCGCAATCTCAGCAGCGAGTTGCGGGTTGGCGCGCAGTTGCGAGAGCTTTTGCTGCAACTGTGGAATGTCCTTGTAGAACACCACATTGACCATGTCCTTGAAGCCAAGGGCCTCGTTCTCCGCAGCCCCTTGGTCAAACGCCAGCAGCACACACCCGCAGGCCATGGCTTCGAAGTTCTTGATCATGTACTCGCCCATGCCCACGTCGGCGCTGACGAAAAAGCGAATCCGGTTGAGGGTCGCGCAGTACTCTTCACCCGACTTGGTGCGCGTGACCACCAAAGGCTCAACCCGTGCCAACTCATCGAGCAGTGCTTTGCGTCCGCTATAGGCCACGCTGTTGGTGCTGCCGACAAATGCCAGCTCGATGTCGCGCTCAAGCCCCTGGGGCTGCAACAGCGCCTGGTCGTAACCCTTGGGCACAAACACCGCATCAAAGCCTTCGGCACGCAGGCGCTCGGTCACCATGTGGCCCGAGCTGATCACCCGTGCCCACGGCAAACGACGGTAGTGGGCACTGAATTTACCGGTGTACTTGCAGGGAATGTAGTTCTGGTAGGCATCGTGTTCGAGGATCACCAGATTCGGGATCGTACGGATGAACCCGGCCTGGCGGATTTCCTGCTTGAAGCGCAGGAAGAACACGATGCGGTCATAGCGCGTCACGTCGACTTCGCGTTTGAAGTACCCGCGCAGGTTGCGCTGCTCAGCACTGCTCAGCCAGCGGGTATCACACTCGCAGTGCTCGGCAATGCCTTCGTACAAGCGATCCAGAATCGCACGCTGCTCTTTCTGCACCAGAAATAAAACTTTCATGACTTTCCCTTTCACAAATGCCTTCACAAACGCCAGAACAACTCATGCCGTCGTACGGCCTTGCGGAAAAATTCGTTCTCACCATAAGGCGACCGCGCCCGGCCCGCCAACACCCGCTGCAGCCAGCGGCGCACACGACGCTTGAACGGCGGAGCGGGCTGCAGGTCATGCATCATGCCCAGCGCCATGGCTTTGTCACGCTGCTGCGCCAACGACAGTGGCAGGCTGCACGGGCGTAGCTCAAGCGTATCGTCGAACAGCGGCGGCAAGGCAATACCGGCGCCCGCGTCACCCATGGGCCAGCGGTCGTTGTCATGCAGATGGTTGGCGTAACCCAGTACGACGGTCGGCTGCCATTCCAACCCTTGCAACGCCTCGACCACCGCTTGCTGCGCGCAGATATGGTCTGGGTGAGGGTCGAGCACTGGATGCGGCAATACGATCACTTCGGGACGTGCCGTCAGCAGCAACTGGCGCAGATCGGCCAGCAGGTTGTTCCAAGTCGGCAGGCCGTCAACATCCGCCGGCAACGGGAACGGATTGAACTGGCGAAACAGGCGGATATCCGACAGCTCAGCTTCGCGCGAGGCCACTGGCTGATCAGGCGTTGCGCGCATCGCCGGCAGTTGCAGGCAGAAGTAGCCCAACTGCACGCAATGCGCCTGCGGCACACCGGCCCAAAGCGGCACGGCAATGCTGTCCCAGGCGCGCAGGCGGCCCTTGGTACGCGAGGCTTCGACCGGGTCCAGACCCATTTGCTGATAATGCTCGGCTTCGATTTCACCGGCGGTGAGGGTCACGATCCACGGTTTTTCAGCCTGGCTGTATAAGCCAAAAGCGGCCAGCTCGGCGTCGTCGGCATGGGGCGCGATGACCATCACCCGCTGTTTTGAATACTCCGGATTGCCCCAGGCCCACAACCGGGGCGCGCCGTGCAACGTGCAAAAGCGCCCGCGCAAACGCAGCTCGCCCGCCGCCAGGGCAGGCGCCAGATCACTGAGATTGAGATAACGAATGCCGTTCACACCGCGCTCGAAAGCCTGGCGATCAGTGCTGTCACCGCCTGTAATCTCAACGGCCGGATCCAGAAAGCGACCTAACCAACCGCTCTTGATCTTGATGGCCAATACCAAGGTCGCATCGGCTTGCAGGGGTGAATCAACCCGCAGCTGCCCGCCTTCGAAGCGAACCCCAGCCACTTCGGCTTCCGCCGAAAAACGGTATTGATAGTCTTCGCTGGGGGCATAAAACAGATGGTCGGCAAACCACGCCTCATGGGCGATCCAGGCCAGCACTCCGAGTACCAGCGGCAGCCACCAGGCAACCCAGACACCGATCACCACCAGCAGCAACAGGCCGATCAATACGGCGACACGTTTGTTGCGCCGATGGCGCTTGAGCAATTGTTGTTTGCGGCTCATACGGTCAGCACCGGCACGGGGTTGCACCAACGGTCCTTGTACTCACGGTCGGCACGCCCGAAGGAAAAGCGCAGCGGCTTGCCGACTTCACGCGCCTGTTCCCAAGCGCTTTGGGTGTTGAGGAAACTCAGGACGCTGCCCGGGCTGAACGCGCGGGTTTCAGGGTCGACACCGCCGTTGACGTACTCCACGCTGATCCACTCGGGCGATTCGACCCGGTACACCAACTGGACAGCGATGGGCGCATCGTTGAGAAAAATAACCGAGCCGATCAGCCACTCGCGCAACAGCTCGATCACTTCAGCCATACGCTCGGCCCCCGTGGCGACAAATCCCCAGCGGCGTAGGAACAGATCGCAGTAGATCGCAGCCAATTCCTGACTGGAAAACTCACTGACCGGGCGCACGACACCGCCTGCCTCTTCGAGCAAACGCAGTTCGCGGCGCTGGTTGTAGCGGAATTTCTTCGACAGTTCTTCCGGGGTGCGGGCCATGGCCAGTTGCTCGGCCTGGGGCTTGAGGCCGCTGAAACGGCCTTCGTTCAGGACCGACAGGTAGCGTGCGCGGTGGCGCAACGGCGCCTGGGTGTTCGCGGCGGCCGGCAGGATCAACTCGGCGTTACCCAAGTCAAACAGGCCTTTCTTGCCCTTTTGTTTGAGTACGTCCTTGGACAACGCAAGGTCGCGGCCCCAGGTGGCGATGCACGCCTGCAGTTCACCGCCCTGCTCCCAGGCCAGGTAACGCACCGGGATATCGGCCAACCCGGCCAGACGTTCGATCACTTGAGGATGGGTCGCGACACTGCCGCCAAAACGTTGCCAGGCGTCGTTGTACGCACGCGCGTCGACGACGGACCAGCCGCGCTCGCGCCAGCCTTGAAATCGATTGAGCATCAAGCCCCCGCGGTCAGTTCAATAACGTGCGGCAGTTGCCAGAAGGTATCGCGTACCGCCTGATCCGAGAAACGCTTACGCAGGCGTTCCAGCATCATCTCGGCACACTGCCGTTGCTGGTGCTGATCCATCCCGGCCAGGTGCCGCAGCCCCTGCGCGAGATGTTCGGCGTCGCCGAAGGGAAACAGAATACCGACGCCTTCGACCACTTCCTTCGCGCCGCCACAGGCCGTGGCCAGCAACGGTACGCCGGCTGCCATGGCCTCCAGCAGCACCATGCCGAACGGTTCGTGATCGGAGCTCAGGGCAAACACATCGAATGCGCGGAAATACCGACGCGCATCCGGCACCTGGCCGAGGAACAGCACCTTGTCGGCAATCCCCAGCTCACGAGCCTGATCCTTGAGCGCTTGTTCAAGGCGTCCGGTACCGAGGATCGCCAAGCGACTCTCGGCCGGTAAGTGCAGCAATGCCAGGGCAAAACCCTTGAGCAGCGTGGCCTGGTCTTTATCCGGGTGCAGGCGGCCGACATTGCCGACCACCCACTCATCCGGCGACAGGCCCAAGGCATCGCGCGCCTCATCCACAGGCACCTGGATGGCCTGCAAAGCGTCGACATCAATGCGGTTATACAACGTCTGGATGCGCGCAGCGGGCCAGGCCGGCAGGCAGCGGCGCATGTCATCACGCACAGCGTCGGAAACCCCCAGCAAGCTCAGGCGCTTGCGAAAGATCCCGGCAAACAGCTTACGGCTGCCGCGCAGGTAATCACCGAACGCGTGATGCACGCCGATGACCGGCAACCGCGTGCCAAGCAAGGCGATATAGATCGGCTTGAACCGGTGGGCGATACAAAAGCTGAAATTGCGCGACGCGGCGATCTTGCGCAGTTCACGGATGGCACCCAGCTTCAAGCCACGAATGGCTTTGGAGCTGAATTCCATGAACAACACTTCATCGGACGCACACCCGGCCGCTACAGCAGGGTCAGCGACCCCGGTGAGAAAGACCGTGGTCACTTTGTAGCCAGAGCCTGCGAACAGACTCGCGTACTGCCGTGCGCAGTCCAGGAACGGCCCGTCATAGCCATGGCAGAACTGCAGGACGTGGCGGTCAGCCGAGCGCGTCATAAGGGTCCACGCCGTCTTTGACGACCAGGATGTCTTCCATGATCAGGTACTGCAGGTCGGAGCCGAAGAACATGTCCAGCGCGTCTTTCGGCGAGCAGATCATTGCTTCGCCACGACGGTTGAGCGAGGTGTTCAGGGACACGCCGTTGCCGGTCAGCACTTCGAGCTCTTTCATCATGTCGTAGTAGCGCGGGTTGTATTCGCGCTTGAGGACCTGGGCGCGGGAAGTACCATCTTCATGGACCACTTCCGGTACGCGGGTCTTCCATTCTTCCGACACTTCAAAGGTGAAGGTCATGAACGGCGCCGGGTGATCGACCTTGATCATCTGTGGGGCCACGGTGTCGAGCATCGACGGGCAGAAAGGCCTCCAGCGCTCGCGGAACTTGATCTGGTGGTTGATGCGGTCAGCCACGCCGGTCGCGCTTGGGCAACCGATGATCGAACGACCACCCAACGCACGCGGGCCAAACTCCATGCGGCCCTGGAACCAGGCCACGGGGTTGCCATCGACCATGATCTTGGCAATGCGCTTGGGCATGTTTTCGATTTTGCGCCACACCGGTTTGCTCTCGTGCTTGGCGCACGCAGCAATCACCTCTTCGTTGCTGTAGGACGGGCCGAGGTAGACGTGCTCCATCTTCTCCACCGGCACACCACGGGCGTGAGACACATAGGCCGCCGCGCCAACCGCAGTGCCGGCATCGCCGGACGCAGGCTGCACGAACAGCTCTTTCACGTCGTCGCGGGCAATGATCTTCTGGTTCAGCTTGACGTTCAGTGCACAGCCGCCGGCGAAGGCCAGCTTGCCGGTGTCCTTGAGGATGTCGCCCAGATAGTGGTCGATCATCTGCAAGGCCAGTTTCTCGAACAGCGCTTGCATGCTCGCGGCGTAGTGGATGTAAGGCTCGTCGGCGATGTCGCCTTCGCGCTTCGGACCCAGCCACTCGATCAGTTTTGGCGAGAAGTAGAAGCCCTTGCCCTTCTCTTTATACCGGCGCAGGCCGATGACGTTGGCGTAGTCGGTGTTGATCACCAGCTCGCCGTTCTCAAAGGAGGCCAGGCGCGAGAAGTCGTACTTGCTGGCGTCGCCGTACGGCGCCATGCCCATGACCTTGAACTCGCCGTCGAGCATCTCGAAACCGAGAAACTCGGTGATCGCGCCGTACAGGCCGCCGAGGGAGTCTGGATCGTAGAACTCCTTGATCTTGTGGATCTTGCCGTTTTCGCCGTAGCCGAAGAACGTGGTGGCGTACTCACCCTTGCCGTCGATGCCGAGGATCGCGGTCTTCTCCTGGAAGCCGGAGCAATGGTAGGCGCTGGAAGCGTGGGCCAGGTGGTGTTCAACCGGTTCGATCTTGATTTTCTTCGGATCGAAGCCCAGTTGCTCCAGGCACCAGACGATCTTGTTGCGATAGCGTTTGTAGCGACGGTTGCCCATCAGGATCGCGTCGAGGGCGCGGTCCGGGGCGTACCAGTAACGCTTGGCGTAGTGCCAACGTGCCTCGCCGAACAGGCTGATCGGGGCGAACGGGATCGCTACCACGTCAACGTCGGAAGGCTTGATACCGGCCTGTTCCAAGCAGAACTTCGCCGATTCGTAGGGCATGCGGTTCTTTGCATGTTTGTCGCGTACGAAGCGCTCTTCTTCGGCGGCCGCGATCAGCTTGCCGTCGATATACAAGGCTGCGGAAGGATCATGGCTAAGGGCGCCGGACAGGCCAAGAATCGTCAATGCCACTGGGGTCTAGCCTCTTTTAGTCTGCATGCAGGCGGGTTGCGCCTGAAAAAAGTGTGCTTCCCACCTGGGCAGGAAACAGCTAAAGGGCGGGATTATAGCTTAAAAATGATGGGAAACTGCTAGCCGCAAGGGGTTAGCGAAGCTCAACACTCCCGTCAGCACGTTGCCGGTAGATCGTGTAGGGCAGGATGAGCGTATCGAGAACACCGGATACCGGCACATCGAGAACAGCCCAGGGAATTCCGTTCAGCGAAAGCCCATCGGCAGAATTCGCCGGCCCATGCAGCACGCACAAGTCATACGCCACGCCGCTGTAGACACGCGGAACAGACTGACAATAGGTTTTTTTCCCCTTGAGTTCCCGCACGGTGACGTCATCACCACGAAACACCGTGGTGACCGTTCCGCAGCCGCCCATGATTAACGTCATGCCCATCAACACCAACAACCGCACGATAGGGGTCCGCATATCTAATTCTTCTTTTAAATTCAGGGAGCGAAAAGCTAGCACTGCGAAACCCGCGGCTCAGGCATCCGGAACCGACGCCTAGCGTAGGACGCTTCCGGTTCTGACCAGTTGCAACGAATTCGGCAAAACAAGGGTTGAATCGTTAAACTCGCACTTTT
Source organism: Pseudomonas sp. W22_MBD1_FP4 (assembly GCF_052113765.1). NCBI lineage: Bacteria > Pseudomonadati > Pseudomonadota > Gammaproteobacteria > Pseudomonadales > Pseudomonadaceae > Pseudomonas > Pseudomonas sp. W22_MBD1_FP4. The sequence continues at coordinate 139,338 of NZ_JBGQOI010000003.1, read as the reverse complement.
TACGCCTACGCCAATCACTCGCGTTGCGCCATAGACCCGGCCTCATCATGACCCCAATTATCCCCACTCGCCTTGCCGTTCTGCTGCTAGGCCTGTGCACCACCGCCCTGGCCGACGATGCGCCCCTGGTCCTCGATCCCAGCGTGGTCACCGGCTCGCGCAGCGCCAGCCCGACGTTCGACCTGCCGTACTCGGTGGACAGTGTCAGCCGCGAACAGATCAGCGACGGCCAATTGGGTATCAACGCCTCCGAAGCCCTCTCCCGCGTGCCCGGCCTGGTGGTGCAGAACCGCCAAAACTACGCCCAGGACCTGCAGATTTCCTCACGCGGCTTTGGCGCCCGGTCGGCCTTTGGCGTACGCGGCATCAAGTTGATCGCCGACGGCATCCCCGCCAGCACCCCGGATGGCCAGGGCCAGGCGGCCACATTCAACCTCGACACCGCCGAACGCATCGAAGTGCTGCGCGGACCGGCCGCCACCTTGTACGGCAGCAACGCCGGCGGCGTGATCCAGATGTTCTCCCGCGACGGCGAAGGCCCGCCACGTATCGGCGCCGAAACCCTGATCGGCAGCGACGGCCTGAACAAAAACCACCTGAGCGCCGAAGGCGCGACCAACGGCGCAGGTTTTGTGCTCGACGCCTCGCGCATGGACACCAACGGCTACCGCGACCACAGCAGCGCACGCCGGGACCAGACCTTTGCCAAGCTCAATGTCCAGCCCGATGACGACAGCAAACTGGCGCTGATCTACAGCAGCCTGGAACAGAACGGCACTCAGGACCCGCTGGGGCAAACGTGGGAAGCGTACAAAGCGGACCCGCGCTCTGTGAGCAGTAATGCGCTGACGTACAACACGCGCAAAAGCATCGATCACCAGCAATTGGGGATGAATTACGAGCGCTACATCGGCGATGCGACGTTGCAGGTAAATGCCTATACGGGGCGTAGGAGTGTGATTCAGTACTTGTCGATTCCAGGCACTATCCCCGCGGGCAAACGCGGCGGCGTAGTAGCGTTCGACCGCAAGTTCTACGGCGGCTCTGTCCACTGGCTGCAACCTATCAACAGCGCGCCCGGCGACCTGACCCTGATCGCCGGCCTGGACTACGATCGCAGCCAGGATGATCGCCAAGGTTATTCCAACACCGTCAACGGGGTGCAAGGCGTCAAAGGCGCCTTGGGCCGCGATGAAACCGACACCGCCACCAGCCTCGACCCGTTCGTGCAAGCCAACTGGTTGCTGGGCGACTGGACCCTGCAAGCCGGCCTGCGTCACAACACTATGAAAATGGACGTGGACGACCGCTTCGTCAGTGGTACCGACGGCGACGACAGCGGCAGCAAGACCTACCAGAAGAACACCCCATCGGTCAGCGTGATGTACGCTTTCACGCCCGACCTGCACGGCTATGTGAGCGCGGGCAAAGGATTTGAAACGCCGACACAAGCCGAGTCGGCCTACTCCAGCAGCTCAAACGGTTTCAACTTCGCGCTCAAACCGTCGGTCAGCACGCAGTACGAAGTCGGTTTGAAAGCACGACTTGGCCAAGACACACGCATCAACGCTGCCGTCTTCCAGATCACGAGCGAAGATGAACTGGTGATACAGCAATCCGTTGGAGGGCGTTCCACCTATCAAAACGCCGGCCGCACCCTACGCCGCGGCTTCGAACTGGGCCTCGAAAGCCAACTCGCCGAACACTGGACCACCAGCCTCGCCTATACCCGCCTGCAAGCCACCTACGACAGCGACTTCGTCAGCGGCACCAGTACCGCCGTCGATAAGGGCAACTACCTCCCTGGCGTCCCGCAAACCACGCTGTTCGCCGAACTCAACTGGAAACCCCGCGACTGGGTGAGCACCGCCATCGAGGGCATGTACCGCAGCAAGGTCTACGTCGAAGACACCAACAGCCAGCACGCCGCGCCGGGCTACAGCGTGTTCAACTGGCGCGCGCGCTTCGAACAGAAAGTCGAGCACTGGACCTTCCACCAGACCCTGCGCCTGGACAACCTGCTGGACCGCCAGTACGTCGGTTCAGTCATCGTCGGCGACAGCAACGGTCGCTACTACGAAGCGGCACCGGGCCGCTCGTGGTACGCCGGCGCAGGTGCTGAGTACCAGTTCTGATCAGCGGGACTCCAGCAACCGGCGACTGGCAAAGCTGAACGCCAGCACCACAAAAATCAGCACGCCGGTCGCCACTTGCTGCCAGTAGAAATTCCAGCCGATCAGCAGCAAGCCGTTGGCGATCACGTTGATAAACAACACCCCCAGCAGGGTTCCGGGAACATTCGCCCGCCCCTGCCGGCTCAAGGTGGTGCCGATAAAGACCGCGCCGATGGCATTGAGCAAAAACGCATTGCCCGACAGCGGCACATAGGCGCTGACCGTCGAACTGAGCAACACCCCCGCCACACCACAGGCCAAGGCAGTCGCCAAGGCCACGACGGTGACGATTCGCTGCACCGATAAGCCTGAGTAATACGCCAGCAGCGGCTGGGTGCCCTGGGCCAGGAGTTCGCGGCCCAGGCGTCCGCGCGCCAATACCAGGCCATAGAACAACGCCAGTCCCAGCACGATCAGCAAAGGTGTAAGGCCGGTCAGTTCAGGCTTCACACCCTGGCTGATGTAGATAGGCTGGCCGCCGTCCGAGAGCAATTGCTGGGCACTGGTGCCGATAAACAGCGTGCCCAGGGTGGCAAGGAATGGACTGATCCGCAGGCCGGCGATCAACCCCGCATTCACCACACCGACCAACAGGGCCGCGACCAACGCCCCGGTCGCGGCAACTGCCCAGCCATGCCCACCATTGAGCAACACCACAAAACTGAAACTGGCGAAATCCAGTGCCGTGCCCACTGACAGGTCAATGCCACCGGCCGCCACGGCGTATGTCATGCCGATGGCGACAATCGCCAGCAGCACGAAGTTATTCAGCACCAGGCTTTTGAGGTTGCCGCCGCTCAGGAAGCCCGGCGCCTGCAAGGCAAACACCAACACGATCACCGCGAATACCAGCGGCAACGTCAACGGCAGTAAAACGCGTGGGTTCATGAGCCGGCTCCCCGATTCAATGCGCTGGACGCGGCCACCACCAGCAGGATCAGCACGCCCTGCACACCGTTGACCCAGAAATTCGACAGGTTGAGCAGTTGAAATCCATTGATCAGAAAACCGATCAGCAACGCCGCCAACAACGTCCCAGGAATACTTGCCACCAGCCGCCGCGAAAACACCACGCCCAGAAAGGCAATCGCCACCACCGACAGCAACATGTCACCGGAGCCCGTGGTGCTGCCGCTGAAAAACGCTGCCGAACATAACGCCGCCACACCAGCGCACAGGCCAGACAGCGCGTAACTCGACACCCCATAAGCCCGTACGCGAATGCCCGCTGCTTGCGCCGCCTGGGGATATTCACCCACCGCATGCAGGCGCAGGCCGTAGGCCGAATGCTGGACCAACAGGGTCAGCAACCCGGCCGTCAGCAGCAACACCCAGGCCAGTGCCGGCACCGCCAGCCAAGTGCCGCCGCTGAGCACGTCCAGCAACGGCGAGTCGGTGGAAACCACGGTATTTTCCGTCAGCACCAATTCCAGTCCCGCCAGCACATTCATGCTCGCCAGTGTGGCCAACAGCGGCGGCAAGCGCAGCAACACCACGGCCAAGCCGTTGACCAGACCGACTGCCAGGCCGCAGCCCAAGGTCAGCAGCAGGGTGAGCCAAAGCTCCAGCCCGGCATTGTTAAGGCGGCTGAACACGGCCGCGCACAACCCCAGATTGGCCGCCAGCGACAGGTCGAGCCCACCGGCCAGCACATTCGAGCCGCCGCCGATAATCACGCAGGTCAACCCGAAGGCCAGCACGCCGAGAATCGCTGATTGGCTGAACACATTGGCCACGTTGCCCAGCGACAGAAACCCCGGCGCCGCCAGGGCAAACCCCAGCAAAATCGCCAGGAATACACCCGCCGACCCCCGTCTCAGTAATACCTCAAGCATGCTCGACCTCCCGCACCGGCACAGCAGCAGCGGGCACGGCGCCTGTAGCACAGGCGAGCAACTGATCGCTGTCAGCCTCCCCCGCACGAAATTCACCCGCAATCTCGCCGCGATGCAGCACCAGGATTCGATCACTGATCCCCAGCAATTCCTGCAAATCCGATGACAGCACCAACACCGCTGCGCCCTCTTCTACCAGGCGCCCAATCAGGCGATAGATTTCCACCTTGGCGCCCACGTCCACGCCCACACAGGGCTCATCCAGCAGGTACACCGCCGAGCGGCGGCTGAGCCATTTACCCAGGGCGACTTTCTGCTGATTACCCCCACTCAGTTGGCTAACGGCGGCGTGAGGCCCAGGCGTCTTGATCGCCAGCTCTTCAATCAACCGCGCGGTTTCCGTCTGCTCGCTGCGCCGGCTCAGCAAGCCCCAGCGGCTGAACCGCGAGAGCCCCGCCAGTGTCAGGTTTTCCAGCACCGACAACACCGGCGAGATGCCCTGACTACGCCGTTCCTCGGGCACCAGCGCGATGCCGTCGGCAATCGCCTGGCCCGGTGAACGCAGGCGCAGCAAGCGCCCGTCCAGATGCACACTGCCGCTGTCGGCCCGCTCGACACCAAACAGCGTCTTGAACAATTCCTTCGCGCCGGAACCGACCAATCCGGTGAGGCCGACGATTTCTCCGCGCCGCACCTCCAGGTCAATTTGCCGATAACGCCGTGCCAGACTCAGCCCGCGCACCTGCAACAGCGGCGCCCCCAACTCGACCTTGGCCTTGGGGTACATCTCCTGCACGTCGCGGTTGACCATCAGCCGTGCAATCTCTGCGCTCGACGTGTGCCGTGGCTGCACCACCGCCACATCCCGACCGTTGCGCAGCACCGTGACGTCATCGCACAGGCTGTCGATTTCCTGCAGGTAGTGGGAGATGTAGAGGATCGACAGCCCCTGGTCGCGCAGGCGCTTGACGATGCGCAGCAACTGGTCGACCTCGCGCTTGACCAGCGCCACGCTGGGCTCGTCGAACACCAGGATCTTCGGCTGGCGAATCAGCGCCCGGGTGATTTGCAGTACCTGGCGTTCGGCGCTGTTCAACTCGCCGACCAAGGCACCAGGCGGCAGTTGCAGGTCAAAGTATTCCGTCAGCAGGCGCTGCGCTTCACGCTGTTGCCGCCGCCGGTCCACAAACGGCCCCCGGCGCAACTCATGCCCAAAAAACAGCGCTTCGCCCACGGTAAAACTGGCGGGCAGCAGGCGTTCCTGATGGATGAACTGCACGCCCAATGCGTCCACTTGACGCGGCGACAGCGCTGCATAGGCCTGGCCGTCGATACTCACCTGCCCGGCGTCGGCCGTGTGGATACCGGCGAGTATCTTGATCAACGTCGACTTGCCCGCGCCGTTCTCGCCCACCAGCCCATGGATACTGCCGCGCTCGACCTTAAGGCTCGCATCATCCAGCGCCTGGGTGGCGCCAAAGCGCTTGCGCAGGTGTTGCAGGTGCAATGCCGCCATCAGTCACCCCGCAACTGTTGAACCTGTGCCAGGTTGCCGGCGGTGGTCAGCAAGGTGGCGACATGGGTTTCCTTAGGCAGGTCACGTTGCCCGGCCAGGTAGCGCGCCACGTTTTGCACCGCCGTCTTGCCGATCAGCGCCGGTTGCTGCGCGACCACCGCGCCCACCGGCGAGTTCGCCTGACCGAGCAGCGCCAGCACTTCGGGGGTGCCATCGACGCCGTAGGTCTTGATCTCGGTGCGCTTGGCATCGATCAACGCTTTGCTCGCGCCCAACTGCGGAATGTCCCAGGCCGACCAGATCGCCGACACGCTGCCCGCCGGGTACTTGTTGAGCAACGCCGACACTTGGGAGTAGGCGTCCTGCACGGTATTGGGGATCACATCGCGCAGCTCGGGCTGGATGATTTCCAGCTGCGGATAATCCTTGAGCGCCAGCTTCAACTGGTCATAACGAATCGCACACACCGGCACACCGTAGAAGCCGTTGAACACCAGAATCTTGCCCTTGCCGCCAGCGTCCTTGATCAGTTGATCGGCCAGGGCTTTGCCGGTGGCGACGTTGTCCGAAGTGGTGTTATTGAGGCTGTACTGCGACGGCGCATCGATGGTGAACAGCGGAATCCCGGCCTTGCTGATGCGCTTGAGCCACGGGTCGATCACGCTGAGGGTGCCGAGGGTCTGGATCACCGCGTCGGGCTTCTGGGTGACCACGGTTTGCAGTTGGGTCACCAGGTTCTTGTCATTGCGCCCGGCGTCGAGGGTGATCGGCGTACCCCCCAGGCGCTTGATCTCATCCACCTGGGCCTGGAACGCCTTGATATCGAAATAATGACTGGTGCCGGTCATGCTCACCGCAATGCGCTTACCGGCCAGGGACGGCACGGCATCATCGCCTTCGGCAGCGTGGACGACGGCAGCGTGGCCCAGCAGCACAGCAACGCCGAGGCAAATCAAACGGGTAAGCGAGGAAAGGCTGGAAGGCATACAAGGCTCCGCGGGCGGCTGGTGAAAGGGTTCACCAGGAGACTTTGCAGAGGCCATGCCAGGTTTTTTATCTATAAAAATCAGTCAGATAGAAAATACTGAGTGCGTAAGCGCTGTCGTTCTTCACTCACAAATGCCCAAGCACTGTTGCTGACACAACACTTAAGAAGAGCACCACAGGAAGACCGCTCACCACGTGTAAGCGCTGTCGTTCTTCACTCACAAATGCCCTAGCACTTTTGCTGACACAACACTTAAGGAGAGCACCATAACTGTGGTGAGCGGGCTTGCCCCGCGCTGGGCTGCGCAGCGGCCCCAAAACCAGCCGCTGCGATTTACCTGAAGCATTGCGGTGCTTCTACTAGTGGGGCTGCTGCGCAGCCCAGCGCGGGGCAAGCCCGCTCACCACAAGAAGCACACTCACCACAGGAAGACCGCTCACCACAGGAAGCACACTCACCACAGGGAGACAGCTCACCACAGGAAGCCCATTCACCGCAGGAAGACCGCTCACCACGGGAAGCACGTGTTCAGTCGATGGTTTTGGGCAGTCGCTGATCAATCAGTTTGTACAACGCACTGTCCTGCGGCCAATTACGCATAAACCGCGCACGATCCTTCGCGTATGCCGTGGCGAAGCTGGCGGCGGAGGTGTGTTGGCACATTGCATCGAGGTCGATCAGCGACCAGCGATCCTTGTCCCAGAACAGGTTATGGCCCTTGAAATCGCCATGGCTGATGCGTTCGCGGATCAGTTCGGCAAACAGCTTGTCGAGTGCCAGCAGCTCACCTTCCGGTGCATCACCGTGTTCAATATAGGGCGCGAAACGCTCGATGATGTCCGGGCCCGGCAGGTATTCGGTGATCAGATAAGCCCGACTGCGCAGCCACAAAAAGCGCTTTTCCAACACAGCCAAAGGCTTCGGCGTGGCGATACCAAGGAACGCCAGGCGATTGCCTTCGCGCCAGGAATGCCAGGCGCGACTTGGGCGCCAGAAGCGCTTGAGCCAGTGGGCAAAGCCCTTGATGTTGTAGCGCTTGATAACCAGCGGGCGACCGGCTACCTCGACCTTGGCCACGCTCGCGGCACCACCGGTCTTGTACAAGTGGCCCTGATCGAGCAGCGCATCGGCCTGTTCCAGCACCGGCAGCATTGAGGCCTCTTCTTCGCGACGAATCGCGCGCAAACCAAAGGCGCCGCGTACCACGCTGAACAACGTGCATTCGCGGCCGACCTTGTTCAAAAAGTCCTTCAAGCGCCAAGCGCTGACCTTGCGCACCTGCTTCTCCAGGGCTTCCAGCGGCAAGGCGTGTTCGCCGTTGCTCAGCAGGTAATACACCAGCAACTCTTCGGTAAACGGCTCAAGGTTTTTCGGCAACTGGGCGAAAAACACGCCGAGGTTTTCCAGCACGCGGTTACGCGACAGCGGCTTGCCGGCCTCTTCGACGCGGATACCGGCACCGTCGATCAGGTACAGCTTGCCGTCCTGGCGCAGCAGGTTGTCCAGGTGCAGGTCTTCCTGCCACAAGCCTTTGGTGTGCATCTGGGCAATCGCGCCCAGTGCTTCGGCGAGCACGGCGGTTTGCTCGTCAGCCAACGGTGGCAGGCCTTCGACGGCATGCCAGGCATCGGCCAGGCTTTCGGCGCCTTCGATAAATTCAAACAGCAGCCAGCCGCCTTCGCCTTCCTGCAGGCCATCGGCGAGCAACAGCGGCGTGGTCAGGCCTTGTTCGGCCAGTAGTCGTACGCCATTCAGCTCACGCTGAAAGTGCCGCGCGGCCTTGCTGCCCACCAACAACTTGGCCAGCACCGGACGCCCGCGCCAGACTGCCGCGCCCACGTAACGCTCGCCCGGTAACACGCGCAAAAGGCTCAGCAGTTGCAGTTGGCCGGGGCCAGCGGCATCCGCCAGGTCAAGGGTCAGGGGCAGGCTCGGTGTGCGGCCGGCGCTTTTCAGCTCGGACAGGCGCATCAGCGGTTCTCCTTGTGGCTACGCCGAGCCGTCAGGCGTTGCAGCCAGGTCGCGACCAGCGCGCTGTCTTCGGGCTGATCAAGGTAGGCCGCCAGCAGTTGACGCACCTGCACGTCCGACCACTGCCGTGCACGACGCAACAACGGTTCCAGGTCTTTGACCCGATCACGCCAGCCGAACAGCAGCGGGCGGGTTTTTTCCAGGTCGATCAACTGCGCGGCATAACCGTCGCCGGTCGCCTGCAGGAAAATATGCTTGGGGTAAAAGCAGCCATGGACCTGGCCGAGGCTGTGCAACCGGCGCGCCAATTGGCCGCACGCCAGCAGGATCGCGCGGTGCTGGGCGTCGCTCAGTTGCGGCCACTGCTGCAGCAATGAATCCAAGTCATTCCAGCCGTCGAGGGCGCGGGTCAGCAGCATTGCGCGGTGTTCACCGGCGACCTTGCGCTCCCCGTAAAACGCCGCCTGCAAGGCCGGGATACCCAGCGAGCGGTAACGACTGATATTGCGAAACTCACGGGAGAAACTCGGCTCGCCCAGCGGTCGGTGCAAGCTGCGCGTGAGGTAGTTGCTCTGGCGCTTTAGGTAATACCCGTGGCCATCGAGCTCCAGACGAAACACGCTACTCCAGCCGCCACGGCTGGTGTTGGGCTCGTCCACCGCGTCCAGTTGCTTGGCCCACAGCGCGTCGAATGTCGCGAGGCCGTGGCGCTCCAGCAAGGCACGGTCTTCAGCCGCCAGAAAATCACTCATTCGCGTCCCTCGAAAAACTTCACTACGTGGCGGATCCGCCGCTTGTCCGAATCGCTCAGGTGCCGACACCCACGGTACTGCATGTAGAAACGCAGACGCTGGGTAGCCGACAGGTGATACTTGGCCACCTTGTCGAGGCAGGCCAAGTCCTTGGTGATGCGGTACTTGAGCCAGAAACCGCGCCAGAAATCGCCGTTGGGGCAATCGATCAGGTACAGGGTCTGCTGGTCGTCGATCAGCAGGTTGCGCCACTTCAAATCGTTATGGGTAAAGCGCTGGTCGTGCATCGTGCGCGTGTACTCGGCGAGTTGGCGGCTGACGACATCGACCCACTTGGGGTCGCGCAGGCGCGCATCTTTACGCTCGGCCACCACCGAAAGATCTTCGGTATTAGGCAACTCACGAGTGATCATCGCACCACGGTCGTAGGCCAGGCCATTGCGCTCCAGGCCCCAAGCCACCACATCGGCGGTGGGAATGCCCCACTTGGCGAAGCGCTTGAGGTTCTGCCATTCGGACTTTACCCGCGGCTTGCCCAGATAACGCCGCAGGCCCTTGCCGGCGCCGGTGTAGCGCTTGACGTAGTAATTGACCCCGCCGCGCTGCACCCGGATCACTTCCGATAACGGATCGCGGGTCAGCCGCTCGCCTTGCAGGGCGAACACCGCGTCGAGGCTTCCAAAATCATCCGCCAGGGCGGCATAAGCAGGTTCCAGGTTCCAACCCGCCATCAGATCGCATCCCCGTAGCGTTGCTTGCGTGCGTACAGCTTGTCGGCCTTGCGCTGCATCAGACTCAGCGACGCCGATTGCTCGGTCAGGATCTGGCGCAGCGGCTGGCGGAAATAGCCCTTGAGGAAGCGCAGTTTGTCGCGACGGGTCAGGCCGATGTCCAGCGCTGAGTAATACAGTGCCGACAGGTCCTTGTCGCGCCAGCGCAGCGGCAAATGGGCCCGCATTTGGGCGCGGTGCAGGTCGATCACCGAGAGTTTGATGTCACGCGCGTCGATCGGCTTGGACGTGTCCAGCAGGAAGTGGCACAGGTAGCAGTCGCGATGGTTCACGCCGCCCCGATGCATGTCGCCGACCATGCGCGCCAGCTCTGCGGTGAGGGCATGACGCAAGGCAGGTGCGGGTGGCTCGGCGGCCCAGTTGAGGGTCACGTCTTCAAGGCTGAGGGTCGGCGCCAGTTCTTCGGTGATGATGAACGAGTGTTGGTCCGCCGGGTTGCTGCCTTTTTCGCCGAAGGCCACGCCGGTCATAGTCGGTACGCCGATCTCCTGCAAGCGGTGAATGGCATCCCATTCCAGGCCGGCGCCCAGTACCGGCAACTTGGCGGTGATCAGGTTCTTGAAGATTTCTGCCCAGCCAATACCGCGATGAATCTTCACGAAATACGGGCGGCCATCCACCTCGGTGCGCAGCGTGCGACGCGCTGCCAGTTCACGGAATACCTGGCCTTGCAGTTTCTCGACTTCGGCGAAAGCATCACGCCCGGCCCATAACGTCTTGAACGGTTCGGCAAGAATCAACTTCATCGTTTTGGCTCCGCCAGAATCACATCCGCAGCGTGCTGCGGCATGCTGTAGAGGTCGGCCGTCTCGGCGAAGGCCAACCCATTGCGGCCCCAGGCCGCGCGCTGTGCAGAATCGGTCAACATTTGCGCCAGGTACTGGTTCAACTGAGCCTGTTCAAACGGCTCGTCCAGCACCAGCCCACTGTCAGCTTCGGCGATGTAGTGCGCATAGCCACACACGGCAGAAACCAACACCGGCAACCCAGCCACCAGGGCTTCGAGCAACACGGTGCCGGTGTTTTCGTTGTACGCCGGGTGGATCAGCAGGTCGGCGCCCAGCAGGAAACGCGGGATATCGCTGCGCCCCTTGAGGAACTGCACGTTGTCGCCCAGCCCAAGAGTGGCGCTTTGCAGTTGGAATACCTTGGGGTCGTCCTGGCCGATTACAAACAGGCGCGTACGTTTCTTCAGTTCAGAGGGCAACGCGGCCAAGGCTTTCAGGCTGCGATCGACGCCCTTGGTCTTGAATCCAGAGCCGATCTGCACCAGCAACAGATCGTCATCGCCGAGGTTGAATTCCTTGCGGAAACCTTCGCGGATTTCAGCCGCGTTCGGCGGCGCGCGACGGTCCTGGGCAATGCCCGGCGGCAGCAGATGGAAGCGTTCCAGCGGGGTATCGTAATGCTTGATGAACAGCGGCTGCTGCACCTCGGAGATCATCAGGACTTCAGTCTTGGCGTCCTTGGCGAACACCGCACGCTCGTATTCGGCAAAGTGCTTGTAGCGGCCAAAGCTGCGGTACAGCGAATGGCGCAGGTTTTGCGCCTTGTCTTCAAAGCAGCCATCGGCGGCGTAGTACACGTCCAGGCCTGGCATCTTGTTGAAGCCGATCAGGCGGTCCACCGGGCGCTTGGCGAGGTCGGCCTCCATCCACGCACTGAGCTTCTCGTTGCGCTTATGGTTGAAGAACGCCTTGACCGGCGCCACCAGCACTTCGAAGCCGGGCGGGATGTCGCCTTCCCAGATCAGCGTGTAGACACGAATCTGATGGCCGCGCTGCTGGCACTCCAGGGCGATGCGCATGAAGTCGCGCTGCAGGCCACCGAAGGGGAAGTATTTGTACAGAACAAAAGCCAGTTGCATCAGTGCAGCTCCTCAGCCAATAACAACGTGCTCAGCCGGCTTGCCACACGCTCAGGGTTCAGGCGCGTGAAGCACAGGGGCGACTCGCGCTTGATGTCGAACCGACGCAGGTCGTCGGCCGTGGGTTGATAGGTACATTGCTTTTGCAGACACGGTGCGCACGACCAGTCGCTGCCCAAGTGAATCTGGCCCTTGCCGTAAGCGCCGGTCAGGCCGGGGTTGGTGGGGCCGAACAGGGAAATAGTCGGCACGTCCAACGCGGCAGCCAAGTGGCCGAGACCGGTGTCCACCGCGACGCAGGCACGGGCGCCAGCCAATACCCGAGCGACGCCGGCCAGGTTGAGTTTGGGCAACACTTCGGCGTTGCCCAGGCCTTGGGCCAGGCGTTCGGCGCGGGCTTTTTCGGCGGCATTGCCCCAAGGTAATTTCACGTCCACACCCAAGCGGCCCATGCGCTCAGCCAGCTCGCGCCAATAGGCTTCGGGCCAGTGTTTAGTGTCCCAGGTGGTGCCGTGCAACAGCAGCACAAACGGTTTTTTCGGCGGCAGGCCGAGCAGTTTTTCGGTGCTCAGGCCGTAGTCACCCAAGCCTTTGGGCAAGTCATAACCCAGCGCCACGGCGAACAGCTGGCGCAGACGCTCCACCGCGTGTTGCCCACGGGCCACGGCCAGGCGTCGCGAGTAGAAGCGCGCCGCAATGGGTTCACGGGCGGAGTTCTTATCGAAGCCCGCTACCGGAGCACGCACATAGCGGGTCAACCAAGCACTTTTGAGCAGGCCTTGGGCGTCGATCACCAGGTCGTATTTGGTCGACTGGATCTGCTGCTTGAAACGCCGCCACTCGCCGCTTTTGATGGTCTGCCAGAGGTTCTTGCGCCAGCGGCGGATCGCCACCGGGATCACTTTGTCTACGGCCGGGTGCCAGGTCGGGATCTCGGCGAAGCCTTCTTCCACCACCCAGTCGAATTGAATGCCGGGGATCGCGCGCGCCGCGTCGGTGAGTGCCGGCAACGCATGAATCACGTCGCCCAGGGATGAGGTCTTGATTACCAGTACCCGCAACTCAGTGAACCTCGACCGCAGTGCCCTGCAACCGCTGCAAAGCCTCGTTCACCGGCTGTGGCAGCAACTGGCGCATGCAGTTGTAGTGGCCGAAACGGCAAGTACGGTCAAAGCACGGGCTGCATTCCAGGCCCAGGCGCACCACTTCAACCTTTTCGGCCAGGGGCGGGGTAAACCCTGGAGACGTCGAACCGTACACGGCCACCAATGGGCGGTTCAGCGCTGCGGCCACGTGCATCAGGCCGGAGTCGTTGGACACCACCGCATCCGCGCAAGACAGCAGGTCAATCGCCTCGGCCAGCGATGTGTCGCCACTCAGGTTCACCGACTCTTCGCGCAGGCCAGGAATCAGGCGCTGGCGAATCTCTTCACCCACCGGATGATCTTTTTTCGAGCCGAACAACCACACCTGCCAGCCTTCGCGAATCTTCATCTCGGCGACTTTGGCGTAGTGCTCCGCCGGCCAGCGCTTGGACTCGCCAAACTCGGCGCCAGGGCACAGGGCAAGCACCGGGCGATCAAGCGTCAGGCCGAACTTGGCCAGGGCCGCGTCGCGGGTTACTGGGTCGATCTGCAGGCTCGGGCGCGGGTACGGCTTGGGCAGCTCCGCGCCTGGCTCATATGCCAACGCCATGAAGCGTTCGATCATCAGCGGATAGCGCGCCTTATCCAACGTGCGCACATCGTTAAGCAATACGTAGCGAAACTCGCCGCGCCAGCCGGTGCGCTTGGGGATGCCAGCAAAAAACGGCACCAGCGCCGACTTCAGCGAGTTGGGCAACAGGATCGCCTGGTCATAATGGCCGGCCAGGGATTTGCCGATGCGACGGCGGGTTGCCAGCTCCAGGGCGCCGTGGCCGAGCGGGAAGCTCAAGGCGTTGCGCACTTCGGGCATGCGCTCAAGGATCGGCCGGCTCCACTCAGGAGCGAGCACGTCGATCTGGCAGTCTGGGTGGCGCTGGCGCAAGCACTGGAACAGTGTATGTGCCATCACCATGTCACCGACCCAACTGGGCCCAACGATCAGAATATTCATGTAGTTTCCACAAACGATGCGGGGAGGCTTATGCCTCCCCGCCCTAATAGTGTTTCAGCTCAACCCCAGCTCCTGCCAGATGCGCATCACCTGTCGCCGTTCGTCGGCGAACTGATCCCCAGCCACCGTACCGGCCTCGTTTTGCAAGGCCTGGCGATGCGCAGCGGAACGGTAGGCCTTATACACCTCGCGCAGCAGGTGGGCATCGGCGGCGGGCATCAACCCCACCTGCTCCAGGCCTTCCAGAATGCGGATATTGTCGGTGTAGCGCAGCAACGATGGGTGCTGGGCAGACCACGCCAAAGCCGCGTATTGCACCATAAATTCAATATCGACGATACCTCCGGCGTCCTGCTTGAGGTCGAACACGGCCGCGGCGTCGAAGGCATTGGCGCCGGTACCGGCTGTGGTGGCCTTGGTGCCCAGGTTGTCACGCATCTTAGTGCGCATCTCGCTGACCTCCTGGCGCAGTTTCGCCAGATCCCGCTCACGCCCCAACACTTTAGCCCGTACCTGCTCGAACGCACGGCCCACATCCTGACTGCCAACCAGCACCCGCGCGCGGATCAGGGCCTGATGCTCCCAGGTCCACGCTTCATTTTGTTGATAGCGATCAAATGCACCCAGCGAACTGACCAGCAAACCGGACGCACCGGAAGGTCGCAGGCGCATATCCACTTCGTACAACTGACCGGAGTTGGTCTGGGTGGTCAGCAGGTGAATGATGCGCTGGCCAAGGCGCGTGAAAAACTGCGCGCCGTCAATCGGCTTGGCGCCATCGGTTTCGGCCTGCGGATCGCCATCATGGATAAACACCAGATCCAGGTCCGAACCATGCCCCAGTTCGATCCCGCCGACTTTCCCATAACCGACAATAATGAACCCAGGATCGCACAGGGTGCCGTCCAGACGCTGCGGCGAGCCGTGGCGCGCCACGGTCTGGCGCCAGGCCAGGGCCAGCACTTGTTCGAGGATGGCTTCGGCGAGCCAGGTCAGGTAGTCGCTGACTTTCATCAACGGCAGGCTGCCGGCGATTTCCGAAGCGGCCACGCGTAGGCGGTGGGCGAGCTTGAAGTGACGCAGCGCTTCCATCTGCTGCTCAAGGTCGTCCTCGGGGATACGCGTGAGGCGCTCGCGCAATTCGGCGGCCAACTCCGGCGCCAGCGGCGGCTTGAACAGGCGGCCTTCGTTGAGCAACTCGTCCAGCAACAGCGGGAAACGGGTGATCTGCTCAGCAATCCACGGGCTGGCGGCGCACAGGGTCAACAGGCGGCGCAGGGCGTCGGGGTTTTCCGTGAGCAGCACCAGGTAAGCGGAGCGACGGGCGACGGCCTCCACCAGCGGCAGCACGCGCTCCAACACCAGGTCCGGGTTGGCGTGTTCGACCGCCTGGGCCAACAGGCGCGGGATAAACGCATCCAGCCGTTCGCGACCGAGGCGTTGCATCGCACGTAACTGCGGGCTGCCGCGCAAACCAGCCAGGGCCTTGAGCGCCCTGGGCGCGTCAGTGAAGCCGCCTTCGGTCAATTGGCGGCAGGCGGCGTCTTCATCCTGGGATTCTTCCCATAGCGGCAACCACTCACCGCCCACTACCAACTCGCTTTCTTCGCCCTCTTCTTCATCGGGGTCGGCAATCACTTGGCGGAAGTGCCAGTCCACCCGGCCACGCCAGTGCATCAGGCGCTCATGGAACGCGGACCAGTCGGCAAAGCCCAGCATAAAGGCAATGCGCGCCTGATCTTCCGGAGTGCTCGGAAGCATTTGGGTCTGGCGGTCAGCTATTGCCTGGATGGCATGCTCGGTGTAGCGCAGGAACTCGTAGCCATTGCGCAACTCGGCGATCACCGCCGGCGGCAGGTAACCCTGGCCCTCCAGGGTACCGAGCACTTTGAGCAGCGGGCGTTGTTGCAGGCTGAGGTCGCGACCGCCGTGAATCAACTGGAAGGCCTGAGCGATGAATTCCACCTCGCGGATACCGCCCGAGCCGAGCTTGATATTGTCGGCCATGCCTTTGCGCCGCACTTCCTGCTGGATCAACTGCTTCATGGTGCGCAGCGCTTCGATGGCGGAGAAGTCCAGGTAGCGGCGGTACACAAACGGTCGCAGCATATCGAGCAATTGCGCACCGGCCACCTGGTCGCCTGCCACTACGCGCGCCTTGATCATGGCGTAGCGTTCCCAGTCGCGGCCCTGATCCTGGTAGTACTGCTCCAGCGCATTGAAACTGAGCACCAGCGCTCCGGCCGAACCGTAAGGACGCAGGCGCATATCAACGCGGAACACAAAACCGTCGACGGTCATGGGGTCGAGGGCCTTGATCAGTTTTTGACCAAGGCGAATGAAGAACTCCTGGTTATCCAGTGAACGCTTCACGCCCACTGTTTCGCCGCCTTCGGGGTAGGCGAAGATCAGGTCGATATCCGACGAGAGGTTCAGCTCCACCGCGCCGAGCTTGCCCATGCCAAGGATGACCATGTGCTGCGGCTCGCCGCTGCGCCGGCCGGTGGGCGTGCCGAACTGCACGCAGTGGCGTTGGTACAGCCATTGGTAGGCTTGGTCGATGCAGGCGTCAGCCATGTCGGACAGATCACGACAGGTCTGCACCAGATCAGCCTGACGGGTAAGGTCGCGCCAAATAATCCGTACTTGCTGGCGCGTGCGCTGGCGACGCAATACGCGGCCCAGTTCGTCTTCGGTTTCAGCCTGTTGCACAGCGCCTGCAATTTGCCCGCACAGCTCGCCCGGCGCAAAGCCGCGGTCCAGCTCACCCCAGGCCACCAGCTCCAGCAACATCAAAGGGTCACGAACACTCTGTTCAATGACGAAATCACTGGCGGCGCACACCCGGGCGAAGTCGGCCCAGCGTTGCGGCGTCCACGTACAAAGTCCATGATCGTCCTCCAGCGCGGCCACTGCGTCACGAAATGACTGCTCGGCCCGCTGGGCAATTGGGAGGAGAATGGCCGGCAATTCGGCCAGCATTGGAAGGCTCATGGTCTATCCTTGATCGGCGCGTAATGGGCTTGTTGCTGCGAACGCAAGAAGCACGCTCGATGAAGGACTGTCGAACAAAGGTTATAAATAGCTGAAAATTTATAGTTTTTGGCAGACAACATTAAACTTCTACCTTTTCTTGTTCGCAAAAGATCAACAATAACGATTATGCTCACCAGCCAGACCGAGCCATACGCTCGGTCTTGTGTAGTTTTACTACTCGTATATACATTCGAAAGGCTGAAATGGCCGACGATTTGTAGTAAAACTACAGGACGCCGAAGCAACCTTCGGCCATCCAAGAATTTATGTCGTCTGCCCACAAGGCCAGTCGCAAACTTCAGGCAACCGATTCTGGTAGCCTTTCCGCCCTGGAGCAAGCCATGCAAGACCTCGATCCCGTCGAAACCCAGGAATGGCTGGACGCCCTGGAATCGGTTCTCGACAAAGAAGGCGAAGACCGTGCTCACTACCTGATGACCCGTATGGGCGAACTCGCGACCCGCAGCGGCTCGCAACTGCCCTACGCCATCACCACGCCATACCGCAACACCATCCCCGTTACCCACGAAGCACGCATGCCTGGCGACCTGTTCATGGAACGCCGCATTCGCTCGCTGGTACGTTGGAACGCCATGGCGATGGTAATGCGCACGAACTTGAAAGATTCGGACCTGGGCGGTCACATCTCCAGCTTCGCTTCCAGCGCAACCCTGTATGACATTGGCTTCAACTACTTCTTCCAGGCCCCGACCGACGAACACGGCGGCGACCTGATCTACTTCCAGGGTCACACCTCGCCAGGCGTTTATGCCCGCGCGTTCATGGAAGGTCGCATCACCGAAGACCAGATGAACAACTTCCGCCAGGAAGTCGACGGTGGCGGCTTGTCGTCCTACCCGCACCCTTGGCTGATGCCTGATTTCTGGCAGTTCCCGACCGTTTCCATGGGTCTGGGTCCAATTCAAGCGATCTACCAGGCACGTTTCATGAAGTACCTGGAAGCCCGTGGCTTCATCCCTGAAGGCAAGCAGAAAGTCTGGTGCTTCCTGGGCGACGGCGAGTGCGACGAGCCGGAATCCCTGGGCGCCATCTCCCTGGCCGGCCGCGAGAAGCTGGACAACCTGATCTTCGTCATCAACTGCAACCTGCAGCGCCTCGACGGCCCGGTTCGCGGCAACGGCAAGATCATCCAGGAACTCGAAGGCGTGTTCCGCGGTGCTCAGTGGAACGTGACCAAAGTCATCTGGGGCCGTTTCTGGGACCCACTGCTGGCCAAGGACGTTGACGGTATCCTGCAACGTCGCATGGACGAAGTCATCGACGGCGAGTACCAGAACTACAAAGCCAAAGACGGCGCGTTCGTACGTGAACACTTCTTCAACACGCCTGAACTCAAGGCAATGGTTGCAGACCTGTCCGACGACGAGATCTGGAAACTCAACCGTGGCGGCCACGACCCGTACAAGGTCTACGCGGCGTACCACGAAGCGGTCAACCACAAAGAACAACCAACCGTCATCCTGGCCAAGACCATCAAGGGTTATGGCACCGGTGCTGGCGAAGCGAAGAACACTGCGCACAACACCAAGAAAGTCGACGTCGACAGCCTGAAGTTGTTCCGCGACCGCTTCGACATCCCGGTCAAGGACGAAGAGCTGGAAAACCTGCCGTTCTTCAAGCCAGAGCCAAACAGCGCCGAAGCCCGCTACCTGAGCGAGCGCCGCACTGCACTGGGCGGTTTCGTACCACAGCGCCGCGCCAACAGTTTCTCCGTACCGACCCCGGACCTGAGCACCCTCAAGGCTATCCTGGACGGTTCGGGCGACCGTGAAATTTCCACCACCATGGCCTTCGTGCGGATCCTCGCGCAGTTGGTCAAGGACAAGGAAATCGGTCCACGCATCGTTCCGATTATCCCGGACGAAGCCCGTACCTTCGGTATGGAAGGCATGTTCCGTCAGTTGGGCATCTACTCCTCCGTCGGCCAGCTCTATGAGCCAGTCGATAAAGACCAGGTGATGTTCTACAAGGAAGACAAGAAGGGCCAGATCCTCGAAGAAGGCATCAACGAAGCGGGCGCCATGAGCTCCTTCATCGCTGCCGGTACTTCGTACTCCAGCCACAACCAGCCGATGCTGCCGTTCTACATCTTCTACTCGATGTTCGGCTTCCAGCGTATCGGCGACCTGGCTTGGGCAGCAGGCGACAGCCGTACCCGTGGCTTCCTGATCGGCGGCACCGCCGGCCGGACCACGCTGAACGGCGAAGGCCTGCAACACGAAGACGGTCACAGCCACATCCTGGCTGCCACCATCCCGAACTGCCGCACCTTTGATCCAACCTACGGCTATGAGCTGGCGGTGATCATCCAGGACGGCATGAAGAAAATGACCGAAGAGCAGCAGGACGTTTTCTACTACATCACCGTGATGAACGAGTCCTACCAGCAGCCAGCCATGCCGGCCGGTGTCGAGGAAGGCATCATCAAGGGCATGTACCTGCTCGAAGAAGACACCAAGGAAGCAGCGCACCACGTACAGCTGATGGGCTCCGGCACCATCCTGCGTGAAGTGCGTGAAGCAGCGAAGATCCTGCGTGACGAATTCAACGTCGGCGCCGACGTGTGGAGCGTTACCAGCTTCAACGAACTGCGTCGCGACGGCCTGGCCGTAGAGCGCAGCAACCGCCTGCATCCTGGTCAGAAACCCGCGAAGAGCTACGTCGAAGAGTGCCTGGCCGGCCGTAAAGGTCCAGTCATTGCCTCTACCGACTACATGAAGCTGTTCGCTGAACAAATTCGCCAGTGGGTCCCGTCCAAGGAATTCAAAGTCCTGGGTACCGACGGTTTCGGCCGCAGTGACAGCCGTAAGAAGCTGCGTCACTTCTTCGAAGTCGACCGTCACTTCGTGGTGTTGGCAGCCCTGGAAGCCTTGGCTGACCGTGGTGAGATCGAACCTAAGGTGGTGGCTGACGCTATCGTCAAGTTCGGGATCAACCCGGAAAAACGCAACCCACTGGACTGCTGAGGAGATTTTTTGTGAGCGAACTCATTCGCGTACCTGACATCGGCAGCGGTGAAGGTGAAGTAATCGAGCTGTTTGTGAAGGTCGGCGACAAAGTCGAAGCCGACCAGAGCATCCTGACCCTGGAGTCGGACAAGGCGAGCATGGAAATCCCTGCTCCCAAGGCCGGCGTGGTCAAGAGCCTAAAAGTGAAGCTGGGCGACCGCCTGAAAGAAGGCGACGAACTGCTGGAGCTGGAAATCGAAGGTGCCGCTGATGCTGCACCTGCGGCGGCTCCTGCTGCCGCTGCTGCACCAGCGCCTGCCGCTGAAAAGCCTGCCGCTGCAGCCGAGGCCCCTGCGGCCCCGGCTGCTGCACCGGCCGCCGCCTCTGTTCAGGACATTCATGTTCCGGACATCGGTTCGTCGGGCAAGGCCAAGATCATCGAGCTGTTGGTCAAGGTTGGCGACACCGTCGAAGCCGACCAATCGCTGATCACCCTGGAATCCGACAAGGCTTCCATGGAAATTCCTTCGCCGGCTGCTGGCGTGGTGGAAAGCATCGCAGTCAAGCTGGAAGACGAAGTCGGCACCGGTGACTTCATCCTCAAGCTGAAAGTACAAGGCGCCGCACCGGCTGCCGCTCCAGCCCCCGCCGCCGCCGCTCCGGCTGCTGCCAAAGCTGAAGCTGCACCGGCCGCTGCACCCGCACCTGCTGCAAAAGCCGAGGCCGCACCGGCTCCAGCTGCTGCTGCACCTGCGCCAAGCGGTGCCAAGGTTCACGCTGGCCCGGCGGTACGCCAACTGGCCCGTGAATTCGGCGTCGAGCTGAACGCTGTGTCGGCCACTGGCCCACATGGCCGCGTGCTGAAGGAAGATGTGCAGGTTTACGTCAAAGCCATGATGCAGAAAGCCAAGGAAGCTCCGGCTGCCGGCGCTGCTACCGGCGGCTCAGGCATTCCACCGATCCCGGTCGTGGACTTCAGCCGCTTCGGCGAGACCGAAGAAGTGCCAATGACTCGCCTGATGCAAATCGGCGCGTCGAGCCTGCACCGCAGCTGGCTGAACATTCCGCACGTAACCCAGTTCGACCAGGCCGACATCACCGACCTGGAAGCTTTCCGCGTTGCGCAGAAAGCCGTGGCCGAGAAGGCTGGCGTGAAACTGACCGTGCTGCCACTGCTGCTCAAGGCGTGTGCACACCTGCTCAAGGAGCTGCCGGACTTCAACAGCTCACTGGCGCCAAGCGGCAAAGCGATCATTCGCAAGAAATACGTCAACGTGGGCTTCGCTGTAGACACCCCTGACGGCCTGCTGGTACCGGTCATCAAGAACGTCGACCAGAAGAGCCTGCTGCAACTCGCTGCCGAAGCGGCTGCGTTGGCTGCCAAGGCCCGCGACAAGAAGCTGACCGCAGACGACATGCAAGGCGCCTGCTTCACGATCTCCAGCCTCGGTCACATTGGCGGCACTGGCTTCACGCCAATCGTCAACGCGCCGGAAGTGGCGATCCTGGGTGTTTCCAAGGCAACCATCCAGCCGGTCTGGGACGGTAAAGCGTTCCAGCCGAAGCTGATGCTGCCACTGTCGCTGTCCTACGATCACCGTGTGATCAACGGCGCGGCCGCTGCACGCTTTACCCAGCGTCTGAGCCAGCTGCTGAACGACATCCGCACCATCTTGCTGTAAGCCAGATCAGGTCTCCCCTTCACCGGGGAGACTTGGTTGCACCGATTTCCGAGCGCCACGCTCGTACCTCAACCCCGTCAATTTGGCGGGGCTTTTTTTGCTTTTCGATACAGACAGAACAGGTTTGTACACCTTCTGTCATCTCGATTGAAGAAATCCCTCGCCCGGCCGATAACCCCCTTATAGCACTTAGCCTTCATCCTCTCTTGTCAGTCTGTGCCGCATGATGCAACCTTGCCACAGGCAACAAAAAAAGAGGGCGTGAGCCCTGCGCCGTGCGCGTTTTTTGAAGTGAGTCTCCCCATGAAAAGCCAACCCGATGTCGCCCGTATGGCGGCCGAGGTAGTGACGCAGTTACCGGTGCCTTCGCGCCTCGGTATGCTGCGTTTCGAGCGGCTTAATGAGGCAAGCTGGGCTCTCCTGTACCTTGACCCCAATTGCGAGCGCCAATTCGGCCTGCCTGCGGTCGAGTTGTGTGCCCTGCTCGGCACGCCATACGCCAGCCTGATGGAACCCCAGGCCCGCTATCAACTGCACGACATCATCCAGCAGCAATTGACCCAGAGCCCTCATTACCTGGTGCGCTACACCCTGCACACCAGTGACGGCCCCCTGAGCCTGCTGGAAATGGGCGAAGCCTATAAACAACACAATCGCCATCTGCTGCGCGGCTACCTGATGGTGGTTGATGGTCTGTTCAGCGAGCTTCCCTTACCCGTCCCGACCGAGGATCTGGAAAGCCAGAACAGCCGCCTGCAAATCGCCCTGGAGCTGAACCAGCGCGCCCAGCAGGAGCAATTGCAGCACCTTGAACGAGTGCGCGCCCAGCAGGAACTGATCCTGCTGCTGGCCCGCCAGCGCTACACCGCCAACAATTCGCTTCAGGAAGCCGCCGAGCTGATCACGCGCAGCGCCTGCGATATCTACCAGATCGACTGCGCCAGCATCTGGAACCTCGAAGACCAGCGCTTGGTGCCAATCTCGGCTTACCACCGCAATAACCAACAGCACCATCTGCCCGAACCCATCGATGCCAGCCGCTTCCCGGATTATCTGGAAGCCTTGCAAAGCAGCCGCGCCATCGACGCCACCAACGCCATGCGCGATCCGCGCACCCGCGAAATGGCCGAGAATCTACGCAACAGAGACATCCACGCCATGCTCGATGCGAGCATCCGCGTCGACGGCCAAGTGGTCGGCGTATTGTGCCTGGAGCAGTGCGGCAGCCCGCGTGACTGGCAGGCTGACGAGATCGCCTTCGCCGGCGAGCTCGCGGACCAGTTCGCGCAAGTGATCAACAACCACAACCGCCGTACTGCCACCAGCGCCCTGCATTTGTTCCAGCGTGCGGTGGAGCAAAGCGCCAACGCCTTTCTGCTGGTCAATTGCGACGGCGTGGTGGAGTACGTCAACCCAAGCTTCACCGCGATCACCCAGTACAGCGCCGAAGAAGTCCATGGCCACCGCCTGGCGCAATTGCCCGCCCTGGAAAACCTCAGCGAATTGCTGTTCGACGCCCCATCGAGCCTGGCCAAGAGCAACAGCTGGCAGGGCGAGTTCAAGAGCCGACGCAAAAACCTCGAGCCCTACTGGGGCCAGCTGTCGATTTCCAAGGTGTATGGCGACAACCGTGAGCTGACCCACTACATCGGCATCTACGAAGACATCACCCAGAACAAGCTGGCCCAGCAGCGCATCGAGCGCCTGGCCTACACCGATAACCTGACCAACCTGGGCAACCGTCCGGCATTCATCCGCAACCTCGATGAACGTTTTGCCCGCGACAGCGACAGCCCGATCAGCCTGTTGCTGGTGGACATCGACAACTTCAAGCGCATCAATGACAGCCTCGGCCACCAGACCGGCGACAAGCTGCTGATCAGCCTGGCCCGCCGCCTGCGCAACAGCCTGAGTGCCAGCGGCAGCCTGGCGCGCTTTGCCAGTAACGAGTTTGCGGTGTTGCTGGACGACACCGACCTGGAAAGCGGCCAGCAGGTCGCCAGCCAATTGCTGGCGACGCTCGACAAACCGATGTTCGTCGACAACCAATTGATCAGCGTCACCGGTTCCGTGGGCCTGGCCTGCGCGCCGCTGCACGGGCGCGACCCGCAGACCCTGATGCGCAACGCCGGCCTGGCCCTGCACAAGGCCAAGGCCAACGGCAAACACCAGGTTCAGGTGTTTACAGAGGCGCTGAACGCCGAGGCCAGCTACAAGCTGTTCGTGGAAAACAACCTGCGGCGCGCACTGACCCAGAACGAACTGGACGTGTTCTACCAGCCCAAGCTGTGCCTGCGCAGCGGGCGGTTACTGGGCATGGAAGCGCTGCTGCGCTGGAATCACCCGGAAAAGGGCATGATCCGTCCCGATCAGTTCATCAGCGTGGCCGAAGAGACGGGGCTGATTATCCCCATCGGCAAATGGATCGCCCGCCAGGCCTGCCGCATGAGCAAGCAACTGAGCGCCGCCGGCATGGGCAACCTGCAGGTGGCGATCAACCTGTCACCCAAGCAGTTCTCCGACCCGGACCTGGTGGCCTCGATTGCCACAATCCTCAAGGAAGAAGAGCTGCCGGCCAACCTGCTGGAGCTGGAGCTGACCGAAGGCCTGCTGCTGGAAGCCACTGAAGACACGCGCCTGCAACTGGATCAGTTGAAGAGTTTTGGCCTGACCCTGGCCATGGACGACTTCGGTACCGGTTACTCGTCGCTGAGCTACCTGAAAAAATTCCCCATCGACATCATTAAGATCGATCGCAGCTTTATCCATGAAATTCCGGACAACCAGGACGACATGGAAATCACCTCGGCCGTGATCGCCATGGCTCACAACCTCAAGCTCAAGGTCGTGGCCGAAGGCATCGAGACCGCCGAGCAACTGGCGTTCCTGCGTCGGCATCGCTGCGACGTAGGCCAGGGCTACCTGTTCGACCGGCCAATCCCCGGCGCAGAGCTGCTTGAGAAGCTCAAACGCTACCCGCGCGGGCCAATCGCCTGACAGCGCGGTAACACTCGGGCACACTGGCTGTCTGAATTCTTACCTTACTCAATCTGACTGAGAGGACTGATCATGGTCTTGCGCTCGGAAATTCTGGTGAACAAAAACGTGTTGCCTACTCAAGAACAAGCGTTGCCTGGTCGTGAAACCCCGATGAATCTGCCGGAGACGCACTTCGTCAACGGCAACCCACTGCTCGGCCCGTTCGTCGATGACGTGGGTTTTGCCATCTTCGGCCTGGGCTGCTTTTGGGGTGCGGAGCGCAGGTTCTGGCAGCGCGAGGGCGTGGTCAGCACCGTGGTCGGCTACGCGGGCGGCTACACGCCGAACCCGACTTACGAAGAAGTCTGCTCCGGCCTGACCGGTCACAGTGAAGTGGTGCTGGTGGTTTATGACCAGGCCAAAGTGAAATACGAAGACCTGTTGAAGATGTTCTGGGAATTGCACAACCCAACTCAGGGCATGCGCCAGGGCAACGATATCGGCAGCCAGTACCGTTCGGTGGTCTATGCGACCACGCCTGAGCAATTGGCGGCGGCGAAGGCCAGTGCCGAGACTTATCAGCAAGAGCTGACCAAATCCGGCCTGGGTGCTATCACCACGGAAATCGAAGAAGCCCCAACGGTGTACTTCGCCGAGGCGTATCACCAGCAGTACTTGGCGAAGAACCCGCAGGGCTACTGTGGGATCGGCGGGACCGGCGTGACCTGCCCGATCTAAAGCCGACGTAGATCAAAATGTGGGAGGGGGCTTGCCCCCGATAGCTGAATGTCAGTCAGTACATCTGTAGCTGACCCACCGCTATCGGAGGCAAGCCCCCTCCCACACTTGATCAGCGCCGAGGATTATTCGGCGATAAGCCAATCCATCTGCCACCCACCCTGGGTCTGGCCAAGCTTCTTGGACAGCCACGGCAGCAGTTCACGCAATTCCTCTTCCAGACCCCAAGGCGGGTTGGCAATCGCCAGGCCCGAGCCCGTCAAGGTGTTGGGCGTGTCCAGCGGATGCACCAGCAATTCCACACGCAGCAACTTCGGCGCACCGGTGCCGGCCAGGTCCTGGTAGAAGCGACGCAGCATGCGTTGATCCTTCACCGGGTACCAGATCGCCGCGACGGTTTGGCGCATGCGGCTGACGGCTTCCTTGAGGGAGGCGGCGCAGCGTTGCATCTCGTCGAGCTTTTCAAACGGCGGGTCGATCAGCATCAGCGCGCGTTTTTCCGGCACAGGCAGCAAGGCACGCGGCACATGCCAGCCTTCGCCCAAGTGCACTTTGACGCGGCGATCACCCTTCATATTGTCTTTGAGCAGCACGCCGTCCTCCGGGTGCTTTTCATTGAGCAACACGCGGTCCTGTGGGCGCGTGAGGCGCCGCGCCAATTCCGGCGAGCCAGGGTAGTAGCGTAACTGACCGTCAGGATTCATCTCGTGCAGCACGCGCATGTAATCGGCAGTCAGCGGCGGCAGGTCGCTTTCGCCCCATAGGCGCGCGATGCCTTCCAGATATTCACCCGTGCGATTGGCCTGGTCGCCTTGCAGGTCGTACAGACCAATCCCTGCGTGGGTGTCGAGGTAGGCGAACGGCTGCTCCTTGCGCGACATCAGGGCGATGAGGCGGGTCAAGGTCAGGTGTTTGAAGACATCGGCGTGGTTGCCGGCGTGAAAGGCGTGACGATAATTCATGGTTGCTCCTGCGCAGGGGGCGAAGTTTACCTTCTACGGGCGCAAAGGTGCAGGGCTGCATGCCGGGCGGTGCTTATGTCGTAAAAGCAGGACGGGGACTGAAAAAAATCTAAATGCTGGCGCCAAGGCGGATTTATTGTGGCCATCCACCATCCAGGGAGGTCAATAACAATCATGAAAGACGCCACCATCGCACTGCACCACGCCTTCAAGTCGGACCCGACCACCAAGGCCGTGGCCGTGCCGATCTACCAGAACGTCGCTTTCGAATTCGATAACGCCCAGCACGGTGCCGACCTGTTCAACCTCGACGTGCCCGGCAATATCTACACGCGCATCATGAACCCCACCAATGATGTGTTGGAGCAACGCATCGCCGCCCTCGAAGGCGGTATTGCGGCACTGGCCGTGTCGGCCGGCAGCGCGGCCATTCACTATGCGATCCAGACCCTCACTCGCGCCGGCGACAATATCGTCACTACGCCACAGCTCTACGGCGGCACCTACACCCTGTTCGCCCACTTGCTGCCCAGCTTTGGCGTCGACGTACGCTTCGCCCGCGACGACAGTGCCGCGGCCATCGCCGAACTGATCGACGACAACACCAAGCTGGTGTATTGCGAAAGCATCGGCAACCCGGCGGGCAATATCATCGACATCGAAGCCCTGGCAGAGGTCGCCCATGCCCGCGGCGTGCCGCTGATGGTGGATAACACCGTGGCCACACCGATCCTGTGCAAGCCAATCCAGTTCGGCGCCGACATTGTGGTGCACTCGCTGACCAAATACATCGGCGGCCATGGCAACTCCCTGGGCGGTGCAATCGTCGACAGCGGCACCTTCCCCTGGACCCAATACCCGGAAAAATTCCCCGGCCTCAACCAGCCCGAGCCGGCTTACCACGGCGTGGTCTACACCGAAAAGTTCGGCCCCGCCGCCTTCATCGCCCGCGCGCGCACCGTACCGTTGCGTAACACCGGCGCAGCACTGGCGCCCATGAACGCCTTCCTGCTGCTCCAGGGCCTGGAAACCCTGGCCCTGCGCATGGAACGCCATACGGAAAATGCCCTCAAGGTCGCGCAATTCCTCCAAGGCCATGCCGATGTGGAATGGGTCAGCTATGCGGGGCTGCCGGATCACCCCCATCACGCATTGGCGCAGAAATACCTGCAAGGCAAACCCTCGGCGATCCTTTCATTCGGCCTGAAGGGCGGGTACGCGGCAGGTGTGCGCTTCTACGACGCCCTGCAAATCTTCAAACGCTTGGTGAATATCGGCGACGCCAAGTCCCTGGCCTGCCACCCCGCGTCCACTACCCATCGACAAATGAACGAACAGGAACAGGCCAAGGCCGGCGTGAAGCCGGAGATGATTCGCCTGTCAGTGGGCATCGAGGCGATTGAAGATTTGATCGAGGACCTGCAACAGGCGCTGGGCTCAACTCAACTCTAAGGCCAGATATTCGGCCAACGCCCCATGGGTGATATCCGGCCGACGAGCGAAATAGGCGACCTTGTGCTGCAAGGTCGCCAACGTGAAGGCGGTGTACAGGTCGGGCCGCTGCTCTTCGAGCCATTGCAGCAGGTTATCAATCAAGGTTTGCGGTGACTGCTCTGCCAGGTGTGCCAAGAGCGATGCGGGGACTCGCCACCAAGGGCTGGTGTTGGCCTCGGTCGCAGGCCCCGTCGCGACCGTCAGCGGCTGGCCGTTGATCAAGTAGCGCTGGAACACCGGCAATACTTTTGCCGCCTCCTCGCCTAGCCCCTGCAACATCGGCAGACACTGGGTGCCATCCCAGAATCGCAAAAACACTTCCTGGCCATCCGGCAGATAGACCTTGGTCAAACTTTGGAGGTGCGCGATGACGACGTCTAACGGACTGGAAGATACCGCCAGCCACCCCCAATCCATTGTTTCAGTGGTTGCAGCCCATTCAAGAAAGGCGCTGTCAGGTTCGACGATGCCCAAGTAAGGCATGACCTCCTCCCATTCGGCGTAAGCCGTGCCTGTCCAAATTGATTGGGGCAGCGATGCGGCTGAGGTGGCTCGCCAGGCAGCAAGCGGATTGGCGTCGCTGGCAGCGCCCAACACCACGAAGAGCTGCTCATTGGGAAGCAGAGGGAATTGTGTAAGCCAAGCGCTGGGGATCAACCGTTCAGGCATGGGGATAACTTCCTTTTAAGGCTGAGCTGAATGAGCGATATCGCACTGCCCTCTCTTGCAGCGCTCACACTCTTCGCAAAAGGGAGCGCTACGTTTGAGGCTAGCCACCTGCACCAGGCTCAGGGGCGCGGGGATAACCGCCAACAGCTTCTCCTTCACTCCAGGCATCAACGGCGCTGCCACAGGAGCAGGACCACTTCCCAACTGAATCGGCACGCTGCTGAAAATACCGCCCGCAGACAACGTGATCGACTGCCCTCCCGCCTGGATCGTCACGATGGCCCCCGCATCAATAACAACGCTTTGGCCTGCACCGATCTGAATGGTCAGCCCAGCCTTTACCTGCTGCGAGCCGCCGATCACCAGGTGATCATCCTGCTTGAGTTCGGTGAGCCGATTGCCGTGAGTGATGCGCAGCTCTTCGCCTTGAAGCTCATGGTGCGACTCGCCCGCCACCCTGATACGACGTTGATTGTCGACCTCCACCCGCTGGTCATGCAGCACATGCTGGGTCCAATCTCGCTGGGCGCGCAGGTAAATTTCCTCGGCGCCCTTGCGGTCTTCGATGCGCAGTTCGTTGTAGCCACCTCCACCGGGGCTGCTCCGACTGCGCAAGATGCTGCGGGTTTTGTCGGCCGGTAGGTCGAGGGGCAGCGATGTCGCAGCGTTGGGCAGGCAACCCACCACCAGCGGCATGTCCATATCACCATTGACGAACCCCACCAGCACTTCCATACCCACTCGCGGAATAAGCACCGCACCATAGCGGTCATGGGCCCAACCGCTGGCGACACGCAGCCAGCAGCTGGAATGATCGTTGTGCTCCCCGGCTCGATCCCAGGCCAGTTGCACCTTGACCCGCCCGTATTCATCGCAGTGGATTTCACTGTCGGCGGGGCCAGTCACCACTGCGTTTTGATAACCCGCCAATGTCGGCCGCGGTTGCTCGGGCAAAGGCGGTCGGAAAATCACGTCCCACGGCGCAGCAACAAACTCGTTGCGATAACCCTGACGAAAATCGCCACCGGCGACCTCGGTCACCGCCTCCTCCAACACCTGGGGTTGCTTGCCTTCATGAGTGACGTGAGTCACCAACCACAAGTCATTCCATGGATCGCGCGGGTGACCGGTCAACGTAAGGAAATGGCCGCTGACCAATGCCGGCTCATCACCGCTGCCGCGGGCAATTCGATAGTCGCTACGGTGCCGCTCCAACCCCCGTTGCGCGAGGTACTTACCATGGGACCGGTCGCAAAAGTGGCCGGGATAGCCCTGCGCCTCAAGACGTGGCAGCTGTTCGCTGGCCACGTCACTCTCCAGCACCAGGCTAGGTTTACGGAAATCGTAGTCACGCAGGTTGACCGCCGTGGTGCGGGTTTCCAGTTGCACGGCAAAGCGCTTGATCGCGGGTGTATCCGCCACCATCCCTGAGCCTGGCATGTAGGGCGTTGGCTGATTGGGTTGGGCGAATACTGTTTGATCATCGCCAAATACCAGCAAGTGCCGTTCAGGCGAATGCTGGAAGTGATAGTGAATCCCCTCCTCAGCACACAGCCGCTGAATGAACGATAAGTCGCTTTCAGCAAACTGCACGCAATACTCGCGCTCGGGGTAAACACCGCTCAGGTGAAATTCGAATTGATCGGCAGGGACCCCCTGCTCTACCAGCACCCGCGCAACAATCTGCGGCACCGTTTGATGCTGAAAAATGCGCTGGTGACTGCTGTGGGCCAGGTAGGCCAATTGCGGCACGAGCTTGATCTGATAACGCGTCAGGCGCCGCCCGGAGTCGCCCTGCGCCACCCGATAGACCAGGCCGTGGACGCCATGGCCGAGCTCATCGAAACGCAGATAAACCTGGCGATGCAGCAAACTTTCCAGGTCGAGGTCAGGCTGCTCACTGACCAGTTCAAGGTCAAAACAGTACGGCTGGCTGATGGCTTCCGCACCGTGAAACTCAAAGACGTTGAGTTCACTGGGCTCCCCGTCGAGGGTCAGGGTAAAAGCACTTTGATTGGCAGGAGCGAACATCCGGTGTTTCTCTGCGAGGAGTAGGCGGTGGATTCTGCACCACTGTTTTGCACGGCAGAGCGCACGCCCGATAAATCAGCAACTCCCTACACACACGCGCAAAAAAAGGCCCGCCATCCGTAGGACGAGGGCCTTTTTTCAATTCGTAGAGCGCTTAACGCCCGGCGAATTACTTGTTGAGGTTGTAGTCTTTTTCCGCCGCATCAAAGCGCTCGACCATACCGGCGGTCGGGGCGCCCATCTTGCTCACGAAGAAGATCGCGAGGCTGGCGAAGATGAAGCCTGGGATGATTTCGTACAGGCCCAGCAGTTCGAAGTGCTTCCACACGATCACGGTGATCGCGCCGACCAGGATGCCGGCCAGTGCGCCGTTGCGGGTCATGTTTTTCCAGATCACCGAGATCAGTACCACAGGACCAAACGCCGCGCCGAAACCGGCCCAGGCGTAGCTGACCAGGCCAAGGACGCGGTTGTTTGGATTGGCAGCCATGGCGATGGCGATCAGCGCCACCAGCAGCACCATCAGACGGCCGACCCAGACCAGTTCAACCTGGGAGGCGGTCTTGCGCAGGAAGGTTTTGTAGAAGTCTTCGGTCAGGGCGCTGGAGCACACCAGCAGTTGGCAGCTCAGGGTACTCATCACGGCCGCGAGGATGGCCGACAGCAGTACGCCCGCGATCCATGGGTTGAACAGCAGCTTGGCCAGTTCGATGAACACACGTTCGTGGTTCTCGTTGACCGGGCCAGCCACTTCCGGGTGCGCCGAGAAGTAAGCGATACCGAAGAAGCCCACGGCCACAGTGCCGCCCAGGCACAGGATCATCCAGGTCATGGAGATACGGCGTGCGTTGGCAATCGACTTCACCGAATCCGCCGCCATGAAACGCGCGAGGATGTGCGGCTGGCCGAAGTAGCCCAGGCCCCAGCCCATCAGCGAAATGATGCCGATGAAGGTGGTGTTTTTCAGCATGTTGAAGTTGTCAGGGTTCTTCGCTTCGATCGCCAGGAAGGTCGTATCGACACCACCGGTGGCCAGCAGCACGATGATCGGCGTGAGGATCAGCGCGAAGATCATCAGCGTGGCTTGTACGGTGTCAGTCCAGCTCACTGCCAGGAAACCACCGACGAAGGTGTAGGCAATTGTCGCCGCAGCGCCGGCCCACAGAGCAGTCTCGTAGGACATGCCGAAGGTGCTTTCGAACAGACGGGCACCGGCCACGATGCCGGAAGCGCAGTAGATGGTGAAGAACACCAGGATGACCACTGCGGAGATGATCCGCAGCAGGCCGCTTTTATCTTCGAAACGGCTGGAGAAGTAATCCGGCAGCGTCAGGGCGTCGCCGTTGTGTTCGGTCTGTACCCGCAGGCGACCGGCCACGAACAGCCAGTTGAGGTAGGCACCGACGATCAGGCCAATGGCGATCCAGCTTTCCGACAGACCGGACATGTAGATTGCGCCCGGCAGGCCCATCAACAACCAGCCGCTCATATCGGAAGCACCGGCGGACAACGCTGTCACCACGCTACCGAGGCTGCGACCGCCAAGGATGTAATCGGAAAGGTTGTTGGTGGAGCGATAGGCCATGAAGCCGATCAGCACCATTGCTGCGATGTAGATCACGAATGTGATCAGAGTTGGATTACTTACGCTCATTTGAGTGACGCCCTGGCTTTGTTTTTATGTAGCGGCGGTCTGTCAGACGGCCACCCACTGGTCAGTGGGTAAACGTAGCTGCATGCCGCGCATTTATGACTGACGTTTCCCCAGGAAAGCCGTCAGCCGATGAACCCCGGTTTACGGATGGTTGCACCTTGGCCGCGAATGCTATTCAACAAAGCAAATAAGGTGCAACCAGTTTCTGGGGAATAAGTTGCACCTGAGTACAAAATCCGCAAACCACCCTGTTTTTGCTCCCTTTCGGAGCAAGAACAGCCGATCTAAGAAGTAAAAGCACCAAGACAAAGCGCATTCTGCTGGCGTCAAAATTAATTCGGATGAAGCGTCGAAAATTTCATGGATAAAAAGGGTTGCACCCGGTTGCACCTCTGCATGCGCAAAGCTAATCTTGCCGCCAGCTAATGCCACTCGGTAGTGGCACCCATGAGGATAAGAAAATGGCGACGACCACCCTTGGGGTCAAACTTGACGACCCGACCCGCGAACGCCTGAAGGCAGCCGCGACCTCCATTGATCGCACGCCGCACTGGCTGATCAAGCAGGCGATTTTCAATTACCTGGAGAAACTGGAGGGTGGTGCAACCCTGACCGAACTCAACGGTTTGAGCAGCAAGGATGCCGATGACGCGGGTGAGGTCCAGGCCGACCATGCGCACCAGTGCTTCCTTGAATTCGCCGAGAGCATCCTGCCGCAGTCCGTACTGCGTGCGTCCATCACTGCCGCTTACCGTCGCCCAGAGCCGGAAGTGGTGCCGATGCTGATCGAGCAGGCGCGTCTGCCGGCTCCAATGGCTGAAGCCACCAACAAGCTCGCCGCCTCGATTGCCGAAAAACTGCGCAATCAGAAAAGTGCTGGCGGTCGTGCCGGCATTGTTCAGGGCCTGCTGCAGGAATTTTCCCTGTCATCCCAGGAAGGCGTGGCCCTGATGTGCCTGGCCGAGGCGCTGCTGCGCATCCCGGACAAGGGCACCCGTGACGCGCTGATCCGCGACAAGATCAGCACCGGCAACTGGCATCCGCACCTGGGCAACAGCCCGTCGCTGTTCGTCAACGCTGCCACCTGGGGTCTGCTGCTGACCGGTAAACTGGTCGCCACCCATAATGAGGCCGGCTTGACCTCGTCCCTGAGCCGCATCATCGGCAAAAGCGGCGAGCCGATGATCCGCAAGGGCGTCGACATGGCCATGCGCCTGATGGGCGAGCAGTTCGTCACCGGCGAAACCATCGCCGAAGCCTTGGCCAACGCCAGCAAGTTCGAAGCCAAAGGTTTCCGCTATTCCTACGATATGCTCGGTGAAGCCGCACTCACCGAACACGATGCCCAGAAATACCTGGCGTCGTACGAACAAGCGATTCATTCCATCGGCAAAGCGTCTCACGGCCGTGGGATTTATGAAGGCCCGGGCATTTCCATCAAGCTGTCGGCACTTCACCCGCGTTACAGCCGTGCGCAGTACGAGCGCGTGATGGACGAGC
This sequence comes from Pseudomonas sp. W22_MBD1_FP4, assembly GCF_052113765.1. Taxonomy (NCBI): domain Bacteria; kingdom Pseudomonadati; phylum Pseudomonadota; class Gammaproteobacteria; order Pseudomonadales; family Pseudomonadaceae; genus Pseudomonas; species Pseudomonas sp. W22_MBD1_FP4. The sequence goes on along the minus strand of NZ_JBGQOI010000003.1, from coordinate 105,633 downwards.
TGTACCCGCGCCTGCTGTCCCTGACCTTGCTGGCCAAGCAATACGACATCGGCCTGAACATCGACGCCGAAGAGGCCGACCGCCTTGAGCTGTCCCTCGATCTGCTGGAGCGCCTGTGCTTCGAGCCGCAACTGACCGGCTGGAACGGCATCGGTTTCGTGATCCAGGCCTATCAAAAGCGTTGCCCCTATGTAATCGACTACGTCATCGACCTGGCGCGCCGCAGCCGCCATCGCCTGATGATCCGCCTGGTAAAAGGCGCGTACTGGGACAGCGAGATCAAACGCGCCCAAGTCGAAGGCCTGGAAGGCTACCCTGTGTATACCCGCAAGGTGTACACCGACGTTTCCTACATTGCCTGTGCACGCAAGCTGCTGTCGGTGCCGGAAGTCATCTACCCGCAGTTCGCCACGCACAACGCCCACACCCTGTCCGCCATTTACCATATCGCCGGTCAGAACTATTACCCCGGCCAGTACGAGTTCCAATGCCTGCACGGCATGGGTGAGCCGCTGTACGAGCAGGTCGTAGGCAAGGTTTCCGACGGCAAACTGAACCGTCCGTGCCGCGTGTACGCACCGGTCGGCACCCACGAAACGTTACTGGCTTACCTGGTGCGTCGCCTGCTGGAAAACGGCGCCAACACCTCGTTCGTTAACCGCATCGCCGACCAGTCCATCTCCATTCAGGAGCTGGTGGCTGATCCAGTGGCCAGCATCGAGCAAATGGCCACGCAGGAAGGCGGCTTCGGCTTGCCGCACCCGCGTATTCCATTGCCGCGCGACCTGTACGGCAGCGACCGCGCCAACTCGGCCGGTATCGACTTGGCCAACGAACACCGCCTGGCGTCGCTGTCCTGCGCCTTGCTGGCAACCGCACACAACAACTGGAAAGCCGCGCCGATGCTGGGTTGCGCCACCAGTGATCAACCGGCTGCGCCAGTACTGAACCCGTCTGACCTGCGTGATGTGGTTGGTCAGGTTCAAGAAGCTACCGTCGAAGACGTCGACAACGCGATTCAATGCGCCATCAACGCTGGCCCGATCTGGCAGGCCACCCCGCCCGCCGAGCGTGCCGCGATTCTGGAACGTGCCGCCGACCTGATGGAAGGCGAGATCCAACCGCTGATGGGACTGCTGGCTCGCGAAGCCGGCAAAACCTTCGCCAACGCCATCGCCGAAGTGCGTGAAGCTGTGGACTTCCTGCGTTACTACGCCGTACAGGCCCGTAACGACTTCACCAATGATGCACACCGTCCGCTGGGCCCAGTGGTCTGCATCAGCCCTTGGAACTTCCCGCTGGCGATTTTCAGTGGTCAAGTCGCAGCCGCATTGGCCGCCGGCAACCCGGTATTGGCCAAACCTGCCGAGCAAACCCCGCTGGTGGCTGCACAAGCCGTGCGCATCCTGCTGGAAGCCGGTATTCCGGAAGGCGTGCTGCAACTGCTGCCGGGCCAGGGCGAAAGCGTGGGTGCCCGCCTGGTCGGTGATGATCGCGTCAAAGGCGTGATGTTCACCGGTTCCACCGAAGTCGCGCGCCTGCTGCAACGCAATGTCGCCGGCCGCCTGGATGCCCAGGGCCGTCCGATCCCGCTGATCGCCGAAACCGGTGGCCAGAACGCGATGATCGTGGATTCTTCGGCACTGACCGAACAAGTGGTCATCGACGTGGTGTCGTCGGCCTTCGACAGCGCCGGCCAGCGTTGCTCGGCCCTGCGGGTACTGTGCCTGCAGGAAGATTCGGCAGACCGCGTCATCGAAATGCTTAAGGGCGCCATGGCTGAATGCCGCCTTGGCAACCCGGAGCGCCTGTCGGTAGACATCGGCCCGGTGATCGACGCCGAAGCCAAGGCCGGCATCGAGAAACACATCCAGGCCATGCGCGACAAAGGCCGCAATGTGTACCAGGTGGCAATTGCCGACGGTGAAGAAATCAAGCGCGGCACCTTCGTGATGCCAACCCTGATCGAACTGGAAAGCTTTGACGAACTGCAACGCGAGATCTTCGGCCCGGTACTGCACGTGGTGCGCTACAAGCGCAAAGAGATCGACCAGCTCATCGGCCAGATCAACGCCTCCGGCTACGGCCTGACCCTGGGCGTGCACACCCGTATCGACGAGACCATCGCCAAGGTGATCGACAACGTCAATGCCGGTAACGTCTACGTGAACCGCAACATCGTGGGTGCCGTGGTCGGCGTGCAGCCGTTCGGCGGCGAAGGCCTGTCGGGCACTGGCCCGAAAGCCGGTGGTCCGCTGTACCTGTACCGCTTGCTGTCGACCCGTCCTACCGATGCGATTGAGCAATCCTTCGTACGTGGCGACACGTTGACTGCACCGGATGTGCGTCTGCGCGACGCGATGAGCCAACCGCTGACCGCCCTGAAAACCTGGGCCGACAGCAATTCGTTCAGCGAGCTGAGTGCTCTGTGCAGCCAGTTCGCCGCGCAATCCCAAAGCGGGATCACCCGTCAGTTGGCGGGTCCGACCGGCGAGCGCAACAGCTACGCCATCCTGCCCCGCGAGCACGTACTGTGCCTGGCGGAAGTGGAAGGCGATCTGTTGACTCAACTGGCGGCCGTATTGGCCGTCGGCGGTTCGGCGGTATGGCCGGAAACTGACCTGACCAAGGCCGTGCTCCTACGCTTGCCGAAGGAAATTCAAGCGAAGATCAAGCGCGTGGCGGATTGGACCAAGGACGAGGTGGTGTTTGACGCCGTCCTGCATCACGGTGATTCAGACCAACTGCGTGCGGTGTGCCAGCAAGTGGCACAGCGCGGTGGGGCGATTGTCGGGGTGCATGGCTTGTCTCAGGGCGAAACATCCATTGCCTTGGAGCGCCTGGTGATCGAACGGGCGTTGAGCGTTAACACCGCTGCAGCGGGCGGTAACGCCAGCCTGATGACCATCGGCTAACTGACGAAACGCGGTAAACATGTGGGAGGGGGCTTGCCCCCGATTGTGGTGGATCAGTCAACTTATCTCTGGCTGACCCATCGCTATCGGGGGCAAGCCCCCTCCCACATTTGATCGCACTTCAAATGATCATCTGTGTTTTGCCACTCCATCACTTAGATCAATCTTGCTGTTCACCCTTAATTCGCGCACTTAGACTCAGGCCAATTCCTCCAAAGGTAAGCCGCCATGTCCGAGATGCTGCTCAGTTCCCGCAATCTGGCTTTCGAGCTGTACGAAGTCCTCGATGCCGAGGGCCTGACCCAGCGCGAGCGGTTTGCCGAGCACAATCGCGAAACCTTCGATGCGGCCATCAGCACCGCGCGCTCCATCGCCGAAAAATATTTCGCGCCGCATAACCGCAAAAACGACGAGAACGAACCGCGCTACGAAGACGGCAAGGCGATCCTGATTCCGGAAGTCAAACCGGCCGTGGATGCGTTCCTGGAAGCCGGTTTCCTCAATGCCGCCCGCAGTTTCGAAGCCGGTGGCATGCAGTTGCCGACCTTGCTGTCCCAGGCCTGCTTTGCGCACTTCCAGTCCGCCAACGCGGCATCCACTTCCTACCCATTCCTGACCATGGGCGCGGCCAACCTGATCGAAAGCTTCGGCACCGAGGAGCAAAAACAGCGCTTCCTGCAACCGATGATCGACGGGCGTTTCTTCGGCACCATGGCCCTGACAGAACCCCACGCGGGCTCATCGCTGTCGGATATTCGTACCCGCGCCGAACCTGCGGCTGACGGCAGCTATCGACTCAAGGGCAACAAGATCTTTATCTCCGGAGGCGACCACCCGCTGTCGGAAAACATCGTGCATATGGTGCTGGCCAAGCTGCCGGATGCGCCGGCCGGGGTGAAGGGCATTTCGCTGTTCATCGTGCCCAAATTCCTGGTTAACGATGACGGCAGTCTCGGTGCACGCAACGACGTGCTGTTGGCCGGGCTGTTTCACAAGATGGGCTGGCGCGGCACCACGTCGACCGCGCTTAACTTCGGCGATAACGGCAACTGCGTCGGCTATCTGGTGGGTAAACCACACCAGGGCTTGAGCTGTATGTTTCAGATGATGAACGAGGCACGCATCGGCGTCGGCATGGGCGCGGTCATGCTCGGTTACGCCGGCTACCTGTATTCCCTGGAATACGCTCGCGAACGCCCGCAAGGTCGTCTGCCCGACAGCAAAGACCCAAGCACCGCGCCGGTCTCGATCATCCAGCACGCGGATATCAAGCGCATGCTGCTGACCCAAAAAGCTTACGTAGAAGGCGCGTTCGACCTGGGCCTGTACGCCGCGCGCCTGTTCGATGACACCACGACGCTGGAAACCGAGAGCGAACGCAAACAGGCCCACGAACTGCTGGACCTGCTCACGCCCATCGTAAAATCCTGGCCGTCGGAGTTTTGCCTCAAGGCCAACGAACTGGCGATCCAGATCCTCGGCGGCCACGGCTACACCCGTGAATACCCGGTGGAGCAGTACTACCGCGACAACCGCCTGAACCCGATCCATGAAGGCACCCATGGCATCCAGTCTCTGGATTTGCTAGGCCGCAAGCTGGCACAGAACGGCGGCGCGGGGCTCAAGCAACTGATCCGCCTGATCGCCGACACGGGCTCGCGGGCGCAGGAATATCCAGGCCTGACGGCATTAAGAGAGCCGCTGGAACACCTGGTCACCCGCCTGCAAAGCGTGACCATCGGCCTGCTGACGGATCTCGCCCACGGCAAGGTCAACAGCAGCCTGGCGAACTCGGCGCTGTACCTGAAGGTATTCGGGCATACGGTAATTGGCTGGCGCTGGCTGGAACAGGCGATTCGCGCCGAAGAAGGGCTGGCCAAGGGCAATGCGGCGGATGCTGCCTTCTATAAAGGCAAGCTCCAGGCCGCCCGTTACTTCCTGACCTGGGAAGTACCGGGCTGCCATCATGAACTGGCGATTCTGGAGGCGCGGGATGATACGTGCCTGGGGATGCAGGATGCGTGGTTCTAAGGCTGGATCGCCTTGGAAATCACCTCGACCGTGGCGCTGACTTGCTCTTGGTAACGGTCGAGTTCCTGCTGATGAGCCTGCTGCAGTTCAATCTGCTCGGCGCACAGGTTCAGCGCCGCCAGCACCAGTAATTTGTCACCGATCAGGGTCGGGTACTTTTTCTTGGTGGTGGCCAGGGAGGCCTTGAGCATGGTCACGGCGTGCATCAGGGTCTTGTCTTCCCCGGCTGGCGCCTTGATCGAGTAATCCTCTCCGAGAATCGAAACGACCTTTATCCCTTCATTCATGCGCCGACAGGCCCTGCGCTCACACGCTCAACCAACGCCTGGATGCGGGCAGCGGTGGCGCCGTGTTTTTCTTCCTGCTCCATCAAGCTCAGTTGCAGGCTGTCGTTCTCATCCTTGGCGTTAGCCAGTTCGGCCTTGAGGGATTCGTTGCTGCTCAGCAGGTCTTGATTCTGCTGTACGAGGTCGTTGACCAGTTGTTCCAATTGGCTGAGGGATGCTTCTAACATTTTGATTTCTCGGGCTTTTTCAAAGGGCGGTGACGATAAAGAAAATTCACCTCGGATGCCAGGGTTATCCCCGGCGCGCAGCCCGATTTTTAGGGGCCGGGCCGCACTTTCGAGCCTTAGTGACTGCATTTACCCGATCTGGTTCCTGAATCGGCCAAACCCCTCGTCAGATGCGACAAAAACGCACACGCCCCTTTAGACTTTAGTCGTACGACCGATAGAGATGCACACCCCGTCTCACCCCTCGCACGGATCGCGCTTCTCCCCAGGATTCCCGCATGTCGCTTCGTAATATGAATATCGCTCCGAGGGCCTTCCTCGGTTTTGCGTTGATTGGTGCACTCATGCTGTTTCTCGGTGTATTCGCCCTCAACCAGATGAGCAAAATCCGTGCTGCCACCGAAGACATCACCTTGTCCAGCGTGCCAAGCATTCGTGCCCTTGATGAATTCACCCAACTGACCTTGCGCCTGCGAGTGCTGTCGTACCGCTTGCTGACCAACCGCGAGCCGGACGTGCAGCAAAAGACCCTGGAAGCCTTCGAACTGCGTAACCAGCAGATCCGCACAGCCCAGGGCATTTACGAAAAACTGATTGAAGGCAGCGAAGAGCGCGCCACCTACAACGAGTACGTGCGCTTGCTTGGCCAGTACCATCAAATTGAAGAACGCATGAAGAGCCTGTCACGGGCCAACCAGGTGGACGAGCTGCGCAGCCTGCTCAACACCGAATTGCTGAGCAACTCCGAGCAGGTCAACGCCGTGCTGACGCGCCTGCTGGACCTCAATAACAAGATGGCCCTGGCCACAAATCAGGAGGCCGAAGACCAATACAACTTGGCGTTCAATCTGGTCGTGGGCCTGCTGGTGATCGCCACGGCGCTGACGATGTTGTTCGCCTGGCTGCTGACCCGCAGCATCACCCTGCCGATTTCCCAAGCGCTAGAAGCGGCGGAAGAAGTCGCCGAAGGCAACCTGACCCGGCCGATCAAGGTCGACGGCAACGACGAAGCCGGACGCTTGCTGGCCGCCATGGCCAAGATGCAGGACAAGCTGCGCGACACCCTGCAACGCATCGCCGGTTCTGCCACCCAGTTGGCTTCCGCCGCCGAAGAGCTGAATGCCGTCACCGACGAAAGCGCCCGTGGCCTGACCCAACAGAACAACGAGATCGAGCAAGCCGCCACCGCCGTCAATGAGATGACCAGCGCCGTCGAAGAAGTCGCGCGCAATGCGGTGAGCACCTCCGAGGCCTCGCGCAACGCCACCACCTCAGCCGGTGACGGCCGTGACTTGGTGCAGGAAACCGTCAGCGCCATCGAGCGCATGAGCGGCGATGTGCAAGCGACCGCCACGCTGATTGGCGAACTGGCCAATGAGTCGCGCGATATTGGCAAAGTACTGGACGTGATTCGAGGACTGGCTGACCAGACCAATCTGCTGGCCCTGAACGCGGCGATTGAAGCCGCGCGTGCCGGCGAAGCCGGGCGTGGTTTCGCGGTGGTTGCCGATGAAGTACGGGCGTTGGCCCATCGCACCCAGCAGTCCACCAGCGAGATCGAGCGGATGATCGGCAGTATCCAGGCCGGCACCGAGCACGCGGTGGATTCGATGCGCAACAGCACCGAGCGCGCTGAGTCGACGCTGAACATCGCCAAAGGTGCCGGGATGTCGCTGGACACCATCAACACGGCGATTGTCGAGATCAACGAGCGCAACCTGGTGATCGCCAGCGCGGCGGAAGAGCAGGCGCAGGTGGCGCGGGAAGTGGACCGCAACCTGGTGAACATTCGTGACCTGTCGGTGCAGTCGGCGACCGGCGCCAGCCAGACCAGTGCGGCCAGCAGTGAGCTGTCGCGCCTGGCGGTGGATTTGAATGGGATGGTCGGCCGCTTTCGCCTCTAACTGCCTGCACTGGCTTGAAATGTGGGAGGGGGCTTGCCCCCGATAGCGGTGGGTCAGTTACAGATAAGCTGACTGACATACCGCCATCGGGGGCAAGCCCCCTCCCACATTCAGATCTGCGCCCGGCGTTAAAAGCTTTTTGACAGCACAGCAATTCAACAGGTTAGAATCCCTGGCACGCAGACTGCATGGTCAGTTTGCGTCCCGTCTTATTTGCTCATGGAGTACTGCCTTTGAATGCGACGACCATCAACAGCCTGTTCTTGATCGGCGCGTTGCTGGTGAGTGCGAGCATTCTGGTGAGTTCTCTTTCGTCGCGCCTGGGCATCCCGATCCTGGTGATCATCCTGGCCGTGGGCATGGTCGCCGGCGTCGATGGCGGCGGCATCATTTTCGATAACTACCCAACCGCCTACCTGGTGGGCAACCTCGCACTGGCCGTAATCCTGCTTGACGGCGGGTTGCGCACGCGGGTGGCGAGTTTCCGAGTGGCGCTTTGGCCAGCACTGTCCCTGGCCACGGTGGGGGTGTTGATTACCACCGGCCTCACGGGCATGGCGGCGGCCTGGTTGTTTGACCTCAATATTATTCAAGGCTTGCTGATTGGCGCGATTGTCGGCTCCACAGACGCTGCGGCGGTGTTCTCGCTGCTCGGCGGCAAGGGCCTGAACGAACGGGTCACCGCCACTCTGGAAATCGAATCCGGCAGCAACGATCCAATGGCGGTGTTCCTCACCGTCACCCTGATTGACATGCTCGCCAGCGGTCAGACTGGCCTGCACTGGAGCCTGCTGACTCATCTGGTACGCGAATTCGGTATCGGCGGCATCGTCGGCCTGGGCGGCGGTTGGCTGATGCTGCAGATGGTCAACCGTATCAATCTGGCGACCGGCCTTTATCCGATCCTGGTGATCGCCGGCGGCCTGTTCGTCTTCGCCCTGACCAACGCCTTGCACGGCAGCGGCTTCCTTGCCGTGTACCTGTGCGGCCTGGTAATCGGCAACCGCCCGGTGCGCAGTCGGCATGGCATTTTGCACATGCTCGACGGCATGGCCTGGCTCGCACAAATCGGCATGTTCCTGGTGCTTGGCCTGCTGGTCACGCCCCATGATTTGCTGCCAATCGCTCTGCCGGCCCTGGGCCTGGCGCTGTGGATGATCCTGTTTGCGCGTCCCCTGTCGGTGATCGTCGGCCTGCTGCCGTTCAAAGCGTTCCACGGTCGCGAAAAAGGCTTTATCGCCTGGGTCGGTCTGCGCGGCGCAGTCCCGATCATTCTCGCGGTATTCCCGCTGATGGCCGGACTGCCCCACGCACAGCTGTACTTCAACCTGGCGTTCTTTATCGTGCTGGTCTCGCTGCTGGTGCAGGGCACGAGCCTGCCGTGGGTGGCCAAGTTGCTGAAAGTGACCGTACCGCCGGACCCCGCGCCGATCTCTCGCGCCGCCCTGGAAGTACACGTCACCAGCGAGTGGGAGCTTTTCGTCTACCGCCTGGGCGCCGAAAAATGGTGCATCGGGGCAGCGCTGCGCGAACTGAAAATGCCTGAAGGCACGCGGATTGCTGCGCTGTTCCGGGGCCAGCAACTGCTCCATCCGTCGGGTAGTACGGTGCTGGAAGTCGACGATCTGCTCTGTGTGATCGGCCATGAACACAACCTGCCAGCCCTCGGCAAACTGTTCAGCCAGGCACCACAACGCGGCCTCGATCTGCGCTTCTTCGGCGACTTCGTGCTGGAAGGCGACGCCCAACTGGGCGCGGTTTCGGCCCTTTACGGCCTGAAGCTGGAAGGTATCGACCCGGACATGCCACTGAGCAGCTTCATCAACCAGAAAGTCGGCGGCGCCCCTATCGTCGGCGACCAGGTGGAGTGGAACAACACCATCTGGACCGTCGCGGTCATGGACGGGAACAAGATCGGCAAAGTGGGCGTCAGATTCCCCGAAGGAAGTCGCCCGGGCCCCGGACTCTTCCTCTAAACTGCGGAGCGACAGCACGCTCCCGATTCTTCACCTTGCAAGACCGGTCTCTATGCCAACCCTGCGCACTTTTCTCGCCACTGCCCTGCTGGGCCTGACCCTTTGTGTCGGCAGCGTCTACGCCGCCGAGCCGCCCAGCGCCGACGCCATTCAGCAAACCCTGGACAAGCTGCCTGATCGCAAACTGCCCGACGCCGACATGAAGGCGCTGCAGTCGATCCTGCAACAGACCCTGACCTACCTGGGCAACCAGCAGGATTATGAGCAGCGCCTCACTGACCTCAAGCGCCAGCTGGAAGACGCGCCGCGCCAGACCAGCGAAAACCAGCGCGAGCTGACCCGGCTCAAGGCCACCAAAATCATCCCGGTGGCCCAACGCTATGCCACGCTGCCCGTGCCACAGCTTGAGCAATTGCTGGTGCAACGCACCACCCAGCAAGGCGACCTGCAAAAAGACCTGGCCGAAGCCAACAGCCTGACCATCGCTGCCCAAACACGCCCCGAACGCGCGCAGACCGAAATCAGCAGCAGCCAGACGCGCATCCAGCAGATCAACGCGACCCTCAAGGCCGGTAAAGACAATGGCAAAGCCCTCAGCGGCGACCAGCGCAACCAACTGAATGCCGAACTCGCTGCGCTCAATGCCCTGATCCCCCTGCGCCGCCAGGAACTGGCCGGCAACAGCCAACTGCAAGACCTGGGCAACAGCCAGCACGACCTCGTGGTGGAAAAGACCGCTCGCCTGGAACAAGAAATCCAGGACCTGCAAACCCTGATCAACCAGAAACGCCTGGCCCAGTCCCAACAGACCGTCACCCAGCAGTCCATCGAAGCGCAAAAGGCCGGTGGCAGCAGCCTGTTGGCCACCGAAAGCGCGGCCAACCTGAAGCTGTCCGACTACCTGCTCAAAAGCACCGACCGCCTCAATGACCTGACCCAGAAGAACCTGCAGACCAAGCAGCAACTGGACACCGTGACCCAGAGCGACTCGGCCCTGGACGAGCAGATCAACGTGCTCAAGGGCAGCCTGCTGCTGTCGAAGATTCTGTATAAGCAAAAACAAGCGCTGCCACGCCTGACGGTGGACCGCGACCTGGCGGACGACATCGCCAACATTCGCCTGTACCAGTTTGAGGTCAACCAACAGCGTGAGCTGATCAGTTCCCCCAGCACCTATGTGGACAATCTGCTGGCTAACCAGCCACCGGATGACATCACCCCGCAACTGCGCCGAACCCTGCTGGAACTGGCGATTACCCGCAGCGACCTGCTGGAGCGCCTGAGTCGTGAGTTGAGCGCGCTGCTCAATGAGTCCATCACCCTGCAACTGAACCAGAAACAACTGCTCAGCACCGCCACCACCCTGCGCGCGACGCTGGATGAACAGATGTTCTGGATCCCCAGTAACAAGCCGCTGGACACCGAGTGGCTGGAAACCGTACCGGCGCACTTGAGCAAGCAAGTCACCACCCTGCCCTGGGCCTCCAGCGTCAGTGAGTTGTACGACGGCCTGACCCAGCGCCCGCTGCTGTTCCTGCCATTGCTGCTATTGATTGGCGCACTGCTGTGGCGACGCAAGGCCCTGTACCAACGCCTGAACAAGGTCCATCTGGACATCGGGCACTTCAAGCGCGACAGCCAGTGGCACACGCCGCAAGCCATCTTGATCAATATCCTGCTGGCCATGCCCGTATCGCTGGGACTGGCGCTGTGCGGCTACGCGCTGCAGATCGACGCCCGTGGGCAAAACGCCAACCTGGGTTCAGCCCTGCTGCAACTGGCCCAGGCGTGGCTGGTGTTCTACACCGCCTACCGCATCCTGGCGCCGGGTGGCGTGGCGGAACTGCACTTCCGCTGGGAAAAACCCCAGGTCGAATTCCTCCAGGGTTGGGTGCGCAAACTCGGGCTGGTGGTATTGGCTCTGGTGGCCGTGGTGGCGATTGCCGAGCATCAACCGGCGGCACTGGCCGACGACGTGCTGGGCATCGCCGTGGTCCTGACCTGCTACGCCCTGATGGCCTGGCTGCTCGGGCGCCTGCTGCTGCACAGCCCGACCCACGAAAAAGCCTCGCTGTTCCGCAAGTCCGTGGGCCTGGTATTCACCGCGCTGCCGATCGCCCTGTTTATTGCCGTGTGCTTTGGCTACTACTACACCGCCCTCAAGCTCAGCGACCGACTGATCAACACCTTGTACCTGTTGATGTTTTGGCTGGTCATCGAAGCCACCTTCGTCCGCGGCCTAGGCGTTGCCGCCCGGCGCCTGGCTTATTCCCGCGCCTTGGCCAAACGCCAGGCCGCCAAGGAAGCAGGTGACGGCGAAGCGGTAATCGAAGAGCCGACCCTGGACATCGAGCAGGTCAACGAACAGTCCATGCGCCTGATTCGCCTGGCCCTGCTGGGCGGCTTTATCGCCGCGTTGTACTGGGTGTGGTCGGACCTGATCTCGGTGTTTTCGTACCTGGATAACGTCACGCTGTACGAATACACCAGCGGCACCGGTGCCAATATCAGCATGGTGCCCATCAGCATCGGCGACTTGCTCGGCGCGCTAATCATCATCGGTATCACCTTCGCCCTGGCGCGCAACCTGCCCGGTCTGCTGGAGGTGTTGGTGCTGTCCAAACTGGATCTGGCCCAGGGCAGCGCCTACGCCACCACCACGCTGCTGTCCTATGTGATTGCCGGCGTCGGCTTCGTGTCCACCCTGTCTACCCTCGGCGTGAGCTGGGACAAGCTGCAGTGGCTGGTCGCCGCGCTGTCGGTGGGCTTGGGCTTCGGCATGCAGGAGATCTTCGCCAACTTTATCTCCGGCATCATGATCCTGTTCGAACGCCCGGTGCGTATCGGCGACACCATCACCATCGGCAACCTGTCGGGCACAGTGAGCAAGATTCGCATCCGCGCCACCACCATCACCGACTTCGACCGCAAGGACATCATTGTCCCGAACAAGACGTTCATTACCGGGCAACTGATTAACTGGTCGCTGACCGACACCATCACCCGCGTCACTCTGAAACTGGGCGTGGACTACGGCTCCGATCTGGACCTGGTGAAGGAATTGCTGCTCAAGGCCGCGAGGGAAAATCCACGGGTGCTGAAGGAACCGGAACCTCACGTGTACTTCCTCAACTTCGGCGAAAGCACCCTCGACCACGAGCTGCGTATGCACGTGCGCGACCTGGGTGACCGCAACCCGGTACTCGACGAGGTCAACCGCTACATCAACCGTGAGTTCAAGAAGCAGCACATCAACATCTCGTTCCGGCAGATGGAGGTGTACCTCAAGAACATGCATGGCCAGGAGTACAAACTGGTGCCGGTCGAGGATGATCGCAAGACCATCGCCGGGCCCGCCAACGAACAGGACGCCCCCGAGCCGCCACCCGGCAAAGTCGACGATGCGCCGGAACCGCCGCCCAGCAAACTCGACTAAAGCGTCTATCCCCAGCAGAATGCTCGGACATTCTGCTGGAGATGGCCGGTGAAAGCCCTCGACGAACTGACCTTCGACAACCGCTTCGCACGCCTGGGCGACGCGTTCTCAACCCACGTTTTGCCCGAACCCCTCGACGAGCCTCGCCTTGTCGTGGCGAGCAACGCCGCCATGGCCCTGCTCGACCTCGACCCGGCGGTGGCCGAAACGCCGGTATTCGCCGAACTGTTCAGCGGCCACAAGCTGTGGGCCGAAGCAGAACCGCGCGCGATGATCTATTCCGGGCACCAGTTCGGCGGCTATACCCCTCAGCTGGGCGACGGCCGTGGGTTGTTGCTGGGCGAGGTGTACAACGAGGCCGGCGAACATTGGGACCTGCACCTCAAGGGTGCCGGGATGACGCCTTACTCGCGGATGGGCGATGGCCGCGCGGTCTTACGCTCCTCGATTCGTGAATTCCTCGCCAGCGAAGCCCTCCACGCGTTGGGCATTCCCAGCAGCCGCGCGCTGTGTGTAATCGGCTCCGGCACGCCGGTATGGCGGGAAAAACAGGAGCGGGGTGCCATGGTGTTGCGCCTCGCGCCCAGCCATATCCGCTTTGGGCATTTCGAATACTTCTACTACACCAAGAAGCCCGAGCAGCAAGCCGAACTGGCCGAGCATGTGCTGAACCTGCACTACCCCGAGTGCCGCGAACAGCCCGAACCGTACCTGGCGATGTTCCGTGAAATCGTCGAACGCAACGCCGAGATGATCGCCAAATGGCAGGCCTATGGCTTCTGCCATGGCGTGATGAACACCGACAACATGTCGATCCTGGGCATCACCTTCGACTTCGGGCCGTTCGCGTTTCTTGATGACTTTGACGCGCACTTCATCTGCAACCATTCGGACCATGAAGGGCGCTACTCCTTCAGCAATCAGGTGCCGATTGGACAGTGGAACCTCAGTGCGCTGGCCCAGGCGCTCACGCCGTTTATCAGCGTCGATGCCTTGAAGGAGGCCCTCGGCCTGTACCTGCCGCTGTACCAGGCGCACTACCTGGACCTGATGCGTCGCCGACTCGGGCTCACCACCGCCGAAGACGACGACCAGCAAATGGTGGAGCGCCTGCTGAAACTGATGCAGAACAGCGGTGTGGATTACACACTGTTCTTCCGTCGTCTCGGGGATGAGTCAGCGGCGCTGGCCGTAGCGCGGTTGCGCGATGATTTTGTCGACATGGCCGGGTTCGATGTCTGGGCCGAGCAGTACAAGGGACGTGTCGCACGGGACGCAGACTCCAGCGAGGAGCAGCGCCGCGAGCGGATGCACGCCGTGAATCCGCTGTACATCCTGCGCAACTACCTCGCCCAGAACGCCATCACCGCAGCCGAGTCGGGCGACTACAGCGAAGTTCGGCGATTGCATGAGGTGCTTTCCAGGCCGTTCGAGGAGCAAGCGGGGATGGAGCAGTACGCGCAGCGGCCGCCGGATTGGGGAAAGCATTTGGAGATCAGTTGTTCGTCGTAACCCCGAGAGCAATGAGCGCCCTTTCTACAATCATGTGTTTCGCTTGATAACTATCATTGCTGGCTCCAAATAGAGCCTATTGGCCATTTCCAGGAGCCCTCAATGTCCGAACCTCTCGTCATACCCTGCCCTCATTGCAACGGCCTCAACCGCATCCCCGGCGAACGCCTGGCAGATGCGCCCAAATGCGGGAGTTGCAAACAGCCCGTTTTGTTGAATAAGCCTTTTGAGCTGAAACAAGGCGACTACGCCAGCCAGATCAAAGGCGACCTGCCGCTTCTGGTGGACGTTTGGGCCGACTGGTGCGGACCGTGTAAGTCGTTCGCACCAGTGTTTGAACAGGCTGCCGGGCAGTTGGAGGGCAAGTGCCGGTTGGCCAAGCTGGACAGCGAGGCCAATCAACAGTTGTCGGCGCAGTTGGGGATTCGGTCGATTCCGAGCCTGATTCTGTTCAAGAATGGTCGCGAAGTGGCGCGTCAGAGTGGAGCGTTTCCGTTGCCGCAGTTGATGAGTTGGTTGCGTAGCCAGGGGGTGTAACCGAACCTCAAGGACAATGCTGGACAGTGTGGGAGGGGGCTTGCTCCCGATGCGGTGGGTCAGCTCCAGATGAGCTAGCTGGCATACCGCTATCGAGGGCAGGCCCCCTCCCACAGGTCAGGCGTTTTCCAGCAAGTTATGCAATTCCACGAACTGTTGGGTCAGCTTGTGCCGTGGATCGAGGTGGATCAGCGGCTTGTTCTCCTGATGGGACTCGCGCATGCGCACCGAACTGGCCAGGTACACCGGAAGCACTGGCAACCCTTCGTTGATCAACTCCTCCAGCATCTGCTGCGGCAGACTCGCTCGGGCTTGGAACTGGTTGACCACGATACCTTCGACTTCGAGGCCTTCGTTGTGGTCTTCCTTCAATTCTTCGATTTCGGCCAGCAGGCCATACAGGGCCTGACGCGAGAAGCTGTCGCAATCGAAGGGGATCAGCACACGATCAGCAGCAATCAGCGCCGAAACCGCATAAAAGTTCAGGGCTGGCGGTGTATCCAGGTAAATCCGGTCGTAATCTTCGCTCAGCTCATCCAGCAGCTTTCGCAGCTTGTTGATCTTGTGCTTGGCTTCAAGCTTGGGCTGCAAGTCCGCGAGTTCGGCCGTCGCGGTGATGACGTGCAGGTTATCGAAGGGCGTTTCGTAGATATCGACCTTGTTCTTCTTCGAAAACGGCCCGGAAGACAGGGTTTGCTTGAAAAAATCCGCGATCCCCATGGGAATGTCGTCGCCGGTCAGCCCGGTGAGGTACTGGGTTGAGTTGGCTTGTGCATCGAGGTCCACCAACAGGGTTCGATAGCCTTCGCTGGCACTGACCGCCGCCAGGTTGCAGGCGATGCTGGACTTGCCAACGCCGCCTTTCTGATTGAACACCACACGCCGCATGGAAAAACCTCCGTGTATCAATGAATGTCCGAGTGTAGAGGGCAAAAGCGCCTGTTAGCTACCTCGTTCATCCATCCATTGCCGCACTCTAGACAGGTCGTCGCACCTCACACACAAAAGAATAGGAACGGTCCGACAATCCAACTCAGCCATCGATAAAGGACAATCTGTAAATCCTTACCAACAAATTGTATTCAGCCGTGAACAAATCTTTACCAAAGTTTGCTAGAACCCCGCGGCACCGGGATAATGCGCGCCATTCGGCTATTGCTCCCTGTCCCGGTATTCGGGGCCAAAAGCCGCACATGGAAGCCCGCAGGGGCGGGATAACTTCTCAGTGATCAACTTCAACATTGCCCAATGGCGTGCCTGGGCCCCAGGGCTGGAAAGTGCGGACGAATGGCGCGCATGGTGCCAGGCGCCGGTGCTGCTGCCCGCCAGCGATGCCTCGCCCGACGTATCCTTCTTGCCCGCCATGCAGCGCCGCCGCCTGAGCCGGCTGGCGCGCATGGCCTTCAGCGTGGGCTGGCCCCTTGCAGAAGGCCTGCAAGACCTTCCGCTGGTGTTTATTTCCCGGCACGGCGAAACCCCACGCACTCTAGACATCCTCAGCGACCTGGCCAACGAGCAGCCGCTGTCCCCGACCCAGTTCAGCCTGTCTGTGCATAACGCAGTGATTGGCCTCTGGTCGATTCTGCGTAATGAAACCAGTGAAATGACCGCCCTCGCCGCCGCCGGCGATGGCCTGGAGCACGGCATGCTCGAAGCCGCCGCGCTGCTCAATGAAGGCGCCCCGGCGGTATTGCTGGTGATCACCGAAGAACAGCCGCCCGAGGCCTACGCCAGCTGGATCGTTGACGTGCCCTTCCCCTACGCCCTCGGCCTGTTGCTCACACCAGGCGACGAGTGGCAACTGGAACTCACACCCGGCACTGTCCAAGCCAATCAAACCCAGTGGCCCCACGCCCTGAACCTGCTGCGCACCCTGCTCACCGAACAGGGCGCCTGCCAACATGCCTGGAAGAACCGTGTATGGAACTGGCAACGCAAGCTCTGACTGACAAGCCACGGGACGCCTACTACTGGCGCCTGTTTGCCACCGCCGCCAGCTTCTTCCTGTTTGGTGTCGGCGGGCTGTGCCTGCGTTTGCTGGTGTTTCCGGTGCTCAGTTGCCTGCCGGGCAGTGCCGACAAGCACCAGCGCCGTGCCCGTCACACCATCAGCAAGCTGTTCTGGTTCTTTATCCGCATGATGCATCGCGCTGGCGTGCTGACCTACAGCGTCGAAGGCGCCGAGAAACTCGGCCGCCCCGGCCAGATGATCGTTGCCAACCACCCGTCGCTGATCGATGTGGTGTTTCTGATCGGCCTGATGCGCCAGACCAACTGCGTGGTCAAGCAAAGCCTGTGGCAGAACCCGTTCACCCGGGGGCCGATACGCGATGCGGGCTATATCAGCAATGACGGCAGCGCGGAGATGCTCGATGCCGCCGCCGACGCCCTGCGCGAAGGCCAGACGCTGATCATCTTTCCTGAAGGCACTCGTACCACACCCGGCGCGGCGCCCGCCTTTCATCGCGGCGCCGCCGCCATTGCGCTGCGGGGTGCGACAATCATCACCCCCGTGGTGATCAAGGTCAGCCCAACCACCTTGACCAAAGCCGAACCCTGGTATCGCATCCCGAAACGCCGCTTTCACTTCAGTTTGCGGGTGGGTGCCGATATAGAACCACAGGCGTTCGCAGCACTGGGGCCCGCGCCTCAGGCTTCACGCAAGCTCAACGATCACCTGCACCACTATTTCATTAAGGAGCTCGCCGAAGATGAGCGACCAACACCGCCTTGAGCACGACATAAAGACGCTGATCATCGAGGCCCTGGGTCTGGAAGACATCAGCGCCGACGACATCGGTAGCGACCAAACCCTGTTCGGCGAAGGCCTGGGCCTGGATTCGGTAGACGCCCTGGAATTGGGTCTGGCGATTCAAAAAAAATACGGCATCAAAATCGATGCCGACGCCAAGGACACCCGTAATCACTTCACCAACGTGGCGAGCCTTGCGGCGTTCGTTACGGCCAGACAGGCAGCTTGAGACCGGACCATGCAAACTCGTGACGATATTTTCAACACCCTGCGCGATGCCTTGGTGGAACTGTTTGAACTACCCCCAGAGCGCGTCACCCTTGACGCCAACCTGTATCAGGACCTGGAAATCGACAGCATCGATGCCGTAGACCTGATCGACCATATCAAGCGCCAGACCGGCAAGAAGATTGCCGCCGAAGAGTTCAAGGCCGTGCGCACAGTGAACGACGTGGTAGAGGCGGTGTACCGTCTGGTCCAACCCGCCGCATGAGCCGGCTGATCGGCCTTGGCCTGCTGTTGGCGGGGCTGCTGTACCCCTTTGCGGTGTATTACGGCACTGAGCATTTTGCGCCGTGGCAATTCGGGCTGCTGCTGGGCAGCCTCTGGCTGTTGCGCGCGTTCGTCGGCGCATCACGTCCCGGCAGTCGCTGGATGGCGTTGGCGATGATCGTGTTTTGCCTGTTACTGGCTTGGTTCGACAGCCCGCACTTGCTGCGCTGGTACCCGAGCCTGGTCAGTGCCTTCATGCTCGCGCTGTTTGGCCTGAGCCTGAAATACGGCCCGCCGATGGTGGAGCGCCTGGCACGCATGACCGACCCGGAGTTACCGCCCAACGCGATTGTGTATACCCGCCAGGTCACCGTGGTGTGGAGTGTGTTTTTTCTGTGTAATGGCCTGCTCGCTGCCGCCCTAACCTTGTGGGCGCCACTGAGCTGGTGGACGTTGTACAACGGCCTGATCGCCTACGGATTGATGGGGCTGTTGTTTGCCGTGGAATGGCTTGTACGACAAAGGGTTCGAGGCCGCATATGAATGGGTTGAAACTTGAGCACTTGCTGCTTGAGCCGCTGCAACAGCGTTTGGTGACCACCGAACCTGCAATGAATCACGCCCAGCTGTGGGAACAATCACTCGGCCTGGCCGCGGGACTGCAAGCGCGCGGTATTCGGCGTCTGGCGGTGCACCTGGAAGATGCCGGCGTGCTGGCGATCGCCCTGCTGGGCGCCTGGCGCGCAGGGGTCAGCGTACTGCTTCCCGCCGATCTGCAGCCCCAGACCCGCCAACGCTGGGCCGATGCCGTCGACGCCTGGCTGGTCGAACCCGCCGATCTCGACGCGCTGTACCAGGCGCCGTTGCCTGCTGCCGCGCTCGACCTGGACACGTGCCAACTGAGCCTGTGCACCTCCGGTTCCAGCGGCGAGCCCAAGCGTATCGACAAAACCCTGCGCCAATTAGCCAACGAGGTTCAAGCGCTGGAAGCCTTGTGGGGTGCGGACCTTAAAGACGCCTGCATCATCGGCAGCGTCGCCACCCAGCACATCTACGGGTTGCTGTTCCGGGTGCTGTGGCCGTTGTGCGCCGGTCGTACCTTTGTGCGCAAGCAACTGGCCTTTCCCGAAGACTTGCAACGCGCCAGCCGCGAACACCCTCAATTTTCCTGGGTGGCCAGCCCGGCACTGCTCAAACGCATGGGCGACAACCTCGACTGGCCCGCGCTGAGCCAGGTGTCGCGAGTGTTCTCTTCCGGTGGCGCCTTGCCCGTCGAAGCCGCCGCCAGTCTTTACGAGCGCTTGCACCAATGGCCGACGGAAATTCTCGGCAGCTCGGAAACCGGCGGCATCGCCTGGCGCCAGGGCGCGCAACCCTGGCAGCCGTTTGCCGATGTGCAACTGAGCCAGGACGCCGACGGCGCTCTGCGCATCGCCTCGCCTTACCTGCCAGCAGGGCATATCGAACAGACCGCTGACGCTGCACATATCCATGCCGATGGTCGCTTCGAGCTGCTGGGTCGCCTTGACCGCATCGTCAAGCTGGAAGAAAAACGCATCTCCCTGCCGATGCTGGAACAAGCGCTGATGGCCCACCCATGGGTCGCGGAAACGCGCCTGGGCGTGGTGCAAGAAAACCGCGCGTCACTCGGTGCCCTGGTGGTATTGAGCGCCGAAGGCCTACACGCCCTGCGCAACCAGGGCCGCCGCAGCCTCACTCAAACCCTGCGCCAGCATCTGAGCCAGCATTGCGAAGCCCTGGCCCTGCCCCGTCGCTGGCGCCTGCTGCGACAGTTGCCGTTGAACGCCCAGGGCAAACTGCCCCAGGCCGATGTGGCCGCGCTGCTGCTGGCGCCACGGCCAAAGGCGCCGGAGGTGTTGGGGCAGATCGAAGCCGATGGCGAATGGACCGTGCAACTGAGTGTGCCGCCGGACCTGGCCTACTTCAGCGGGCACTTCCCGGTCACCCCCGTGCTGCCGGGCGTGGTGCAAGTGGAATGGGCGTTCAACCTGGGCCAGCACCTGCTCGACCTGCCCGCGACCTTTGCCGGGATGGAAGTGCTCAAGTTCCAGCAACTGATACGCCCCGGCGATCGTATCGAATTGCACCTGCGCTTCGACCAAGAGCGCGGCAAGCTGTATTTCGCCTACCGCAACGGCGTCGCGGCCTGCTCCAGTGGGCGGATTCTGCTGGAGACTGTCGATGCATAACCCCTGCGCCCTGATCCCGGTCTACAACCACGAAGCCGCCGTGCCCGCCGTGGTCCAAAGCCTGTTGAACAGCGGCCTGCCCTGCCTGTTGGTCGACGACGGCAGCAGCCCGGCGTGCGCGGCGGTGTTGGCGCAATTGGCGACCCTCAATAACGTGACTCTGCTGACCCTGCCACACAACCAAGGCAAGGGCGGCGCGGTCATGGCGGGTTTCCGCGAAGCTGCACGCCTTGGCTATTCCCACGCCCTGCAAGTGGACGCCGACGGTCAGCATGATTTGCGCGAAGTCGAAACGTTTGTCGATACCTCGCGCAGGCACCCCGACGCTATTATCTGCGGCTACCCCGAATACGATGAAAGCGTGCCCAAAGGCCGCTTGTACGCGCGCTACCTGACCCACGTGTGGGTGTGGATCAACACGCTGTCGCTGCAGATCCGCGACTCGATGTGCGGCTTTCGCGTCTACCCGCTGACACCGGTGCTGGCGCTGATGGACTCGGCCTACATCGGCACGCGCATGGACTTCGACTCGGACATCCTGGTGCGCCTGGCATGGCGTAATCAGCCGATGCGCTGGCTGCCGACGAAAGTGCATTACCCCACCGACGGCCTGTCGCACTTTCGCCTGTTCCACGACAACGTGCGTATCAGCGCCATGCATACGCGGCTGTTTTTCGGCATGTTGGTGCGCGCGCCGATGATCCTGTGGCGACGGTGGAAGGCATGAGCGACAACACGCAACACTGGGCCGACCGCGAAGAACGCGGCAGCTACTGGCTGATGAAATTCACCGCCTTCGCGGCCAAAATCCTCGGCCGACGCCTGCTGAGCCCGGTGCTGTACGGCATCGTGCTGTACTTTTTCCTGTTCGGCCGAAGCGCGCGCCAGAGCGCCTGGCAATACCAGCAGCGCCTGGCCGAATGGAGCGGGCGCGATGAGTTACGCCCCAGCCACCGCAAAGTATTCGGCCAGTTCATGGCCTTTGCCGATTCCCTGCTCGACAAACTCGACGTGTGGAACGGCAAGCTGCGCCTGGAACAAATCGAAATCAACGACCCGGCGAAACTACGCGGGCAACTGCGCGGCGAGCGCGGCCAGATGCTGGTCGGCGCACATTTGGGCAACCTCGAAGTGTGCCGCGCGCTGGCGGAAATCGGCGAAAAGGTCACCATGAACGTGCTGGTGCACACCAAGCACGCCGAACAATTCAACCGCCTGTTGGGCGAAGCCGGGGCGAGTCATCTGCGCCTGATCCAGGTCAGCGAGCTGGACCCGGCGACGATGTTGCTGCTGAGCCAGCGCCTGGACGAGGGAGAGTGGCTGGCGATTGCGGGCGACCGCGTGCCGCTGCACGGCGGGCGCACGGTGCGCGTGGATTTCCTCGGCCATGACGCCGCATTCCCCCAAGGCCCGTGGCTGCTGGCCGGCCTGCTCAAATGCCCGGTCAACCTGCTGATGTGCCTCAAGCACACTGGGCGTTATCGCCTGACTATCGAACCGTTCACACCCTTGATCGAATGGAAGCGCAGCACCCGCGAGCAGGTCATCGCTCAGTGGACCTCACGCTACGCCGCACGCCTGGGCCAGTTCTGCCTGGAAGCGCCCCAACAATGGTTCAACTTTTACCCTTTCTGGAAGACCGATGACGACGCATCTTGAGCCGGTAACCTTTGGCGAACGCCCCCTGCGCATCGAAGACGTGCTGGCCCTGGCCAACCGCCAGGCGCCCACCCAGTTGCAGGGCGACGCCGCGTATCGCCAGCGCATCGCCAAAGGCGCGCAGTTCCTCGACTCGCTGCTAGACAAAGAAGGCGTGATCTACGGCGTGACCACCGGCTACGGCGACTCGTGCGTGGTCGCAGTGCCGTTGCAACACGTCGAGGCCCTGCCCCGTCACCTGTACACCTTCCACGGTTGCGGCCTGGGTAAATTGCTCGATGCACAAGCCACCCGTGCCGTGCTGGCCGCGCGGTTGCAGTCGTTGTGCCACGGCGTTTCAGGCGTGCGCGTGGAGTTGCTGGAGCGCCTGCACGCGTTCCTCGAACACGACGTGCTGCCGTTGATCCCGGAAGAAGGTTCGGTGGGTGCCAGCGGTGATCTGACGCCGCTGTCCTACGTGGCCGCGACCCTGTCCGGCGAGCGCGAGGTGATGTTCCGTGGCGAACGTCGCCAGGCCGCCGACGTGCACCGCGAGTTGGGTTGGGACCCGCTGGTTTTACGTCCGAAAGAAGCCCTGGCCCTGATGAACGGCACCGCCGTGATGACCGGCCTCGCCTGCCTCGCCTTCGCCCGCGCCGACTACCTGCTGCAACTCGCCACACGCATCACCGCGCTCAACGTGGTCGCGCTGCAAGGCAACCCGGAACACTTCGACGAGCGCCTGTTCGCCGCCAAGCCGCACCCTGGGCAGATGCAAGTCGCCGCCTGGCTGCGCAAAGACCTGGCGATTGACGCGCCGACCGCGCCGCTGCATCGCCTGCAGGATCGTTATTCGCTGCGCTGCGCGCCCCACGTGCTCGGCGTGCTGGCGGACAGCCTGAACTGGCTGCGTTCGTTTATCGAGATCGAGCTGAACAGCGCTAACGACAACCCGATCATCGACGCCGAAGAAGAACGCGTGCTGCACGGTGGGCACTTCTACGGCGGGCATATCGCCTTTGCCATGGACAGCCTCAAGACCCTGGTGGCCAACGTAGCTGACCTGCTCGATCGCCAACTCGCGTTGCTGGTTGACGTGCGTTACAACCACGGCCTGCCGAGCAACCTGTCTGGCGCGCCAGCCGACCGCGCGATGATCAACCATGGCTTCAAGGCCGTGCAGATCGGCACCAGCGCCTGGACCGCCGAAGCGCTGAAAAACACCATGCCGGCCAGCGTGTTCTCGCGCTCCACCGAGTGCCACAACCAGGACAAAGTCAGCATGGGCACCATCGCCGCCCGCGATGCAATTCGCGTGTTGGAGCTGACCGAACAGGTTGCCGCCGCCACCTTGCTCGCCGCCAACCAAGGTGTGTGGCTGCGCGCCCAGGCCGAGGATGCGCGGGCGCTGCCACCGGCGTTGGCCGCCATGCATGAGGAACTGGCCAAGGACTTCCCGCCGGTGATCGAAGACCGCGCCCTGGAAGGCGAACTGCGCCTGTGCCTGCAACGCATCGCCGAGCAACACTGGAGGCTGCATGCGTAGCCCCGGCGTACTGCACTGCGACACCGAAATCCTCGTGCCATTTTTCGACGTCGACACCATGAACGTGGTGTGGCACGGGCACTACGTGAAGTATCTGGAAGTGGCGCGCTGCGCGCTGCTGGACAAGATCGGCCACAACTACACAGCGATGCTCGAAGCCGGCTATGCCTGGCCGGTCATCGACATGCAACTGCGCTACGTGCGCGGCGCGGTGTTCGGCCAGACGATTAACGTGCGCGCCAGCCTGGTGGAATGGGAGAACCGCTTGAAGGTCAATTACCTGATTACGGACCTGGCCAGCGGCGAGCGTTTGACCCGCGCCACTACCGTGCAAGTGGCGGTGGAGATGGCCAGCCGCGAGATGCAGTTGGCCTCACCCAAAGTGTTCACAGATGCGGTCGAGAGGGCCTTGGCATGAGAGCGATCATCCTGTTTGTGGGCCTGCTGCTGAGCGTCAGCGCACACGCCTTCGACCTGCAACAACTCAGCGATCAGTTGGCAAAACCTTCCGTGATCCACGGCAGCTTCACCCAGGAAAAACACCTGCGCGCCCTGCCACAGCCCTTGGTCAGCAAGGGTACTTTCGTCCTCGCCAAAGACCACGGCCTGCTATGGCTGCTCAAAACCCCATTGCAACAGGACTACCGCATCAGCGCCCAAGGCATCGCCCGGCGTGAAGCCAATGGCTGGCAGACACTGCCAAACAAGAGCGCCGGTGCCGAGCAGAACCGGTTGTTCCTCGCCGTACTCCAGGGCGACAGCAGCGGCTTGCAGCGGGATTTCGAGCTGCAACTGCAAGGCGAGGCTACGCAATGGAAGCTGACGCTGATCCCTCGGTCGCTGCTGCTGAAACAAGTGTTCACCCAGATCAATATCGACGGCGGCGCGCTGGTGCAAAAAATCGAACTGCTGGAAACCCAAGGTGACAGCACCGTACTGCGCATGCAGGACAGCACCGCCGAACAACCGTTGAGCGACGCGGAGCAACACGACTTTGCCCAGTGAGCGCCTTTTACCGCGCCTGTTCCTTATCCTGCTGGTGGCGGTGCTGGCCCTGGCCGGCTGGCAGTGGCGCCACGGTGCGCCGCTGTCGGCCAACCTGATGGAACTGGTGCCGGGCAGCACGCCGAACGCCTTGGAACTGCAAGCCGAACAGCGCATGCAGGAACCGCTGAACCGCGAGATGCTGGTACTGGTGGGGCATGCCGACCGCCAGCAAGCGGTGGCTGTGGCGCAACAGTTGGGCGAGCGCTGGCAGGCCAGCGGTCTGTTTGAAAAGGTGCAGTGGAACCTGCAAGCCGACTTGCCGGCACTGCGCGAGCAATTGCTGCGCGGCCGTTTGGCGATGCTTTCAACCAAGGACCGCGAGCAACTGATTGAACACCCCGACGCCTTTATCCAGCAGCGCGTGCAGGCGCTGTTCGACCCGTTCACCGGCTTCAGCCTGGTGCCGAGCCAGGATGACTGGCTGGGCCTGACCGGACGCATCCAGAACAGCCAGCCGCAACGTGGCTCGGTGCAGTTGGATATCGGCAGCGGCGCGTTGATCGCCGATGCCGACGGCAAAAGTTGGGTGTTGCTGCGCGCGCGCACCACCGGCAATGCCTTTGATATGAAACTGCCGCTGCAAGTAGCGGATTTGCTCCAGGCCAGCCGTGAACAGGCCGGCCAGCAAGGCGCGCAACTGCTGGCGGCCAGTGGTTTGTTATACGCCGCCAATGGTCAGCAGCAGGCCACACGGGAAATCACCTGGGTCGGTGGCGGCGCGACCGTGGGCATCCTGCTGTTGCTGTTGCTGGCGTTCCGCCGATGGCGGGTATTGCTGGCTTTCGTGCCGGTACTGGTGGGCATGCTGTTTGGCGCCGTGGCGTGTGTGGCGCTGTTTGGCCATATGCATGTGATGACCTTGGTGCTTGGCTCCAGCTTGATTGGCGTCGCGGTGGATTACCCGCTGCACTACCTGTCAAAAAGCTGGAGCCTCAAGCCCTGGCGCAGTTGGCCGGCGTTGCGCCTGACCCTGCCAGGGTTGAGCCTGAGCCTGGCTACCAGTTGCATCGGTTACCTGGCGCTGGCCTGGACGCCGTTCCCGGCGCTGACCCAGATCGCGGTGTTCTCCGCGGCGGGCCTGGTCGGTGCGTATCTGTCGGCCGTGTGCCTGTTGCCGGCATTGCTCAAGGGCGTCGAACTGCGTCCGGCGCAATGGCCGTTGCGTATCGCCGAATGCCTGTGGCAGATTCGCGCCGCGTTGCTCACGCGCGTGCCGAGCCCGGTGCTACTGGCGCTGGTGTTGCTGTTTTGCGCCGGTGGCCTGTGGCAGCTCAATAGCAAAAACGATATCCGCCAGTGGATCGGCGCGCCGCCGCAGCTGCTGCAAGAAGCCCAGGCCGTGGCGCGCATCACAGGTTTCCAACCCACCAGCCAGTTTTTCCTGGTGCGCGCCGAGAATCAACAGCAATTGCTGGAGCGCCTAGCCGCGTTGGGCCAGCGCCTGGATCAATTGGTGAATATGGACAAGCTCCAGGGTTACCTGGCGCTCAATCAACTGGTCAACCTGCCCGCCGAGCAGCAACAACTGCGCGAAGCACTGAACACACTGCCACAGCATTGGCAGCCGCTGCTGGACCTCGGCGTGCCGGCCAGCGCCCTGCAAGCTGAAGTTGCGCAGTTGCAAGCGCTGCCCACCGAAGACATCGACGCGGCACTGGCAGGCCCGATGGCCGAACCCTGGCGCACACTGTGGCTCGGCCCGGTGGACGGCGGTGTTGCCGCGATGGTCAGCCTGCAAGGTCTGAACAACCCAGCGCTGTTGCGGGTACAGGCCGTGGACTTGCCGGGCGTGCAGTTGGTGGATCGCCTCGGTGATCTGAACCGCGTCTTCGCCGCCACCCAGATCAGCGCCGCGGAACTGAAATTGATGTCGTGCGTGCTGATCGTGTTGCTGCTGATCCTGCCGTTTGGTTTCGGCGGCGCCCTGCGCATCGTTGCACTGCCATTACTCGCCGCACTGTGCAGCCTGGCCAGCCTCGGTTGGCTGGGCCAGCCGCTGACGTTGTTCAGCCTGTTCGGCTTGCTGCTGGTGACGGCGATCAGCGTCGACTACGCGATCCTGATGCGCGAGCAGATCGGCGGTGCCGCCGTGAGCCTGCTGGGTACACTGCTTGCGGCGCTGACAACGTGGTTGTCGTTCGGCCTGCTGGCGGTGTCCAGCACGCCCGCCGTGAGTAATTTCGGCTTATCGGTCAGCCTGGGCCTGGCATTCAGCTTTATGCTGGCGCCCTGGGCTGGCCATCAGAAACACGCCTTATGAATCGGATTATCGCCATAGCGGCAAGGAGCCCTCGTGCCCACAGTTGAAATGGAACGTCGCCAGGTTGTCGTGATTGGTGCCGGCCCGTCCGGCGCCATCGCCGCCGCGCTGCTCAAGCGCAAAGGGCATGATGTATTGATCATCGAGCGCCAGCATTTTCCACGGTTCTCGATCGGCGAAAGCCTGCTGTCCCACTGCATCGACTTTATCGAAGAAGCTGGCATGCTCGACGCCGTGCAGGCCGCCGGCTTCCAGGTAAAAACCGGGGCAGCGTTCGCCTGGGGCGAGCGTTACAGCGCCTTTGACTTCAGCGACACCTTCAGCAACGGCAAGCCGACCACCTTCCAGGTGCAGCGAGGCGAGTTCGACAAGTTGCTGGCCGACCAGGCGGCATTGCAGGGCGTGGAGATCCGCTACGGTGAAACCATCGTCGGCGTGGATTTTGCGGGCGATAGCCGCTACCTGCATGTGCGCCGCGAAAACGGCAGCGAGTACCACATCAAAGCCAAGTTCGTGCTCGATGCCAGCGGCTATGGCCGCGTGCTGCCGCGCCTGCTGGATCTGGAAGCGCCGTCGAATTTCCCGGTACGCCAGGCGGTGTTCACTCATGTTGAAGACCGCATCGAACACCCAGGTTTCGACCGTACCAAGATCCTGGTAACCACTCACCCGACCAAACGCGACATCTGGTTCTGGACCATTCCGTTCAGCAATGGCCGGTGCTCGGTGGGCGTGGTCGCGGCCAAGGAGCACTTCGACGGCCGCGACGCTGACCTGGACGCCTGCCTGCGCGGCTTTATCGACGAAACTCCAAGCCTGTCCGGCGTGCTGAACAACGCGGTGTGGGACACGCCAGCGCGCACCATCGGCGGCTACTCGGCCAACGTCAAAACCCTGCACGGCCCGGGCTTTGCCCTGCTGGGCAATGCGGCGGAATTCCTCGACCCGGTGTTCTCCTCCGGTGTGACCATCGCCATGCGCTCAGCGAGCATGGCGGCAGCCCTGCTGGACCGTCAGCTCAAAGGCGAAACAGTGGACTGGCAAACCGAATTTGCCGCACCGTTGAAGCGCGGCGTCGACACCTTCCGCTGCTACGTCGAAGGCTGGTACGCGGGGACATTCCAGGATGTGATTTTCCACCCTGAAAGCTCGCCGGAGATTCGTCGCATGATCAGCGCGATCCTCGCAGGCTACGCGTGGGACGAGCGTAATCCTTTTGTCAGCGAGCCCAAGCGGCGGTTGCGGATGTTGTCGGAGATTTGCGCGAGTGAACCGACATGACATCTCAATACCTGAGTAAAAACTACGTCGAAGAAACCAAATTCGGTTTGTGGTTCCTGCGCAGCCACACCTGGCAGCACCATGTGCTGCGCGTGGCGATCAACGACCTGCGCAGCCTGTTCACCGACCCACTGCCCGAAGCGCCGGTATTGCTCGACGCCGGCTGCGGCCAGGGCAAGTCCTTCCAGTATTTGCAGCAGGTGTTCGCCCCCGAGCGCCTGATCGGGCTGGACGCAGACCCTCATAGCCTGGAATTGAGCAAGGCTGAAGCCACGCGCCAGGGCCTGGCCATCGAGCTGATCGGCAGCGACTGCGCCACCCTCGATGTGCCAGACGAGAGCGTCGATATCCTGTTCTGCCACCAGACCTTCCATCATCTGGTCGAACAGCATCGCGCACTCAAAGAGTTTTACCGAGTGCTCAAGCCGGGAGGCTATTTGCTGTTTGCCGAATCCACCGAAGCCTATATCGACACTTGGGTGATCCGCTGGCTGTTCCGCCACCCCATGCATGTGCAGAAAAGCGCCGAAGAATACCTGGAGATGCTCCGCGAGCAGGGCTTTGAATTCGGCCCACAGAACGTTTCCTACCCGTACCTGTGGTGGAGCCGTTCCAGCGACTTCGGCCTGCTGGAGCGCTGGGGCCTGCGCAACCCGCCGCCGGTGGGCCAGCGCGAAGAAACCCTGGTCAACTGTGTGGCGCGCAAGCCTCTGGCGAGTTGCGCACCATGATGCGCAGCCTGTTGATCGGTTGCCTGCTATTGCTGAGCGCCTGCGCCAGCCAGCCGCCGTTGCCGGAAAAAACGCCCGCGCTGGCGTTGCCAATGCAACTGCATGTGCAGCGCCATGCAGATGGACAGAGCCAGGATTGGTTCCTGGTGGTCCAGCGCGAAGGCAGCGCAATCCGCTGGTCGATGATGGACCCGCTGGGCATCCCGCTGGCCCGGCAAAAACTGATCGATGGCGCCTGGCAGGCCGACGGCTTGCTGCCGCCCAATCCCCAGGCGCGGGAGCTGTTCGCCGCCCTGCTGTTTGCCCTGGCCTCAGCCGATGACGTGCGCGCGCTTTACCCCAGCGCCCAGGCAAGGGGCCTCACACGTACCCTGCCGGGGCATTGGCAAATCGTCTACCAATCCTCAGAAGTCTTCAGTGTGACCATGACCGGCCAACCCTTGAGCTACCGCATTACACCGCTCGGTGCCGCCCAATGACCGCCTACCTCAACGCCCTCGGCGTGATTTGCGCCCTTGGTCGCGGTCAGGAGCACGTCAGCCGCAGCCTGTTTGCCGGTGACTGTTCAGGCATGCGCGCCGAAAGCGGTTGGGTGCCGGAGCGCGTGTTGCCGGTCGGCAGTGTGCACGGCGAGCTGGCAACCATCCCGGTAGAACTCGGCCAACAGAGCAGCCGCAATAACCAACTGTTGCTGGAAGCGGCTTTGCAGATCGAGAACGAGATTCGTCAGGCGATCCACACCTACGGCGCCTCGCGCGTTGGCGTCGTGCTGGGCACCAGCACCTCGGGCATCGACGAAGCCAGCCGCGGCATCGCCCTGTACCTGCGCGACAAGCACTTCCCCTGCGACTACGACTACCAGCAACAGGAACTCAGCGCCCCGGCGAACTTCCTCGCCGACTGGCTGCAACTGAGCGGCCCTGCCTACGTGATTTCTACCGCGTGCACCTCCAGCGCCCGCGCCCTGATGAGCGCCCAGCGCTTGCTTGATCTGGGGGTGTGCGATGCGGTGATCTGTGGCGGCGTGGACAGTTTGTGCAAGCTGACCCTCAATGGTTTCAGCGCGCTGGAAGCCGTCTCGAATGAGCGTTGCAACCCTTTTTCGGCGAACCGCAACGGCATCAATATCGGCGAAGCGGCGGTGCTGTTTGTGATGAGTAAAGCGCCGGCACCGATTGCCTTGCTGGGCAGCGGCGCCAGCTGCGACGCACACCATATCTCCGCGCCCGAACCTACCGGCAAAGGCGCGTTGCAGGCGATGCGCAAGGCCCTGGCCAGCGCAAAACTGGCACCGGAGCAGATCGGTTACCTGAACCTGCATGGCACCGCCACACAGCACAACGACGCCATGGAAAGCCTGGCCGTCGCCAGCCTGTTCCCCGAAGGCGTGGCCTGCTCATCCACCAAACCCATGAGCGGCCACACCCTCGGCGCCGCCGGTGCGCTGGAAGCGGCCTTCTGCTGGCTGAGCCTGACTCACGGCCGCGTCCCACCCCACATATGGGACGGCCAGGCCGACCCCGCGTTGCCCGCCTTGCAATGGGCACGCAGCGACGAAACCTTGGGAAAAACCTGCCTGATGAGCAACTCGTTTGCCTTCGGCGGTAATAACGTCAGCCTGATTATCGGAGAGGCCCCATGACCAACTGGCCACTCGCCGAGCTGCTGCCTCACGCGGGCGACATGATCCTGATCGAACACGTGCTGTCGTTCGACGAAGAGCAGATCCACACCCGTCTCACCGTCAAGCCTGGCGGCCTGTTCAACCGCCCTGACGGCAGCCTGCCGGCCTGGGTCGGCATCGAGTTGATGGCGCAGAGTGTCGCCGCCTACGCCGGTTGCCGCGCACGCCAAAGGGGCGAGGCGGTGGAACTGGGCTTCCTGCTCGGCACACGCAAGTTCGAATGCAACGTGGAACACTTCCCGGTGGGCGCCGAGCTGAACATCCACGGCCTGCGCTCCCTGGAAGACGACAACGGCATGGGTGTGTTCGAATGCCACCTGACCGGCGACGGTATCCAGGCTAGCGCCCGCTTGAACGTATTTCGACCGCCCCAGGCGGCCAATTATTTAGAAGAATCGAAGGACGAAACGCCATGACTGAATCCGTACTGGTCACCGGCTCCAGCCGTGGCATCGGCCGCGCCATTGCCCTGCGCCTGGCCCAGGCCGGCCATGACATCGTGCTGCATTGCCGCAGCGGCCGTGCCGAAGCCGATGCAGTGCAAGTCGAAATCGAAGCCCTTGGCCGCAAGGCACGGGTGCTGCAATTCGATGTGGCGGATCGTGCGACCTGCAAGGAAATCCTTGAGGCCGACGTCGAGCAACATGGCGCCTACTACGGCGTGGTGCTCAATGCCGGGCTGACCCGCGACGGAGCGTTCCCGGCCTTGTCGGAAGACGATTGGGACGTGGTGATGCGCACCAACCTGGATGGTTTCTACAACGTGCTGCACCCGGTGATGATGCCAATGATTCGCCGTCGCGCAGCCGGGCGTATCGTGTGCATTACCTCGGTGTCGGGGCTGATCGGCAATCGCGGCCAGGTCAATTACAGCGCCTCGAAAGCCGGCCTGATCGGCGCGGCAAAAGCCCTGGCCATCGAGCTGGGCAAGCGCAAGATCACTGTCAACTGCGTAGCCCCCGGCTTGATCGACACCGCGATGCTGGATGAAAACGTACCGGTGGAAGAGCTGATGAAAATGATCCCGGCACAGCGCATGGGCACTCCCGAAGAAGTCGCCGGCGCGGTGAATTTCCTGATGTCGGCCGAAGCCGCCTATATCACCCGCCAGGTGTTGGCCGTCAATGGAGGCTTGTGCTGATGAAACGTGTAGTCGTCACCGGCATGGCCGGCATGACCTCCCTGGGCGGAGATTGGGCGACCATCTCCGCCAACTTTCGCGCCAACCGCAGCGGCATTCGGCGCATGGACGAGTGGGACCGTTTTACCGAACTGAACACGCGCCTGGCCGGCCCTATCGACGATTTCGTCGTGCCGGCCCACTGGACCCGCAAGCAGCTGCGCAGCATGGGCCGTGTCTCGCGCCTGGCGGTATGGGCGGCGGAGCAGGCATTGCAGGACGCCGGGTTGCTCGGTGATGAGTCGATCAAGGATGGGCGCATGGGTGTGGCGTGTGGTTCGTCCACCGGCAGCACCGATGAGATCAAGGCGTTCGGCAATATGCTGCTCAATTCTGTGGCCGAGGGGCTGAACGCCAACTCCTATGTACGGATGATGCCGCACACCACGGCGGCGAATATCAGCATCTTTTTTGGCCTGACTGGGCGGTTGATCCCAACGTCCAGCGCCTGCACCAGCGGCAGCCAGGGCATCGGTTATGCCTATGAGGCGATCAAATTCGGCCGCCTGCCCTTGATGCTCGCCGGCGGCGCCGAGGAGCTGTGCCCCACCGAAGCCATGGTGTTCGACGCGCTCTACGCCACCAGCCTGAAAAACGACGCCCCGCAAACCAGCCCACGCCCCTACGACAGCGGCCGCGACGGCCTGGTGATCGGCGAAGGCGGCGGCATGCTGGTACTTGAGGAGCTGGAACACGCCCTGGCGCGGGGTGCACATATTCACGCGGAACTGGTCGGCTTCGGCAGCAACGCTGACGGCCAGCACACCACCCGCCCGGAACAGAAAACCATGCGCCGCGCCATGGAGCTGGCCCTGGAAGACGCCGGACTCACACCAGACGCGATTGGCTACGTGAACGGACACGGCACCGCCACCGATCAAGGCGACATCGCCGAGACCCTGGCCACCAGCAGCCTGTTCGGCAAGCGCATGCCCATCAGCTCGCAAAAAAGCTTCCTCGGCCACACCCTCGGGGCGTGCGGGGCGCTGGAGTCGTGGTTCAGCATCGAGATGATGAACCGCAACCAATACGTGCACACCTTCAATCTGGAGTCCGTCGACCCGCAGTGCGGGGAGCTGGACTACCTGCAAGGTGAATTCCGCGAGATGCACCACGACTACGTGATGAACAACAATTTTGCGTTTGGTGGCGTGAATACGTCGCTGATCTTCCGCCGCTGGTCCTGACTTTTTAAACGATTGGAGAATACGGAATGTCTTCCTTGCTACGCGTCACCCTGATCACCCTGGCGCTGTTGACCACTGCCGGCTGCACCAGCAAACCGGTCCTCAACACCCAGCACGACCTGCCGGCGAACGCCCAGGTCAGCGAAGAAAAAATGAAGACGGTTATCGTCAACGCCCTGCAAAAACGCGAGTGGAACGTGCAACGCCTGAGCCCGCAACTGGTGCAGGCCGAGATCACCGTGCGTAACCAGTACTACGCCGCCATCGACATCCGTTACACCCGCAACAGTTACGCCATCACCTACCGCGACAGCCGCGAGCTGGGCTACAAGGACGGCAAGATTCATCGCAACTACAACCGCTGGGTGAACAACTTGGACAGCGACATCATGGCGGGCTTGCGCAGCAATGGTGTGAGTAGTGAGGCAGGGTCGGCGGCGCAGTTGTTTGAGCAAACCGGGACCACCAAGTAAAACCGAGACTCCGTGGGGAGCGGGCAGTGCGAGGCCGCCCAATAAAGACGCGGGTATTTTTCTGTTAGAACTCAACGTCTGGTTTTGGGGCTGCTGCGCGGCCCAGCGCGGGACAAGCCCGCTCACCACAAGCGTCTCGTTTTCTCAGGTTATGTTTTAGATACCTATCGGGAGCGAGCCTCCTCCCGCACTTGAACCGAGCACGCCCGGCAACGCTTGGCCGTCAAGGGAACAAGCTCCCTCACCACATTTTCGATGAAGCATTGCAACCTATGCACATCAGTGGGTGGCCTTAAGCGTCAACAACTCCACAAACGCCTTCGCCATCGGCGTCTGCGCGCCCTTGCGCTGTACCAGCCATACCGAGGTCACCGCCTCCGGGTCCAGTAAGGTGCGATACACCACTCCATCAATGCGGATGCGCTGGTAAGACGCCGGCAGCACCGACACGCCCAACCCCGCCGCCACCAGGCCGATGATGGTCATCGCCTCGCCCGCTTCCTGGGCGAAGTGCGGGCTGAAGCCAGCGTCGCGGCACAGGCTGAGCAGTTGGGCATACAGGCCGCTCCCATAGCTGCGTGGGAAAAACACAAACGGCTCGTCAGCCAACTGCGCCAGGTGCAAGCCACGCTCGCTGCCATCCACCAATGGGTGACCGGCACTCAAGACAGCAACCAGGGGTTCGCGCATCAGCTCGATCACACTCAACGAATCCGGCAATGGCAAGGGACGCATCAACCCCACCTGAATCGACTCATCCACCAGCGACTCGGCCACTTCGGTGCTGCTCATTTCCTGCAGGTTCAAGTGCACCGCCGGGAAGGCCTGGCGAAACGCGAAGATCGCCTGGGGAATGCTCGCGTTGAAGGGCGCTGACGAGGTGAAGCCTATCTTCAACTCCCCCAGCTCACCCAACTGCGCCCGCCGCGCGACGTCCGCCGCCTTGTCCACCTGGGCCAGCACCAACCGCGCTTCGTGCAGGAACAGGCGCCCCGCCTCGCTCAGCTCAACCCGACGATTGGTACGCTCAAATAACCGCGCGCCAACCTCCTGCTCCAGCGCCTGGATCTGCTGGCTTAGGGGCGGTTGCGAAATGCCCAGCACCTGCGCGGCCCGGCCAAAGTGCAGCTCTTCGGCAACAGCGATGAAGTACCGCAGATGACGCAATTCCATACAAACCCCATTAGGTCGTTAAAGCTATCAAACAGGTCGAACAATATATTGGAAAGAATCATTAGCCAGCTATATTCTTTTTTGCATTGCCAGCCCTGACAGGCTTTTGCTCCCCGAGGTCCCCGTGAAATCTGCTGTCGCTCCACTCGCTCAAGACGTCCCGCCCACTGCCCTCGATGAGGTAGTGGCTCAGCTCAATGACGCGTTCATCGAGAAAGGCACGCCGATGTTCATGCGCACGGTGCTGGCGCTGTTCTCCGGCGGTTTTGCCACGTTTGCCCTGCTGTATTGCGTGCAACCGATGATGCCGGCACTGTCCCACGAGTTTTCCATCAATGCCGCGCAAAGCAGCCTGATTCTCTCGGTGTCCACGGCGATGCTTGCGCTGGGTTTGCTGATCACCGGACCGATTTCCGACACCCTGGGGCGTAAGCCGGTGATGGTCGCCGCGCTGTTCTGCGCGGCGCTGGCCACGATTGCCAGCGGCCTGATGCCGTCCTGGGAAGGGATCCTGCTGATGCGTGCGCTGGTGGGCCTGTCACTCAGCGGCGTGGCCGCCGTCGCAATGACCTACCTGAGCGAAGAGATCCACCCCCAGCACATCGGCCTGGCCATGGGCCTGTACATCGGTGGCAATGCCATTGGCGGCATGAGCGGACGCCTGATCATCGGCGTGTTGATCGACTTCGTCAGCTGGCACACCGCAATGCTGATCATCGGCGCCCTGGCGCTGATCGCGGCCACGGTGTTCTGGAAAATCCTCCCGGAATCGCGCAACTTCCGCGCCAGCAGCCTCAAGCCACGCAGCCTGATGGACGGCTTTGTCATGCACTTCAAGGACACGGGCCTGCCGTGGCTGTTTCTTGAAGCCTTCCTGCTGATGGGCGCGTTCGTGACGATGTTCAACTACATCGGCTATCGCCTGCTGGCCGCCCCGTACGACCTGAGCCAGGCCGTGGTCGGCCTGCTGTCGTTGGTCTACCTCTCGGGCATCTACAGCTCGGCGAAAATCGGCTCCCTCGCCGACCGCCTCGGCCGCCGCCGTGTGCTGTGGGCCACCATCGTGCTGATGCTCGCCGGCATGCTGCTGACCCTGTTCTCCCCGTTGTGGCTGGTGGTGCCGGGCATGCTGATCTTCACCTTCGGCTTCTTCGGCGCCCACTCGGTGGCCAGCAGCTGGATCGGTCGCCGAGCAGTCAAGGCCAAGGGGCAGGCGTCGTCGTTGTACCTGTTCTGCTACTACGCTGGCTCAAGCGTCGCCGGCACCACGGGTGGATTCTTCTGGCACCTCGCCGGATGGAACGGCATTGGTGCATTCATCGTGGCGCTGTTGATCGGCGCGTTGCTGGTCGCGTTGAAGTTGGCGAAGTTGCCGCCGCTGGCCTCGGCCTGAAAAGCACCACACTTAAGAAGCAACACTCCCACATAACAAAAAGATTTAAACGCACTATGGCCAAGCGATAAAAAAATCCGCCTAGCCATGCACAGTTCATTCAGGTTGTTAGCGACAACATCACCCTCTTATTGAAAGAAGGTGATGAAGTAAAGCAGGGGAACTACACGTGATATTGCGCGGACAACTCATGCACCGCTTGCAGGAAAGCGCCAGCGTGTTCCGGGTTCACTTCCGGCGTAATGCCATGACCCAGGTTAAACACGTGCCCGGTACCCTTGCCATAGCTGGCCAGGATGCGACCGACTTCGGCGCGGATCGCTTCCGGCTTGGCGTACAGCACGGTCGGGTCCATGTTGCCTTGCAGCGCGACGCGGTTGCCCACGCGCTGGCGGGCTTCACCGAGGTCGCACGTCCAGTCCAGGCCTAATGCATCAGCGCCGGCGTCGGCGATGCTTTCCAGCCACAGGCCACCGCCCTTGGTGAACATGATGACCGGCACTTTGCGGCCCTCGTGCTCACGGATCAGGCCGCTGACGATCTTGCGCATGTAGGCCAGGGAGAATTCCTGGTACGCCGCCGCCGACAGGTTGCCGCCCCAGGTATCGAAAATCTGTACCGCTTGCGCACCGGCCATGATCTGGCCGTTGAGGTAGGACGTGACCGACTGGGCCAGCTTGTCCAGCAGCAGGTGCATGGCTTGAGGGTTGTCGTAGAGCATCGCCTTGGTCTTGCGGAAGTCTTTCGACGAGCCGCCTTCGACCATGTAGGTGGCCAGGGTCCAAGGGCTGCCCGAGAAGCCGATCAGCGGCACACGGCCGTTCAGCTCGCGGCGGATGGTGCTGACGGCGTCCATCACGTAGCCGAGGTCTTTGTGCGGATCAGGGATCGGCAAGGCTTCGATATCGGCCAGGGTGCTGACGACTTTCTTGAAGCGCGGGCCTTCGCCGGTCTCGAAGTACAGGCCTTGGCCCATTGCATCAGGGATGGTGAGGATGTCGGAAAAGAGGATGGCCGCGTCCAGTTGAGGGTAGCGGTCCAGCGGCTGCAGGGTGACTTCGCAGGCGAACTCCGGGTTCATGCACAGGCTCATGAAATCGCCGGCGTGGGCGCGACTGGCGCGGTATTCCGGCAGGTAGCGACCGGCTTGACGCATCATCCACACAGGGGTGACGTCCACGGGTTGCTTGAGCAGGGCACGAAGGAAACGGTCGTTCTTGAGGGCAGTCATGTCGGCATCCGCAAAAAAAGTGCGGGCATTTTCTCAGAGCGCGACGTAAAAGGCACGGCAAGAGCGGTGCCTTTTGTCTATCGGGTCAATTTGTCGCGGACATGGAAGCGCTGCAAAACCAATGTGGGAGGGGGCTTGCCCCCGATGCAGTGTGTCAGTCTCAGTGTCTGTCACTGAACCACCGCTATCGGGGGCAAGCCCCCTCCCACATTTTGATCCCATTTCAACCTGGGATCAGGGTCAGACTTGCAGGTAGTCCAAGATGCCTTCGGCGGCATTGCGGCCTTCGAAGATCGCGGTCACCACCAGGTCAGACCCGCGCACCATGTCGCCACCGGCAAAGATTTTCGGGTTGCTGGTCTGGTGCTTGTACTGGCCTTGTTCCGGGGCTACCACACGGCCCTGGCTGTCGGTTTGGATCTCGAACTGCTCGAACCACGGCGCAGGGCTTGGACGGAAACCGAAGGCGATGACCACGGCGTCAGCCGGGATGATTTCTTCGGAACCCGGGATCGGCTCGGGGCTGCGACGGCCACGGGCGTCCGGTTCGCCGAGACGGGTCTCGACCACCTTCACGCCTTCGACGCGGTCTTCGCCCACAATGGCGATCGGCTGGCGGTTGTAGAGGAATTTCACGCCTTCTTCCTTGGCGTTCTTCACCTCTTTGCGCGAGCCGGGCATGTTGGCTTCGTCACGGCGATACGCACAGGTCACCGACTTGGCGCCCTGGCGGATCGAGGTACGGTTGCAGTCCATGGCGGTGTCGCCACCGCCGAGCACCACGACCTTCTTGCCTTTCATGTCGACGAAATCTTCCGGCGACTTTTCAAAGCCCAGGTTGCGATTGACGTTGGCGATCAGGAAATCCAGCGCGTCATACACGCCCGGCAGGTCCTCACCGGCAAAACCGCCCTTCATGTAGGTGTAGGTGCCCATGCCCATGAACACGGCATCGTATTCGGCGAGCAGTTGCTCCATGGTCACGTCTTTGCCGATCTCGGTGTTCAGGCGGAACTCGATGCCCATGCCGGTGAACACTTCGCGACGGTTGCTCAGTACGGTTTTTTCCAGCTTGAACTCGGGGATACCGAAGGTCAGCAGGCCGCCGATTTCCGGGTTCTTGTCGAACACCACCGGGGTCACGCCGCCACGCACCAGCACGTCGGCGCAGCCCAGGCCCGCCGGACCCGCACCGATGATCGCCACACGCTTGCCGGTCGGCTTGACCTTGGACATGTCCGGACGCCAGCCCATGGCGAACGCGGTGTCGGTGATGTACTTCTCCACCGAACCGATGGTCACCGCGCCGAAACCGTCGTTCAGGGTGCAGGCACCCTCGCACAGACGGTCCTGGGGGCACACCCGGCCGCAGACTTCCGGCAGGGTGTTGGTCTGGTGCGACAGCTCGGCGGCGGCGAGGATATTGCCCTCGGCCACCAGCTTGAGCCAGTTGGGAATGAAGTTGTGCACCGGGCACTTCCATTCGCAATACGGGTTACCGCACCCCAGGCAGCGATGGGCCTGGTCGGCCGAGTGCTGGGGTTTGAAGGGTTCGTAGATTTCCACGAACTCTTTCTTGCGTTGACGCAACAGTTTCTTCTTCGGATCTTTGCGCCCGACATCGATGAACTGGAAGTCGTTATTCAGACGTTCAGCCATGTTAAAACCTCATCAAACTCTTCAGGCGCATATCACTGCGGGTTGGCACGGATGCTGGAAAGCAACGATTTCAGGTTGGCAGCCTTGGGCTTGACCAGCCAGAAACGACGCAGGTAATCATCGAGGTTCTCGGCGAGGTTACGACCCCATTCGCTGCCGGTCTCCTCGACGTACTCGTCCAGCACGTGCTGCAAGTGGTTCCGGTAGGATTCCATGGCTTCGCCGCTGATCCGCTGGATCTCGACCAACTCGTGGTTGACCTTGTCGACGAAGGTGTTGTCCTGGTCGAGCACGTAGGCGAAACCGCCGGTCATGCCCGAACCGAAGTTGTAACCGGTCTTGCCCAATACCGCGACAAAGCCCCCGGTCATGTACTCGCAGCAGTGATCGCCAGTGCCTTCCACCACGGTGTGGGCACCGGAGTTACGCACGGCGAAACGCTCACCGGCGGTACCCGCGGCGAACAGCTTGCCACCGGTAGCGCCGTACAGGCAGGTGTTACCGATGATGGCACTCTCCTGGCTCTTGTAGACGCTGCCTTTAGGCGGAACGATCACCAGCTTGCCGCCGGTCATGCCCTTGCCCACGTAGTCGTTGGCGTCGCCTTCCAGGTACATGTGCAGGCCGCCGGCGTTCCACACGCCAAAGCTCTGGCCAGCGGTACCCTTGAAGCGGAAGGTGATTGGCGCTTTCGCCATCCCTTGGTTGCCATGCTTGCGCGCGATTTCACCGGAGATGCGTGCGCCGATGGAACGGTCGCAGTTGCAGATATCCAGGGCGAATTCGCCACCGCTGGCGTCATTGATCGAGGAACCGGCCATTTCGACCATCTTCTCGGCCAACAGGCCTTTGTCGAACGGCGGGTTGCGATCCACCTGGCAGAATTGTGGCTTGTCTGCCGGGATGTGATCGCTCCCCAACAACGGCGTCAGGTCCAGGTGCTGTTGCTTGGCGGTCTGGCCTTCGAGGATGTCCAGCAGATCGGTGCGACCGATCAGCTCTTCCAGCGAACGCACGCCCAGCTTGGCCAGCCACTCACGGGTTTCTTCGGCGACGTAGGTGAAGAAGTTCACCACCATGTCGACGGTGCCGATGTAGTGATCCTTGCGCAGCTTCTCGTTCTGAGTGGCGACGCCGGTGGCGCAGTTGTTCAGGTGGCAGATGCGCAGGTATTTGCAGCCCAGGGCGATCATCGGCGCGGTGCCGAAACCGAAACTCTCGGCGCCGAGGATCGCGGCCTTGATCACGTCGAGGCCGGTTTTCAGGCCGCCGTCAGTCTGCACACGGACCTTGCCGCGCAGGTCGTTGCCGCGCAGGGTCTGGTGAGTTTCGGCCAGGCCGAGTTCCCAAGGTGCGCCGGCGTACTTGATGGAGGTCAGCGGGGATGCACCGGTACCGCCGTCGTAGCCGGAGATGGTGATCAGGTCGGCATAGGCCTTGGCCACACCGGCGGCAATGGTGCCCACGCCCGCTTCCGCTACCAGTTTCACCGAGACCAGCGCCTGCGGATTGACTTGTTTCAGGTCGAAAATCAGCTGCGACAAGTCTTCAATCGAGTAGATGTCGTGGTGCGGCGGTGGCGAAATCAGGGTCACGCCAGGCACTGCATAACGCAGCTTGGCGATCAGACCGTTGACCTTGCCGCCTGGCAGCTGGCCGCCTTCACCGGGCTTGGCGCCCTGGGCAACCTTGATCTGCAGCACTTCGGCATTGACCAGGTATTCCGGGGTCACGCCGAAACGGCCAGTGGCAACCTGCTTGATTTTCGAGCTCTTGATGGTGCCGTAGCGCGCCGGGTCTTCACCGCCTTCACCGGAGTTGGAACGCGCGCCCAGGCGGTTCATGGCTTCGGCCAGTGCTTCGTGAGCCTCAGGCGACAGAGCGCCGAGGGAAATACCGGCGGAGTCGAAGCGCTTGAGGATCGATTCCAGCGGCTCAACTTCGCTGATGTTCATCGGCGTGTCCAAGGTCTTCACCTTGAACAGGTCGCGGATCATGGACACCGGGCGGTTATCCACCAGCGAGGTGTATTCCTTGAACTTGGCGTAGTCGCCCTGCTGCACGGCCGCTTGCAGAGTGCTCACCACGTCCGGGTTGTACGCGTGGTATTCGCCACCGTGCACGAACTTGAGCAGGCCGCCTTGCTGGATCGGCTTGCGCGCGCTCCAGGCTTCGGCGGCCAGGGCTTTCTGTTCGGCTTCGATGTCGACGAAACGCGCGCCTTTGATACGGCTCGGCACACCACGGAAGCTCAGGTCGCAGACTTCTTCGGACAGGCCGATGGCTTCGAACAATTGAGCACCGCGATAAGACGTGACGGTGGAGATGCCCATCTTGGACAGGATCTTCAACAGGCCTTTGGTGATGCCTTTACGGTAGTTCTTGAACACCTCATAGAGGTCGCCCAGCACTTCACCGGTACGGATCAGGTCGCCCAGCACTTCGTACGCGAGGAACGGGTACACCGCCGAGGCGCCGAAACCGATCAACACCGCGAAATGATGCGGGTCGCGGGCGGTGGCAGTTTCGACAAGGATGTTGGAGTCGCAGCGCAGGCCTTTTTCGGTCAGGCGGTGGTGCACCGCGCCGGTGGCGAGCGAAGCGTGGATCGGCAGCTTGCCTGGGGCAATATGGCGGTCGGTCAGCACGATCTGGGTACGACCGGCGC
Source organism: Pseudomonas sp. W22_MBD1_FP4 (assembly GCF_052113765.1). Classification (NCBI taxonomy): domain Bacteria; kingdom Pseudomonadati; phylum Pseudomonadota; class Gammaproteobacteria; order Pseudomonadales; family Pseudomonadaceae; genus Pseudomonas; species Pseudomonas sp. W22_MBD1_FP4. The sequence continues at coordinate 64,204 of NZ_JBGQOI010000003.1, read as the reverse complement.
GCACAGCTTCTTCGGCCTGGTCGGCGACGTTGCGCACAGCGGCTTCAAGGCCGAGGCTCTCGTCGTAGTTCAGGTCAATGATCTGGCGGTCGAAACCTGGACGCTCCAGGGTCATCAACGAACGCCACTTGGCCGGGGAAATAACCGGCGAGCTGAGGATCACGCGGGAAGCGTGCTCAGGCGATTCCTGGAAGATGTTGCGCTCGGCACCGAGGCACACTTCCAGGGACATCACGATGGCTTCGCGCAGCGGGTCGATCGGTGGGTTGGTCACCTGGGCGAACTGCTGACGGAAATAGTCGTACGGCGTGCGCACGCGCTGGGACAGCACAGCCATCGGCGTGTCGTCGCCCATGGAGCCGACAGCCTCGTAACCTTGCTCGCCGAGCGGACGCAGCACTTGGTCGCGCTCCTCGAACGTGACCTGGTACATCTTCATGTACTGCTTGAGCTGGTCAACGTCATAGAAAGCCGAACCGTGGTCGTTGTCTTCCATGGTCGCCTGGATGCGCAGGGCGTTCTTGCGCAGCCATTGCTTGTACGGGTGACGGGACTTCAAGCGGTTGTCGATGGCGTCGGTGTCGAGGATCTGCCCGGTTTCGGTGTCCACGGCCAGGATCTGGCCAGGGCCTACGCGACCTTTGGCGATGACGTCTTCGGGCTTGTAGTTCCACACGCCGATTTCCGACGCGAGGGTGATGAAACCGTTGGTGGTGGTGACCCAGCGCGCCGGGCGCAGACCGTTACGGTCGAGCAGGCACACCGCATAGCGGCCGTCGGTCATAACCACGCCAGCCGGGCCGTCCCACGGTTCCATGTGCATCGAGTTGTACTCGTAGAATGCACGCAGGTCCGGGTCCATGGTCTCGACGTTCTGCCACGCAGGCGGAATGATCATGCGCACGCCGCGGAACAGGTCGATGCCACCGGTGACCATCAGTTCGAGCATGTTGTCCATGCTGGAGGAGTCGGAACCGACGCGGTTAACCAGCGGGCCGAGCTCTTCCAGGTCCATCAGATCGTTGGCGAACTTGGTGCGACGGGCCACGGCCCAGTTGCGGTTGCCGGTGATGGTGTTGATCTCGCCGTTATGGGCGAGGAAGCGGAATGGCTGGGCCAGCGGCCATTTCGGCAGGGTATTGGTGGAGAAGCGCTGGTGGAACACGCAGATCGCGGTTTGCAGGCGCTCATCGCTCAGGTCTGGATAGAAGGCGGTCAAGTCCGCCGGCATCATCAGGCCTTTATAAATGATGGTTTTGTGGGAAAAGCTGCAGATGTAGTGGTCGGCATCGGCGGCGTTGGCCACGGACGAGCGACGACGGGACGTGAACAGCTTGATCGCCATGTCCTGGTCGCTCAGGCCGTCACCGGCGATGAACACTTGTTCGATCTGCGGCAGGCGCTCCAGGGCCAGGCGGCCGAGCACGCTGGTGTCGATTGGCACTTTGCGCCAGCCGACCAGTTGCAGGCCGGCAGCGACGATCTCGCGGTTCATGTTCTCGCGAGCGGCTTCGGCTTTGACCGGGTCCTGGTTGAAAAACACCATGCCCACGGCGTACTGCTTGGGCAGGTCGACAGCGAAATGCTCTTTGGCGACCGCGCGCAGGAATTGGTCGGGCTTTTGAATCAGCAAGCCACAACCGTCACCGGTCTTGCCGTCGGCGTTGATCCCACCGCGGTGGGTCATGCAGGTCAGGGCCTCGATGGCCGTTTGCAAAAGGGTATGACTGGGCTCGCCCTGCATATGGGCTATCAGGCCGAAACCGCAGTTATCCTTGAATTCATCGGGTTGGTACAGACCTGCTTTCATAGACACTTTCTCACCAGGCTGCCTCTTATACCGAGGCAAATTTCTTTTCAATTCAACCGGTTACCTTCCACGCCGAACGTACGCCGGCTTAGCGGGGGCAAAAGGGAGGTCATTGTACACACCGACACAGACGCTCACAAATTTAGCGACGAAATGTCGCAAATCTATGTCGCATTTATGAAAGGTTTAAAGCGATATGCTGTGCTAGTCAAAACTTTTTTAATTCTGACCGCTACGACTCAAAAGCTACTGTGACGCAGACACCACAAAGCGCGCGGCTTCTGGGAAGCTGCACGCACTTGAGGATTTTTTTGAGGTGCCGGGAGGGCGGCTTGGGTAAAGCCGCCGGATCTTCAGCGAGTTGCTGCCAGTTCTTGTTGAACGCTGGCAACAGTGCGAGGCCAAGGTTTACCAGCCTGAACCTTCGCTGGCAAGGATTTGATCGCAGAATCAGCTGCTGCACGGCTGGAGAAGTTGCCGTAGGTGATCACGTAAAGAGGCTTGCCGTTGAGCACTTTCTTGAAATAACGGTACTCGCCGCCCTGCTCTTTCACGAAGGCCTGAGCGTTGGCTTCGGAGCTGGTGCCGAGGATCTGCACCACGAAGTTACCGGTCGGCTGGCTGGCGTACCAGCTGCTGCCGGCGGCGCCTGCTTTGGCGACAGTGGCAGGTTTTTCCGCAGGCTTGGTCACCGGCGCGGGTTTGGCTGCTGGAGCAGGCGCTACGGGCTTGGTGACAGGTGCAGGCTTGGCAGTCGCGATAGTTGGCGCTGGCGTCGGCACTGCGGCTGGCTTGGCGGCCGGCTGACCCGCTGGCACGCCCGCAGGTGGCGCGGTAGTGGTCACGGTCGGCGGCGTAGCGCTGGAGCCCTCTACGGGCACGCCGTCGTCGCCTTCGGAGATGCCACCGGCTTCTTCGGCGAGTGGGCCGCGCATCACAGGCTGACCAACCATTGGCAGGTTGGTCGGTTGGCCGGAATTGGCGAACTCGACATTCGGCGTGGGTTTACCCAGTGGCAACTGCGCCTGTTCGGTTGGCGCGCTGGCGGTGGTCGGCGCCTTGTTGCGACCCGGGATCAACCAGGCGGCGGCAACAGCGACCACGACAACGGCAGAAATCGCCAGTACGTGCTTCTTAGGCATAGTGAACCCCATCTTTGGACGCTTGACCGCAGAGCGGCTGGCAATCATGGCTTCGATCATTGCATCGCGGGCAACCTGGTTGATGGTGCCAGGCCAGCCGTCGGAGCTTTCGTGAATATCAGAGATCTGATTTGCCGTGAAAAGTTCGATACCGGCCCCGGCGCCTTCGAGGCGTTGAGCCAGGTATTCACGGGTTTCTTCCTCTTCGTACGGCTGCAGTTCGATGACGTGGAACAGCTCCTGATCACCGCTGATCTGCTCCAGATCGGCGATCAGCGACGACTCACCGAACAGGAACACATGGGGACGACCTTCCGGCGTACCCGCCGCCAGCGCCAACAGCGCTTCCAGCGCGGATTCGTCAAGCTGCTCGGCGTCATCCACCAGCAGGTAGACTTCCTGGCCGGTCAGGCCAAGTTGCACGATTTGTTTGAGAATCGCGCTAGGCTCAGCAGTGGATACGTCCAGGGCCTGGGCAACCTGGCGCAGCACGCCGGCCGCATCACCGGCACCACGGGCAGACACCACCACGCTCTGTACCGATTGTTTGTTGGTGCTGGCAACCAGGGCCTGGCGCAGCAAAGTCTTGCCGCTGCCCAACGGACCGGTCACGACCAGCAGTAGCTGGCTGTAGCGCGCCAAGTGGTGCAACTGCCCGAGCACCGGCTTGCGCTGGGCCGGGAAAAATTTGAAACCAGGCACCCGTGGAGCAAAAGGGTCGTGGCTTAACTGGTAATGGCCGAGGAACGCCTCGTCGGCATGCAAACTAGTCATCGGGATCTTATTAACCTTTAAGCTGGGCCAGGGCGCGGTAATCCGCTCCCAGCGTGGCCTGTAAAATCTCTTTCGGATAATCGTCGGTCACTAATGCTTCGCCCATGCGGCGCAGCAGCACCAGTCGTAGTCGACCGTCGATCACTTTCTTATCTATCGCCATGTGTTCGAGAAAGTCGGCCTCGGTCATCTCCTCAGGCGGAATGACCGGCAAACCGGCGCGCTGGAACAGGCGGATACCGCGATCACGCTCCTGGGCGCTGATCCAACCCAGGCGTTGCGACATCTCAAGTGCCATCACCGTGCCAGCCGCTACAGCCTCCCCGTGCAACCACACACCATAGCCCATGTGCGTTTCGATCGCATGGCCGAAGGTGTGGCCGAGGTTCAAAGTGGCCCGTACGCCGGATTCCCGTTCGTCGGCATTCACCACCAGCGCCTTCGCGGCACAGGAACGGGAAATCGCTTCGGTGAGCGCCACCTGGTCGAGGCCGCGCAAGGCGTCCACGTGTTCTTCCAGCCAGGTCAGGAACGGCTCGTCGCAAATCAGCCCGTACTTGATGACTTCCGCCAGGCCCGCCGACAGCTCGCGTGGTGGCAGGGTGTTGAGGGTCGCGGTATCGATCAGCACGGCTTGGGGCTGATAAAACGCGCCGACCATGTTCTTGCCAAGCGGATGGTTGATACCTGTCTTGCCGCCCACCGACGAATCGACCTGGGACAGCAGAGTGGTCGGCACCTGAATAAAGTCCACGCCACGCTGGTAGCAGGCCGCTGCAAAGCCAGCCATGTCGCCGATCACACCGCCGCCCAGGGCAATCACGGTGGTGCGACGGTCATGGCGCGCGGTAAGCAGGCCATCAAAGATCAGTTGCAGGGTTTCCCAGTTCTTGTGGGCTTCGCCGTCGGGCAAAATCACGGAAATCACTGAGTACGCCGCCAGGCTGCGGCTCAGACGCTCAAGATACAGCGGCGCGACCGTTTCGTTGGAGATGATCGCCACTTGCCGCCCGGCAATATGCGGTGCGAGCAACTCGGGCTGGTCCAACAGACCTTCGCCAATATGGATCGGGTAGCTGCGCTCGCCTAGATCGACCTTAAGTGTCTGCATGTGTCCCCGCGTTGAAGATGTGTTGACGACCGGCAACGTCGAGACCCGACGTCGCCTGATGGCTCTACGCCACACCCTGCAGGGTGATAGCGCGCCGCCGAGAATAGCGCATTTCGGGCCTGGCTTTAACGGGGTGGCAGCCGTTGCAGGCGCTCAAGAATGTCGAGGACCACCATGCGAGGCGGCCGCTCATCGGTTTCCACCACCAGATCGGCGATTTCCCGATACAGCGGATCGCGCAGCGTGAGTAGGTCCCGCAAGGTTTTTTCCGGGTTGGCTGTGCGCAGCAACGGGCGATTACGATCACGGGCGGTGCGGCCCACCTGCTGCTCGACCGACGCATGCAAATAGACCACCCGACCACCGGCATGCAGCGCCCGACGATTTTCATCGCGCATCACCGCGCCACCGCCGGTGGCCAATACCACGCCGTCGCAGCCGCACAGCTCAGCGATCATCGCCTGCTCGCGGTCACGAAAGCCCAGCTCGCCTTCTTTATCGAAGATCCATGGGATATTGGCACCCGTGCGCAATTCAATTTCCTTGTCGGAATCTTTGAATGGCAGGCGCAGCTCTTTGGCCAGCAAACGGCCGATGGTGCTTTTTCCAGCCCCCATCGGTCCTACAAGAATCAAATTTCGCACAGAATCAACGACTCACAGCAATCGCCTGGTTATTCATAATACGCGGAGTCAGGAATACCAGCAGCTCGGATTTTTTATCCGCCACCACATCGCGCCGGAAAAGGCGGCCAAGATACGGCACATCGCCCAAAAATGGCACTTTATCTACCACTTTGCTTTGGGTATTGGAGAAAACACCGCCAATGACGATCGTCTCTCCATCCTTGACCAACACCTTGGCGTTGACCTCGTTTTTCTTGATCGGCGGTACGTCGTTGAGTTTATTGAGGTAGTCGGGCTCATCCTTGGTGACTTTGACCACCATGATCACATGGTCATCGGGGGTGATTTGCGGGGTAACCTCCAATGAAAGGGAGGCCTCCTTGAACGACACCGACGTCGCACCTTGGGAGGTGGATTCCTGGTAGGGAATTTCCGTGCCCTTCAGAATGCGCGCGGTTTCCTTGTCGGAGGTGACCACCTTGGGCTGTGAGACGATTTCTCCATTGCCGGTTTTCTCCATGGCGGTCAGTTCCAGGTCGAGCAGCAGGTTGTCGGTGATATACGCAATGCCCAGGCCGGAGGTACCAGTAAGCGAACCCAGATCTACGAACGGCGAGCTGGGTGCATTTTCAGGAGTTTGGGCACCGTCCGACTGAGGCTTCTGAATACCTCCGGCGGCCCAATTCCCTCGATTGAGGCCACCTCCCCAGCGCGCGCCCAGGCTTTTGTCGTAGTCGACGTTGGCCTCGACAATCCGCGCCTCGATCATCACCTGGCGCACCGGGATATCCAACTGCGCCACGATCCGGCGCAGCTCTTCCAAACGCTCGCCGGTCTGGTAGGCAATGATGTTGTTGGTACGGTCATCTACGGCCACCGAACCGCGCTCATCCGTCGTTCCTTCAAAGCCGTTCACCGACTGGAACAGCTTGGCCAGGTCCGCCGCCTTAGCGTAGTTGACCTGCAATAGTTCACGCCGCAGGGGCGCCAGGTCGGCCATCTGCTTGCGCGATTCCAGCGTGAGCAATTCGCGAGCGGCCAACTCCTCGGCGGGCGCCACCAGTAGCACTCTGGCCTTTATCCGTTTATCCAAACCTTTAGTTTGCAGCACAAGATCCAGCGCTTGATCCCAGGGCACATGCTTGAGGCGTAGGGTGATGGAGCCCTGCACATCGTCGCTGACCACCAAGTTGAGGCCGGCCACATCGGCGATTTGCTGCAATACGGCGCGCAGACCAATGTCCTGGAAGTTGAGGCTCAGCTTTTCACCTGTATAGGCGCCCGACACCGCATTCCCGGGAGGCGGTAGCTGGATAAGATCCACACGATTGGGCACAGCAACAGCCATCGGTGCCGTGAACGCTATCCATAGCGCCACACCGAAGGACGAGAAAGTCCTTTTCATTGTTTGATTCCGTTATGAGTGGAGGTTTAATACGAGGGTTCGCGGGCGCTCCAGCCATGCGCCCTGTTCATCGGGAAACAACTCGACCAGTTCGATATGGCCGTCATGAATCGCTGTGATTCGACCATGATCCGGCCCGAGGTAATCGCCGACCGCCAGGCGATGCACCGTAGAGGCCTGGCGCAGCAGGACGAAAGTCTGCGCCCCGCGGGACAACGTGCCGACCATGTCGAACTGATCCACAGAGAGACCTTCCAAGGCTCCACGCGAACGAGCCAGGTCAGGGGCAACAGCCGCCCGTCCACGCGAGTGATCGACGTGCAAGGCAAGGAGCTGGAACGGATCACGTAGACCGGAGGCGTCGTAGACAAAGGGTTGTTCTTGCAGGGCTGGCGCGCCCCGTTTAACGCCTTTCTGGCTACGCCAATAGCTCTTGGCCAGCAGATCAAGCCGCAGTAGCTTGCCATCACTTCGGAGAGCAACGTCATGCACCGTAGCGATGCGCGAGAGGCCACCCAGGGCACTCACAAACGTCGCCAGGTCGTGATAGGCGCCGGTGACGCCGACCTGGACAGGCTGTTCGTTATAGAGTGGCCGAGACAGCTCATCCAACGGCGTGACGCTCTCTATCACCAACCTATTAGCCAGTGCTAACCGAGCGATGTCCTCCAGCAAGCCGGGCATCTCGGACTCACCAGGCAATTGCTGAAGAAGGCCGCTGACCTTTTCCTGCATCAGTTGGAACTGGCGAGCCTGGTCTTCAAGATCCGCGGCCACGTCAGTTCTTTCCGCGCGTTGCTGCTGCAGGGCAACACCTTGAACCTCGACCTGTCGCAATCGCTCCCGTGATGAGCTCAGGTATAGAAGGTCACCCACCACCAGCACTATGCCGGCCAGCGCACAGCCCAGCAGGACTTTGCCAGGTAAGGGCCATTTTGCAGCGTTGTGAGTCAGCGCGGAAAATTCGAGCCTGGGCAGGCTCATGGCTGGGCCTCGGAGGATTCTCCCTGGCGTACCATCAACTGGAATTCGTTGGTGCCGCGAGCGCCGTCGGCTCGCACATGTTGCAGGCGCGTAGAGTGTGCACCTTCGGAGGCTTCCAGGCGGCGCATCAACTGGGCAATGTCCTGGCTGGATTCAGCGCTGCCACTAATACTCACCGTATCGCCTTTGGCGACGACCTCATGCAAATGCACGCCATCAGGGACCGCACGGGCCAACTGATCGAGCAGTTGTGCGCCGGCGGAGCGATTATCGTGCAAGTCTTGTACGACCTTCATGCGTTCCGCCAGTTGCTGGCTTTGCACCTGAAGGTCATCAATGGTCTTGATACGCGAGTCCAGCACGGCGACGTCCTTGCTCGCATGATTATTGCGCGTCACCTGCCGGTCGATCGCCTGGTCGATCACCTGATCCGCCAGCCACACCGCCGCAAGCGCCACGCAGGCAAACGCCGCCAGCAGCATCAGGAAATATTTACGCCGCCGTTCCGCCAGCGCCTGGCGCCAAGGCAAAAAATTGATTCGTGTCATCCAGCGAAACTCCTCAGGGCCAACCCGCAAGCGACTCCCATCCCAGGGGCATCGACGACCCACTGTGTACCATCAACTCGATGGCCAAGTGTGAAGCTGGCGAAATCCTGACTGCAAGCGTGCGCCAATGCAAACTCTTCGATGTCCACGACACTGGTCGCCAACCCAGCCAGCGCCAAAACGGCTTCACGGGCCTCGACGTGCTCCTTGAGACAGGCTGCCAGCAATACCTCGACCCGCGCTGCCCCCTGCGCCGAAATGCCCTGAACCTGAAAATCCAGTGCCACTTCATCCAGCGGATAAGGAATGTATTGATCTGCTTCCATCTGAATCCTCCAGGCCATTTCGTCATCACTCAGCCCTGCAGGCATTTCAATTACCCGAGTAATCACCGAAGGCCCCGCAACGGCAACAGCCGCCCGCTTGGCCGACGTGCCAAGCCGAGACAGTGCGATGTAAAGCGCCTGCCCAATACCTTCCAGGTCCAGCAGGGTGCCATCGACTACCGAATGGGCAGACAGCGCCTGTGTGGCGTAGCTTTGCACGGTGTAACCGCTGGCTGAACGACTGATTTCAACCAGTTTGATCCCCGCTTCATTGATGTCGACGCCCAGGACGGTGTCGTCTTTTCGCCTGAAAAATCCCTTCTCCATAAAACTCCCCAAAACTTTCCCTGTCATAACGCCTGATTGCGGCTGGGCGCCACGCATTCGGTCGGTATGTTGAAGTGGCGCGAATGACGCCCCAACCCGAAAAATGCTTTAATGCCCAGCGTTTTTTCCCGCTTTTTCTCTGCTGCCCGGGTCGATCCATCGTTTGCCATGCATGCCCCGACGCCTAACTCATTCTTTTCTCTGGAAATCCAAAAGCCTTGATTCGTCTGCTGAAGTTTTTCGGGTACTCCATTGTCGCGATCGTCTGCGGGCTACTGCTCGTACTCAGCGGGGCCTACCTCTACCTTAGTCCGGGTTTACCCTCCGTAGAGGCACTCAGAAGTATCCAGTTGCAGATTCCTTTGCGGGTCTACAGCAGCGATGAAAAACTGATCGCGGAGTTCGGCGAAATGCGCCGCACACCGATCCGTTTTGCCGACATTCCACCCAATTTCATCAGCGCCCTGCTGTCAGCCGAAGATGATAATTTTGCCAACCACTATGGCGTCGACCCCAGCAGCCTGGTTCGCGCCGCCACACAATTGGTAAAAAGCGGACACATTCAATCCGGCGGCAGCACCATCACCATGCAGGTGGCGAAGAACTTCTTCCTCACAAGCGAACGCAGCTTTTCGCGTAAAGCCACCGAGATCCTGCTGGCATTGCAGATCGAGCGTCAGCTGACCAAGGACGAGATCCTTGAGCTTTACGTTAACAAGATCTACTTGGGCAACCGCGCCTACGGCATCGAAGCCGCGTCCCAGGTGTACTACGGCAAGTCCATTCGCGACGCCAGCCTGGCGCAGATGGCGATGATTGCCGGCCTTCCAAAGGCGCCTTCGCGCTTCAACCCACTGGCCAACCCGGCGCGCAGTAAAGAGCGCCGCGACTGGATCCTTGGGCGCATGTACAAACTGGGCAAGATCGACCAAGCCGCTTATGAAAGCGCGATAGCCGAACCACTGAACGCCAGCTATCACGTACCGACACCGGAAGTGAACGCACCCTATATCGCTGAAATGGCACGTGCGGAGATGGTCGGCCGTTATGGCAGCGAGGCCTACACTGAAGGCTTCCGCGTGACGACGACGGTTCCGAGCAACTTGCAGGACATCGCCAATGATGCAGTGCATTCCGGCCTGATCACTTACGACCAGCGCCACGGCTACCGAGGCCCTGAATCGCGCTTGCCGGGCAAAACCCTGAGCGCCTGGACGACCGAGCTGGGTAAACAGCGCGCGATCAGCGGGCTGGAGCCGGCCATCGTCACCCAGGTGAAGAAAGATGGCCTGCAGGTACTGACGCGCACCGGCGAAGCCCACGTAGCCTGGGACAGCATGAAGTGGGCACGCCCGTTCCTGAACACCAACAGCATGGGCCCGATGCCCAAGCAGCCGTCAGACGTCGCGCAAGTGGGCGACCTGATCCGCGTGCTACGCCAGAAAGACGACAGTCTTAAATTCAGCCAAGTACCGCTGGCCCAAGGTGCGCTGGTCTCGTTGGACCCGCAGAACGGTGCAATCCGCGCCCTGGTGGGTGGCTTCGCCTTTGAGCAGAGTAACTACAACCGTGCCACCCAGGCCAAGCGCCAGCCGGGCTCAAGCTTCAAGCCGTTTATCTATAGTGCCGCACTGGATAACGGCTACACCGCCGCCAGTCTGGTCAACGATGCACCGATCGTGTTTGTCGACGAGTACCTGGACAAGGTCTGGCGCCCGAAAAACGACACCAACACGTTCCTTGGCCCTATCCGTATCCGCGAGGCGTTGTACAAGTCGCGCAACCTGGTGTCGATCCGCTTGCTGCAGGCGATGGGCGTCGGCAAGACCATCGATTACATGACGCGTTTTGGCTTCAGCAAGTCAGACCTGCCTCCTAACCTGTCCCTGGCGCTCGGCACGGCAACCCTCACGCCGATGGAAATTGCCACCGGCTGGAGCACGTTTGCCAACGGCGGCTACAAAATCGCGCCGTACCTGATCGACAAGATCGAAAGCCGCAATGGCGACACCCTGTTCACCGCCAACCCACCGCGCGTGCCGGGTGATGTGGTCAACGGCGTGGCGGCCACTGACGGGTTGGCAGCGCCGAGCAACGGCGGTATTACCATCGAGCCGACACCAGGCGCCTCGCCAGCCGTAAACACCGCTGCAACCGAACCACAGGCACCTGCCGTGGCCGAGCGCATCGTGGATGGCCGCACGACGTATATCCTCAACAGCATCCTCGAAGACGTGATCAAGAAAGGCACCGGACGCCGCGCACTGGCCTTGGGCCGTGCGGACATCGCGGGCAAGACCGGTACCACCAACGAATCCAAGGACGCCTGGTTCTCCGGCTATAACGCCGACTACGTGACTACCGTGTGGACCGGCTATGACCAGCCCGAAAGCCTCGGTCGTCGAGAGTTCGGTGGCACCGTCGCACTGCCGATCTGGATGAGCTACATGGGCGCAGCCTTGAAAGACAAGCCGCTGCATACCCAGCCGGAGCCGGAAGGCATCCTTAGCCTGCGAATCGACCCGGTGAGTGGCCGTGCGGCATCGCCAAGCACGCCGAATGCGTACTTCGAACTGTTCAAGAGCGAAGACACGCCGCCGTCGGTCAATGAATTGGGTAACGGCGTTGCACCGGGCAGCCCGCTGCCGGCAGATGAGGCGGCACCGATCGATCTGTTCTAACGGAGTCTGTGTTTGAACACAGATCCAATGTGGGAGGGGACTTGCCCCCGATACCAGTGGAGCAGCCAACTCATCAAGTGACTGACACACCGCCATTGGGAGCAAGCCCCCTCCCACCTTTGGTTCTGCGCAGGCCGTGGTTTTTATAGCCACACAGCAAAAAGCCCCGACTCGCGAGAGCCGGGGCTTTTTGTTGGTGCGCTACAACGGCTTAGCCGTTGAACACATCATCCACGCTTTGCAGCGGGTAGTTTTTCGGATACGGCAGGGTGGCCACACCGGTCTCGATGGCGGCTTTGGCCACAGCATCGGAGATCAGAGTGATCAGGCGCTTATCCATTGGTTTCGGAATGATGTACTCACGACCGAATTCCAGCTTGGCACCACCGTAGGCATCGCACACGTCCTGAGGCACCGGCAGCTTGGCCAGTTCACGCAGGGCATTGGCGGCAGCTACTTTCATCTCTTCGTTAATGCGCTTGGCGCGAACGTCCAGGGCACCACGGAAGATGAACGGGAAACCCAGAACGTTGTTGACCTGGTTCGGGTAGTCCGAACGACCGGTGGCCATGATCACGTCGTTACGAGTGGCGTGAGCCAGTTCCGGCGAGATCTCTGGGTCCGGGTTGGAGCAGGCGAATACGATCGGGTTGGCCGCCATGGACTTCAGACCTTCGGCGCTCAGCAGGTTCGGGCCGGACAGGCCGACGAACACGTCTGCACCGTCAAGGGCGTCAGCCAGGGTGCGCTTGGAGGACGGGTGGGCAAACATCGCCTTGTACTGGTTCAGATCGGTACGCTCGGACTGGATCACGCCCTTGCTGTCGACCATGTAGATGTTTTCGAGCTTGGCGCCCATGCTCACGATCAGCTTCATGCAGGAAATAGCCGCAGCACCGGCGCCCAGGCAGACGATTTTGGCGTCAGACAGGGTTTTACCAGCGATTTCCAGGGCGTTGATCATGCCGGCCGCGGTAACGATCGCGGTGCCGTGCTGGTCATCGTGGAATACCGGAATGTCGCACTGTTCGATCAGGGCCTTTTCGATCTCGAAGCACTCAGGTGCCTTGATGTCTTCCAGGTTGATGCCACCGAAGGTGATGGAGATACGCTTGACGGTGTCGATGAAGGCCTGCGGGCTCTCGGAATCGACTTCGATGTCGAAAACGTCGATGCCGGCGAAGCGCTTGAACAGCACGCCTTTACCTTCCATGACTGGCTTGGAAGCCAATGGGCCGAGGTTGCCCAGGCCAAGAATCGCGGTGCCATCGGAAATCACTGCAACCAGGTTGCCCTTGCCTGTGTACTTGTACGCCAGCTCGGGATCACGAGCGATTTCACGTACGGGCTCAGCCACGCCGGGGCTGTAGGCCAACGACAGATCGCGGGCAGTGGCAGTGGCTTTGGTGAGCTCTACACTCAGCTTTCCTGGACGAGGATGGGCATGATATTCGAGAGCGGCAGTTTTCAAATCAGACATATCGGCATTCCGCTTTTACTGTTGGTCGACGGACCGCCGAGGATACTCGTGTCGTAAAGCCCCTACAAGACTGGGCAGTCACAGGTGTCAAGGCCCCGAAACGACGTACTTTAGTCTAAAGCCACGGTATACAAGGGCTAGACTGTTCACAATCGACATAAAAAATGTCTACAATTTTTTATTAAAACGTCAATTTGATCATGCTTGAGTCGGTCAGCGGCAACAGCCAACGCGCATGATCGTGTTTCAGGCCGCCGCGCTTGGAGCGATCCTGCACCCAACCCCGAGCCTCGACTACCTTGCCTTGCAGACCATTAAGCAGACCGACATCGAATGTGTGGGCCAGATCGGGTGCAATGCGTAATACCAGTGAACGCTCCAATTCTATCCAGATGCCACCTCGATTGCGTTCGACTTTGCTTACGCGGCCGCTGACCAAGGCAAAGCCGGATTGCTTGAGCTGCGCCACGGGCTGTATTGGCGATTGCCGCCAGAGGCCCAGACTTGCCTGACGGGCGCGGTTTTCAGCAGCTTGCTGGCAGGCGACGAGATCCACATTGGGCGCGACGCCCACCTGGAATCCAAGGCCCTCAGCCAGCAATTGCGCCTCCAGGTTCTCGCCATTGCCACCGTAAAGGTGGGCCAGGGTACGACCGTAATGATCTTTAGGCTCGCGCCCCGGCACCAGGCCGACGCGACCGCCGCTGGCCGCCACCAACGCCTGCAAACGCTGGCGAGCGGCGACAGAATAGGGCTCATCGGTTCGGCCCTTTTTGCCGGTCTCCGGCGCATTAAGGCCGATCATCCGCACGCTGCGGCCATCCTTGAGACGTACGGTATCGCCATCAACCACACGCTGCACCTCGACCTGGGACACGGACGTCGGTGCAGGGCAAAACACCTCGGCCTGAACAGCCGACAGCCAAATCCCAGGCACAAAAAAGGCGCCCGCAAGGGACGCCTTTTTCAACAGCTGGCAAAAGCCCATAAGGCCTTTGAGCCTTACTCTGCTGGAGTAGCAGGCTTCTTGCCGAAAGCACCAAAGCGATCTGCGAAGCGCTGTACGCGGCCGCCGGTGTCCAGAGTCTTCTGCTTACCGGTGTAGAACGGGTGGCACTCGTTGCATACGTCAGTACCCAGTGGCTTGCACAGGTTCGAGCGAGTTTCGAACTTGTTGCCGCAGCTGCAGGTTACTTCGATGGTTTCGTACGCTGGATGGATATCGGCTTTCATGGCACTTCCTCGGGCTAGCGTGCCGCCACTCGACACTATTGTCGAATACCGCACGTAATTAGGCAGCGGATTCTACCAGACCTTTTTAAACGCGCAAGCGGCCCTTGCGGCCGATTCCCAACATAAAAGCTCCTTTCATCAGAAAACCATGGCATACCCAAGCCTTGCCCTGTCTGCTAGGCTCCCGCCCTTCCTCATCACCCTCCTTATATGGAACCCCGCGTGCCCGACGCCATTTTGCGCCTAGCCCTGCCCTCGCCCCTGCGCCGCCTGTTCGACTACCGGGCCCCGGCCGGCGTGCTGCGAGCGCAATTGCAGCCAGGCATGCGCGTGCGCGTACCCTTTGGCCGACGGGAAATGATCGGCGTTCTGATAGAAGTCGCCGATCACAGCGAAGTCCCGGCCGAAAAGCTCAAACCGGCCCTGGCCATCCTGGACGCCACCGCACCATTGCCGCCAGCACTGTTCAAGCTGTGCCTATGGACCGCCCAGTATTACCAGCACAGCCTGGGCGACACCTTGAGCTGGGCACTGCCGGTGCTGTTGCGTCAGGGCGAGTTGGCCGAAGCACGCCAGGAACGTTTCTGGTCGACGGTGCCCGGTGCCCGTCTCGATGACCCGCGCATCGCCCGTGCCCCGCGCCAGCGTGAAGCCCTGGCAACCCTGGCCCAGCATCCACACGGCGTAGCGCATCAGCTATTGAGCAAGCTGATGCTGAGCAAGGACAGCCTCGACCTGCTGCTAGCCAAAGGCCTGGTGCAGGTGGAAATCCGCAAGCACGCCCCCGACCCGCGCCACGAACATTGGCTGGCCCAGCCGGAATTACCGCTGAACCCCGAGCAACGCGCGGCGTATGAAGCGATTCGCGCAGGTTTCGACAGTTTCCATGCGTTCCTGCTGGCCGGCGTCACCGGCAGCGGCAAGACCGAAGTCTATTTGCAGTTGATCCGTGAAACCCTGCAGGCCGGCAAGCAGGCACTGGTGTTGATCCCTGAGATCAACCTCGGCCCGCAAACCCTGGCGCGTTTCGAACAGCGCTTCAACGCTCGCATCGCACTGGTGCACTCGGCGGTCAACGACCGTGAACGTCTCGAGTCGTGGCTGGCCGCGCGAGATGGCGAGGCTGACATTATTATCGGCACCCGTTCGGCGCTGTTTACGCCGATGAAAAACCCCGGCCTGATCATCATCGACGAGGAGCACGACGGCTCCTATAAACAGCAGGAAGGCCTGCGTTACCACGCCCGCGACCTCGCGCTGGTGCGCGCGCGCCAGGAAGACATTCCGATTGTGCTCGGTTCGGCTACCCCATCCCTGGAAAGCCTGCACAACGCCTACACCGGCCGTTATGGGCTCCTACGCTTGAATGAGCGCGCCGGCGGCGCCAAGCAGCCTCGCTTCATGCGCCTGGACGTCAAAAGCCGTCCGCTGGACAGCGGCATTTCCGGGCCGATGCAGCAAGCCATCGGCCAGACCCTTGCCGCTGGTCAGCAAGTATTGGTGTTTCTCAACCGCCGCGGCTTTGCGCCGACACTGCTGTGCCACGACTGCGGCTGGATGTCTGAGTGCGAGCGCTGCGATGCGCGCATGACCGTGCACCAACGCCACGGTGAGCTGCGCTGCCACCACTGCGGCCATGTGGAACGTGTGCCTCGGCATTGCCCACAGTGCGGCAAGGTGGACCTGCGTCCGGTGGGCGCGGGCACCGAACGTGCCGAAGAGCGCTTGGGCATTCTGTTTCCGGATTACCCGGTACTGCGAGTCGACCGCGATAGCACGTCGCGCAAAGACGCGATGAATCAGCTGTTCGCCACTATTCAGAAAGGCCAGCCGTGCATCCTGGTGGGCACGCAGATGCTCGCCAAAGGGCACCACTTTCCACGGGTGACACTGGTGTCGATCCTGGATGCCGACGGTGGTTTGTTCTCCGGGGACTTCCGCGCCAGCGAGCGCATGGCGCAGTTGATCGTGCAGGTCGCGGGTCGTGCCGGGCGCGCGGAGGAGCCGGGCAAGGTGATTATTCAGACCCACCTCGCTGACCATCCTTTGCTGATCCAACTGACCGAACAAGGCTATTTTGCCTTCGCCGAACAAGCACTGAGCGAACGCCGTTCCGCCGGCCTGCCGCCGTTTGCGCACCTGGCATTGCTGCGAGCAGAAGCGCACAAGCCCGGCCAGGCCGAAGGTTTTCTTGATGAAGCATGCAGCGTCGCCGAAGGTTTACTGAGCGAACTGAGCCTGACCGGCATCGAACTGCTCGGCCCGGTGCCCGCGCCCATGGAGCGCCGCGCCGGACGCTATCGCGCTCAGCTACTCTTGCAGGCAACCTCACGCGCACCGCTGCATCGACTATTAAGTAGCTGGCTGCTTGCCCTGGAGCAAATGCCCAGCGGCCGACAAGTGCGATGGTCGTTGGATGTAGACCCGGTAGATTTGTATTAACCCAGGCCACAGGTCCCACGAAGGTTGGCAAGCCCGCCCTCGCCACGGATAATGCCCAGTTTTTCCACCTGCGCATCGCGCGCCGCCGCTTGCGGTCGAAAGAGAACACCATGAAAGACACCATTCGCCAGCTGATCCAACAAGCCCTCACCCAACTCGTCAACGAAGGTGTGTTGCCTGAAGGCCTGACGCCGGCGATCCAGGTGGAAAACACCCGAGACAAGACCCACGGCGACTTCGCCAGCAACATCGCGATGATGCTGTCCAAGCCGGCTGGCATGAAGCCGCGCGACCTGGCGGAAAAAATCATCGCCGCGCTGCCGGCTGATGAGAGTGTGACCAAGGCCGAAATCGCCGGCCCTGGCTTTATCAACTTCTTCCAAAACACCCAGGCCCTGGCTTCGCGCCTGGATGCAGCCCTCGCCGATGCCAAGATCGGCGTACGTAAGGCCGGCCCGGCTCAGCGCGTGGCCATTGACCTGTCGGCACCTAACCTCGCCAAAGAGATGCACGTCGGCCACCTGCGCTCGACCATCATTGGCGATGGCGTGGCGCGGGTGCTGGAGTTCCTGGGCGACACCGTGATCCGCCAGAACCACGTGGGCGACTGGGGCACCCAGTTCGGCATGCTGATGGCTTATCTGCAGGAAAACCCGATCACCAGCAACGAGCTGTCGGACCTGGAGAACTTCTACCGCGCCGCCAAAAAGCGTTTCGATGAATCCGAAGAGTTCGCCGACCGGGCCCGTGGCCTGGTGGTGAAACTGCAGGCCGGCGACAAGGAATGCCTGGATCTGTGGGGCCGCTTCCGTGATATCTCGCTGTCCCACTGCCAGGAAATCTACGAGCTGCTCAACGTCAAGTTGACCATGGCCGACGTGATGGGTGAAAGCGCCTACAACGACGACCTGATCAATGTGGTCAACGACCTCAAGGCCAAGGGCCTGCTGGTCGAGAGCAACGGCGCGCAGTGCGTGTTCCTCGAAGAATTCAAGACCGCCGACGGCGAGCCGCTGCCGGTGATCATCGTCAAGGCCGATGGTGGCTACCTCTACGCCACCACCGACTTGGCCGCCGTGCGTTACCGCAGCGGCGTGCTCAAGGCGGATCGCGCGCTGTATTTCGTCGACCAGCGCCAAGCCCTGCACTTCCAGCAGGTGTTCGAAGTGGCGCGCCGTGCGGGCTTCATCACCCACCCGATGCACATGGAACACATGGGCTTCGGCACCATGAACGGCGCCGATGGCCGTCCGTTCAAGACCCGCGACGGCGGCACCGTGAAGCTGATCGACCTGCTGAACGAAGCCCAGGAGCGTGCCTACAACCTGGTGAAGGAAAAGAACCCGGAGCTGGCCGAAGCCGACCTGCGCAACATCGCCCGCGTAGTGGGGATTGGCGCGGTGAAATACGCCGACCTGTCCAAGCACCGCACCAGCGACTACAGCTTCAACTTCGAACTGATGCTCAACTTCGAAGGCAACACCGCGCCGTACCTGCTGTACGCCTACACCCGCGTGGCCGGTGTGTTCCGCAAGCTGGGCAAGGACTTCAGCGAAGTCGAAGGCCAGATCGTGCTGGACGCGCCTCATGAACAGGAACTGGCCGCCAAACTGGCGCAATTCGGCGAAGTGCTGAACAGCGTCGGCGAGAAAGGCACGCCGCATATCCTCTGCACCTACCTGTATGAAGTCGCCGGATTGTTCTCCAGCTTCTACGAGAACTGCCCGATCCTCACCGCCGACGACGAAGCCCAGAAGCAAAGCCGCCTGCGCCTCGCCGCACTGGCTGGACGGACCCTCAAGCAAGGCCTGGAACTGTTGGGCCTGGAAACTCTGGAGCGTATGTAAGTTGGCTGCCAAGAAAAAACCTGCACCCAAGCGCGGCGCCAGCCGCTACCAGGCCCCGGCGAAGAAGCCGATTCCGGGCTGGTTGTGGATGGCCATCGGCCTCACGGTTGGCGCGTTTATCGTGTTCCTGATGAAGCTGGACCCAGGCCAGGGCGATGACGTCAAACGCGTCAAGCAGGAACAGCAAAAGGCCACGAAAATGGCTGAAGCTAACAAGACTGCACCGAGCCCAACGGCACCGGTAAAGCCGAAGTACGACTTCTATACGCTGCTGCCGGAATCGGAAGTGATCGTGCCGCCTGACGCCGTGCCGGAGAAAACCCTGCCGACGCCGCAAGTGCCGACCACCCCGGTGACCCCAGCGGAAGCCGCGAAAATCGACACTGCGCGGGCCCAGGCAGCGCTGGCCGGGATTACTCCGCCGCCCGCACCACCGGTTGCGGAGACCAAAGCGGCGCCGGTGACCAAGTTCTTCCTGCAAGCGGGCTCCTTCCCGAAACAGGCGGATGCGGATCGTGTGCGTGCGCAGATTATTCTGCTGGGCCAGACGGTGACGGTGGAGTCCGGCACTGTAAAGGACGCGACCTGGTATCGCGTCCTGGTGGGGCCGTTCAGCAATCGCGAACAGCTGACCGTGGCACAGAAACAATTGGCCGGCGCAGGGTTTAGCAACCTGTTGTTACAACAACGCCAGAGCCGCTGATTTCGAAGACACAACAGCATTAATGTGTGAGGGGGCTTGCCCCCGATGGCGGTGTATCAGTCACCAGATTCATTGACTGACACTCCGCCATCGGGGGCAAGCCTCCTCCCACATTTGGTTTTGCAGCGCTCTGAAATGTGTGTCAGACCGATAAACGCCACTCGTCCGCCATAACCCCCTACGGTTGAAATCCCCCCCGCCACCCCCATATGAGTTTCCATCAGGGCATTTTCGCCCCGCTGCGTGGAGACTCTCCCCTTGACCACCATCGTTTCAGTACGTCGCCACGGCAAAGTCGTCATGGGCGGCGACGGCCAGGTTTCCCTGGGTAATACCGTGATGAAAGGCAACGCGAAGAAAGTCCGTCGCCTGTACCACGGCCAGGTGCTCGCCGGCTTTGCTGGCGCTACCGCCGACGCTTTTACCCTCTTCGAGCGTTTCGAAGGCCAGCTTGAGAAACATCAGGGCCACCTTGTGCGCGCCGCTGTGGAGCTCGCTAAAGAATGGCGCACCGACCGCTCCCTCAGCCGCCTGGAAGCCATGCTGGCTGTAGCAAACAAAGACGCTTCGCTGATCATCACCGGCAACGGCGATGTGGTTGAACCCGAGCACGGCTTGATCGCCATGGGCTCCGGTGGCGGTTACGCCCAGGCCGCGGCGAGCGCACTGTTGAAGAAAACCGACCTGTCGGCCCGCGAAATCGTCGAAACCGCCCTGGGCATCGCCGGCGACATTTGCGTGTTCACCAACCACAACTTCACCATTGAGGAGCAGGACCTCGCCGAGTAAGCCGTAGGCTTATTCCCGCTTGAGGCCGCCAAAAACTATGTCCATGACTCCCCGCGAAATCGTCCATGAACTCAACCGCCATATCATCGGCCAGGACGATGCCAAGCGCGCCGTTGCCATCGCGCTGCGTAACCGCTGGCGCCGGATGCAACTGCCCGAAGAATTACGCGTTGAAGTAACACCGAAGAACATCCTGATGATCGGCCCGACCGGTGTCGGTAAAACCGAAATCGCCCGGCGCCTGGCCAAGTTGGCCAATGCCCCGTTCATCAAGGTCGAAGCAACCAAGTTCACCGAAGTCGGCTATGTGGGCCGTGACGTCGAGTCGATCATCCGTGATCTGGCCGACGCCGCCCTGAAGATGCTGCGCGAACAGGAAGTGACCAAGGTCAGCCACCGCGCCGAAGACGCCGCCGAAGAACGCATCCTCGATGCCCTGTTGCCACCGGCACGCATGGGTTTCAACGAAGACGCAGCGCCGTCGTCCGATTCCAACACCCGCCAACTGTTCCGCAAACGCCTGCGTGAAGGCCAGTTGGATGACAAGGAAATCGAGATTGAAGTCGCCGAGGTCTCCGGCGTCGATATTTCCGCACCGCCTGGCATGGAAGAAATGACCAGCCAGTTGCAGAACCTGTTCGCCAACATGGGCAAGGGCAAGAAGAAAAGCCGCAAGCTCAAGGTGAAAGAGGCGCTCAAGCTGGTACGCGACGAAGAAGCCGGGCGCCTGGTGAATGAGGAAGAGCTCAAGGCCAAAGCCCTGGAAGCTGTCGAGCAGCATGGCATCGTGTTTATCGACGAGATCGACAAGGTGGCCAAGCGCGGCAATTCCGGCGGCGTCGATGTGTCCCGCGAAGGCGTACAGCGCGACCTGCTGCCGCTGATCGAAGGCTGCACCGTGAACACCAAGCTGGGCATGGTCAAGACCGACCACATCCTTTTTATCGCTTCCGGTGCGTTCCACCTGAGCAAGCCAAGCGACCTGGTGCCGGAGTTGCAAGGTCGTCTGCCGATTCGCGTAGAGCTGAAGGCACTGACCCCTGGCGACTTCGAACGCATCCTCAGCGAACCGCATGCGTCGCTCACTGAGCAGTATCGCGAGCTGTTGAAAACCGAAGGCCTGGGCATTGAGTTCCTGCCGGACGGTATCAAGCGCTTGGCTGAGATCGCGTGGCAGGTCAACGAGAAGACCGAAAACATCGGCGCGCGTCGCCTGCACACGTTGCTTGAGCGCTTGCTTGAGGAAGTGTCTTTCAGCGCCGGCGACATGGCCGGTGCGCAGAATGGCGAGGCGATCAAGATCGACGCCGAATACGTCAACAGCCACTTGGGCGAATTGGCACAGAACGAGGACTTGTCGCGGTATATTCTGTAAGCCTCACACAGAACTGCTTTGCTTCAAATGTGGGAGGGGGCTTGCCCCCGATAGCGGTGGATCAGTCAGCTTATCTATAGCTGACCCACTGCAATCGGGGGCAAGCCCCCTCCCACATTTTTAAGCCGGTTTATTCAAGAGCACCTCATATGGCCAAGTTTCCTACTGCTGTAAACCTGCACAAAACCTCGAACACCCTCGGCCTCACCTACGGGCCCGACGAGGTATACCAACTTCCCGCCGAACTGCTGCGCACCCACTCGCCTTCCGCCGAGGTCCAGGGCCACGGCAAACCCATCCTGCAATTCGGCAAGCTCAACGTTAAGTTGATCAAAGTAGAACCGGCCGGTCAGTACGCACTGAAATTGACCTTCGACGATGGGCATGACAGCGGACTGTTCACTTGGGACTACCTCTATCAATTGGCCGTGCGTCAGGACGCGTTGTGGACCGATTATCTCGCCGAGCTCAAAGCCGCCGGCAAAACCCGCGACCCGAGTCAGTCGGTCGTGCGGCTGATGCTCTAGTCCAGGCTTCTCGCTCATTAGAGGGCATTTTCTAATTTCATCTGTTTGAATGCCCTGTCGCGTGGTCAACGATTGGCCCGCTTGCGAAAAAAATTAAACTCGGGTAACCAATGGAACTGGCAAGTTCCCTGCATTTGACGATGCGGTATCAACGGTCACCCGAGTCGCAGTACCAGGCTTGTGTTGTGTATCGAAACTTGGTGCACGGCGGTACCCGGTACTCGTCTTTCGGACAATGGAGCGTCGTAGATGAGTAACAAGAACAACGATGACTTGAAACGCCAGGCCTCGGAAAACACCCTGGGGCTCAACCCGATCATCGCGTTACGCAAAAAGGATTTACTGGCCTCGGCCAAGATGGTGCTGACCCAAGCCATCAAGCAACCGTTGCACAGCGTCAAGCACGTCGCCCACTTTGGCGTTGAATTGAAGAATGTGATGTTCGGCAAATCGGAGCTGGTGCCTGAGAGCGACGACCGTCGCTTCCACGACCCGGCCTGGAGCCAGAACCCGCTCTACAAGCGCTACCTGCAAACCTACCTGGCGTGGCGCAAGGAACTGCATGACTGGATTGGCGACAGCAACCTGTCGGACCAGGACATCAGCCGCGGCCACTTCGTAATCAACCTGATGACCGAAGCCATGGCCCCCACCAACAGCGCAGCCAACCCGGCGGCAGTCAAACGCTTCTTTGAAACCGGCGGTAAAAGCCTGCTCGACGGCCTGTCACATTTGGCCAAGGACATGGTGCACAACGGCGGCATGCCGAGCCAGGTCAACATGGGCGCCTTTGAAGTGGGCAAGTCCCTTGGCACCACTGAAGGCGCGGTGGTGTTTCGCAACGACGTGCTGGAGCTGATCCAGTACAAGCCAATCACCGAGCAGGTGCATGAGCGCCCGCTGCTGGTCGTACCGCCGCAGATCAACAAATTCTACGTATTCGACCTGAGCCCGGAAAAGAGCCTGGCGCGCTTCTGCCTGCGCAACGGCCAGCAAACCTTTATCGTCAGTTGGCGAAACCCGACCAAAGCCCAGCGTGAATGGGGCCTGTCGACCTATATTGAGGCGCTCAAGGAAGCGGTCGATGTGGTCACGGCGATCACCGCCAGCAAAGACATCAACATGCTCGGCGCCTGCTCCGGAGGCA
Source organism: Pseudomonas sp. W22_MBD1_FP4 (assembly GCF_052113765.1). Lineage (NCBI taxonomy): Bacteria > Pseudomonadati > Pseudomonadota > Gammaproteobacteria > Pseudomonadales > Pseudomonadaceae > Pseudomonas > Pseudomonas sp. W22_MBD1_FP4. The sequence goes on along the minus strand of NZ_JBGQOI010000003.1, from coordinate 40,927 downwards.
TTACCTGCACCGCTCTGCTCGGCCACTACGCGGCGCTGGGTGAGAAGAAGGTCAACGCCCTGACCTTGCTGGTGAGTGTGCTGGACACCACCCTGGACACCCAGGTGGCGCTGTTTGTGGATGAGCAGACCCTGGAAGCGGCCAAGCGCCATTCCTACCAGGCCGGCGTGCTGGAAGGCCGCGACATGGCCAAGGTATTCGCCTGGATGCGCCCCAACGACCTGATCTGGAACTACTGGGTCAATAACTACCTGCTGGGCAACGAGCCGCCGGTGTTCGACATCCTGTTCTGGAACAACGACACCACACGTTTGCCGGCCGCCTTCCATGGCGACCTGATCGAACTGTTCAAAAACAACCCGCTGGTACGCGCCAACGCACTGGAAGTGTGCGGCACGCCCATCGACCTCAAGCAGGTCACGGCGGATATTTATTCACTGGCCGGCACCAACGATCACATCACACCCTGGCAGTCTTGCTACAAGTCGGCGCAGTTGTTTGGCGGCAAGGTGGAATTTGTGTTGTCCAGCAGCGGGCATATCCAGAGCATTCTCAACCCACCGGGCAACCCCAAGGCGCGCTACCAGACCAGCGACAGCCTCGCGGGCAAGCCTCTGGAATGGCAGGAGAACGCAACCAAGCACACCGATTCCTGGTGGCTGCACTGGCAGGTATGGCAGGCAGAGCGCGCCGGGAAGCTGAAGAAGGCGCCGACGACATTAGGCAACAAAACCTACGCCGCAGCCGAAGCGGCACCTGGAACCTACGTACACGAGCGTTAGATTGAAATGGGATCAAATGTGGGAGGGGGCTTGCTCCCGATGCAGGCGACACGGAGCGCCTGCTACACCGCGTTGATGCTATCGGGAGCAAGCCCCCTCCCACGTTGACCCAATACCTACCGGACTACCTCACAGGGCTTGAGCATGCCGCAACCGTTCATCTTCCGCACCATCGACCTGGATGGCCAGACCATCCGCACGGCGGTGCGCCCGGGCAAGCCTCACTTGACGCCGCTGCTGATCTTCAACGGCATCGGCGCCAACCTTGAGTTGGTGTTTCCGTTCGTCCAGGCCCTGGACCCGGACCTGGAGGTGATTGCATTCGATGTGCCAGGCGTCGGCGGCTCATCTACCCCCAAGCGGCCCTATCGTTTTCCCGGCCTGGCCAAGCTCACCGCGCGCATGCTCGACTATCTCGACTACGGCCAGGTCAACGCCGTAGGCGTGTCCTGGGGTGGTGCACTGGCGCAACAGTTTGCCTACGACTACCCGGAGCGCTGCAAGAAACTGATCCTGGCAGCTACGGCGGCTGGCGCAGTGATGGTGCCGGGTAAGCCCAAGGTTTTGTGGCTGATGGCAAGCCCACGCCGCTACATCCAACCGTCCCATGTGGTGCGTATCGCGCCGATGATTTATGGCGGTTCTTTCCGCCGCGACTCGAACCTCGCCGCCGAACATGCGAGCAAGGTGCGATCTGCCGGCAAACTCGGTTACTACTGGCAGCTGTTCGCCGGGCTGGGCTGGACCAGCATCCATTGGCTGCACAAGATCCGCCAGCCCACCCTGGTGCTGGCGGGGGACGACGACCCGCTGATCCCCTTGATCAATATGCGCATGCTGGCTTGGCGCATCCCCAATGCGCAATTGCACATCATCGATGACGGCCACCTGTTCTTGATCACCCGGGCCGAAGCCGTGGCGCCGATCATCATGAAGTTCTTGGAAGAGGAGCGAATGCGTGCAGTGATTCATCCACGCCCGGCGGTGTAAGGACGCAACGCCGCGCAACTTGCCAGGAACCGACTATGGTTCTGAATTGGCGTGCCTGTTTGATGGCTAGACGAAGGAGTGTTGGCTCATGCGAGAAAGACCCGTGACGAACCCGGCGCCTACCCCTGCTGCGTTCATCAATGCGCAAAATGCGATCACCGGCCTCAGGGGCAGGGACTTGCTCTCGACCTTGCGCAGCGTCGCCGCCCACAGCTTGCGCAACCCGGTGCACACCGCCCGGCATGCCTGGGCCTTGAGCGGCCAGTTGGGTCGGGTGCTGTTGGGCGAGACCGTTCACGAGCCCAACCCCCATGACAGCCGCTTCAGCGATCCCACCTGGAAGCTCAACCCGCTCTACCGCCGAAGTCTGCAAGCCTATTTGAGCTGGCAGAAGCAGACACGTCACTGGATCGACGACAGCGCCCTGAGCGCCGATGACCGGGCCCGCGCACACTTCGCCTTCTCCCTGCTCAACGATGCCGTCTCCCCCTCCAACACCCTGCTCAACCCGCTGGCCGTCAAAGAGTTGCTCAACTCCGGCGGCAACAGCGTGGTGCGCGGTGTGGCCAATTTGTTCGAAGACCTGCTGCACAACAACGGTTTGCCACGCCAAGTGAGCAAGCACGCGTTCGAAGTTGGCAAGACGGTTGCCACCACCCCTGGCTCGGTGGTGTTTCGCAATGAGCTGCTGGAGCTGATCCAGTACAAGCCCATGAGCGAAAAACAGTACGCCAAGCCACTGCTGATCGTGCCGCCGCAGATCAACAAGTACTACATTTTCGACTTGAGCCCGGCCAACAGCTTTGTGCAGTACGCGCTCAAAAACGGACTGCAGACCTTTATGGTCAGCTGGCGCAACCCGGATTTGCGCCACCGCGAGTGGGGCCTGTCCACCTACGTTGCGGCACTGGAGGAAGCGCTTAACGTATGCCGGGCAATCACCGGCGCCCGAGAAGTCAACCTGATGGGTGCCTGCGCCGGCGGCCTGACCATCGCCGCCTTGCAAGGCCACTTGCAGGCCAAGCGTCAGCTACGCCGCATCTCCAGCGCCAGCTACCTGGTGAGCCTGCTGGACAGCCAGATCGACAGCCCTGCCACCCTGTTCGCCGACGAGCAAACCTTGGAAGCCGCCAAACGTCGCTCCTATCAAGAGGGAGTGCTGGATGGGCGCGACATGGCCAAGGTCTTCGCCTGGATGCGCCCCAATGACCTGATCTGGAATTACTGGATCAACAACTACCTGTTGGGCAAGGAACCGCCGGCCTTCGACATCCTGTACTGGAACAACGACAACACGCGCCTGCCCGCCGCGCTGCATGGCGACCTGCTGGACTTCTTCAAGCACAACCCGCTGAGCCATCCCGGCGGCCTGGAGGTGTGCGGCACGCCCATTGACTTGCAAAAGGTCACCGTGGACAGCTTCAGCGTGGCCGGCATCAACGACCACATTACGCCGTGGGACGCGGTGTATCGCTCCACACAATTGCTGGGCGGCGAGCGGCGCTTCGTGCTGTCCAACAGCGGGCATATCCAGAGCATCCTCAACCCTCCGGGCAACCCCAAGGCCAACTACGTCGAGAACCAGAAACTGAGCAGCGACCCACGCGCCTGGTACTACGACGCCAACCATGTCGAAGGCAGTTGGTGGCCGCAATGGCTGGAGTGGATCCAGCAGCGCTCGGGCGTGCAACGCGAAACCCTCACGGCTCTGGGCAACCAGAATTACCCACCGATGGAAGCGGCGCCGGGCACCTATGTGCGAGTGCGCTGAGCTCAACGATCACATTAAGAAGACTGGATGAAGACCCGCGACCGTATCCTTGAATGCGCCCTGCAGTTGTTCAACCAAAAGGGCGAGCCGAATGTATCAACCATGGAGGTGGCCAATGAAATGGGGATCAGTCCCGGCAACCTCTACTACCACTTCCATGGCAAGGAGCCGCTGATCATTGGGCTTTTTGAGCGTTTTCAAGGTGAGCTGGCGCCGTTGCTCGATCCGCCCGCAGACGCACAATTGAAGGCTGAGGATTACTGGCTGTTCCTGCACCTGATTGTCGAGCGAATGGCCCACTACCGGTTTCTGTTCCAGGACTTGTCCAACTTGGCCGGACGCCTACCGAAGCTTGCCAAAGGCATTCGCAACCTGCTTACAGCGCTCAAACGTACCCTGGCATCATTGCTGGCGCGATTGAAGGCAGCTGGGCAAGTGGTCAGTGACACGCAGGCACTGGGGCAATTGGTGGAACAGATCACCATGACCTTGCTGTTTTCCCTGGATTACCAGCGGATACTTGATCGCGAAGGCGAGATACGGGTCGTGGTGTACCAGATCATGATGCTGGTAGCGCCGCACCTGCTATTGCCGACACGGCTGACGACGGAGCGGTTGGCGCTGCGTTATTTGGATGAGCCCGTTTGACGGGCCGTCATCCCGGCTCGCCGAACTGGTAACTGAACTTGAAGAGTTCGCTGTCACTGCTAATGCCCAACTTGCGATACGCCGATTGCTTTTGCGTGCTGATGGTACTTGCACTACGCGAAAACTTCGCAGCAATTGAATTTACCGTCATACCATCGAGAAAACACCGCAACACTTCCTGCTCCTTGGGTGTTGGACAAGCGTTCATTTGCAACAGAGTTGAAAGCTCCACTCTCGATTTCATATTTAGGACACCTACAGGGTTTCAAGTAAATCCGGCCTTGAGCGACCGTTCGAATGGCCGTCACCAGCTCGGTCAGGTTTTGGGTTTTGCCCAGCTCAATTGCCTGCCGAACCTTTTCATGGTCATCTAAAAGCCTGACGGTGTAAGTAGTGAGCATAGAAGCAGGCCTAGCAAAACCCGCGTAGGCTTCCTAGTCGTATACGTCGACTAAAGTCACCTGCACCAACGCATCCAATGTGACCTTTCGGTTTCCGGCACGCCAGCGCCCGGCAACGACTGCCTGCTCGCCAATACAGGCACTGCGCGCGGTGTGACGCTGTCCAGAACATCATCCCCATTGTGGCCGATGATGCCCGCACAGTGACGGTTTACGGCAACCGAGCAGTCCTGCCGCTCGGCGCTGCGGACCACAAAAACGGCGCAGCCATTACCCAAAGCACTCTGGCCTCAGCCATTACCGCTTCGATCACTTACAACTGATCGGCGCAGGCCTAGCGTTGGTGTCGTAACGCCAAACACGCAAAAAAAACCCGACCTTCTCAGGCCGGGCATTTTTATGAGTCCCGGAAAAATCAGGACTGACTGGATGGCGTCGGGGTAACCGGCGTTGCAGTCGGGCTCACGGCAGCGGGCGTCGGTGCTGCAACCGAGTTGGCTGATGAAGCGGTTGGCGTCGTCGCGGTAGCAGGTTTGGCCGCAACGGCTGGCTTGGTCGCTGCTGGTTTTTTGGCAGCGGCGGGCTTCTTCGCCGCAGCAGGTTTGGCCGCTGGTTTTGCCGCAACAGGCTTGGCTGCGGGTTTGGCCGCAGCGGGTTTGGCCGCAGCGGTTTTAGCCGCTGGCTTGGTCGCAGGTTTGGCAGCGGCCTTGGCGTTCGGTTTGGCGGCTGCTTTCGCTGCTGGCTTGGCAGCGGCTTTGGCGGCCACTGGTTTAGCGGCTGGTTTGGCGGCGGCTGGTTTGGCAGCCGTTTTTGCGGTAGCTTTTGCCGGCGCCTTGGCAGCAGGTTTGGCGGCGGCTTTCACCAGCGGCTTGGCAGCGCTTTTCGCGGCCGGTTTGGCCGCAGCGGTTTTAGCCGCTGGCTTGGCAGCCGGTTTCGCGGCGGCGGTTTTCACCGGAGTTACTTTGGCGCCGGTGAGTTTCTCGATCTGCCGGGTCAGGGTATCGACCTTGGTGTGCAGTGCCTTGACTTCAGTACGGCTCGGCACGCCCAGTCGCGAAATCGCCTTGTTAAGACGTGTATCCAGCGCCCCTTCAAGTTCACTCCAGGTGCCCAGCACCTGCTTCTTCGCATCACTGATGCGCGAACCGGCAGTCGCCTTAGCGGCATTAACTTGTTTGCCAACGGTGCTCTTGGTCAACTTCTCGGCCTTCTCGCCGTCTTTAACCAGGGTCTCGAAGAGTTTGCTGCCGTCACTGTCGATCTTCGAGTACACACCTAAACCAGCGAGCCAGATTTTGCGGGAATATTCTTCAACTTTCCCGACCCACGAGCTGCCTTCTTTCTGAGTAGTCTTTTTAACAGCCATCCCGATGTCTCCTTAGTGTTTACGCGCGACACGTTCGAGCAATGCCGTCAGCTCTTCGAGCTTAGCAGAGAGTGTCTCCACGTCATGTTTAGACGCAATGCCGATTCGATTCAAGGCACTTGCAACACGAGTGTCAAAAGCTTTTTCAACTTTATCCAGCTGAACTTCTACCAGACCTTTGACAGCGGAGACATTGCTCTTTACTTGGTCAATCTGACTGTTGGCGGCATCAAGTTGTTCAACTGCAACTTTTTTACCTTTACTTTCAACATGTTGACCGCTCTTTACGAGCTCTTTGAAGTACTCGCTGCCCTCGCTGCCGACCTTGGCATAAGCACCGAGTCCTGCAAGCCAGATCTTGCGGGCGTAGGCTTTAACGTCAGTCAGGGCGCCGGTCTGTACGTCGATTTTTTTCTTCAAGATAACTTTGGGCATGGTGCACCTCACGCAGAATAGGGTGGAGGAACGGCCCGCAGGAGTTGAGGGCTTGGGCACAAAGTAGGAGGAAAAATTAGAATCGGCACCCTAAGAACAATCGATCAGGCCAATGCCTTATCCAAGGCTTTCTCGATTTCAGACTTGATCGTGCCACTCATGGCCGACATCAACAGCCCCAACTCCACATCAATACGCAGCGAATCATCCGCCACTAATACTGTGCCTTTAACCCCGGAGCGCTTGAGGTTCAAGGTATCGCCGGACCACGACGGCTCAAGCCCATATTGCTCCTTGAGTTTGTGCGCCAACTTCTCGGCCTTTGCCCGTGCGCCTTCTTTACCCAGGGAATGTGCACGCTCAACGGTTATACGGGCCATTGCAATGACTCCTCTTTATAGGGATTTGAATACCTTCGCTGCGGCAAAAGGCCTCGGTGACCACCTATCTTACCTGCAGCCTTGCCAAGACAAAGCAAGCCTTGGGGATTATCATGTCCCGCATTCTCTTTTGGTGACAGCGATATGACTGATCAGCGCAAAGGCAACGATGCCGAACCCACCACTCACTTCGGCTTCAAGAACGTTCCGGAAAGCCAAAAAGCGGAAAAAGTCGCTGAGGTGTTCCACTCCGTCGCCGCCAAGTACGACCTGATGAATGACGTGCTCTCCGGCGGTATGCACCGCCTGTGGAAGCGCTTCACTATCGAGTTGTCGGGTGTGCGCACCGGCAACCGTGTGCTGGACATCGCCGGTGGCACCGGCGACCTGGCCGCCAAGTTCTCCAAGCTCGTCGGGCCGACCGGTCAGGTCGTGCTGGCAGACATCAACGGTTCGATGCTCAAGGTTGGCCGTGACCGCCTGCTCGACAAGGGTGTGGCCGGCAATATCGAATTCGTCCAGGCCGACGCTGAAAAGCTGCCGTTCCCCGACAACCATTTCGACTGCGTGACCATCGCCTTCGGCCTGCGCAACGTGACCCACAAGGAAGACGCGATCCGCTCGATGCTGCGCGTCCTCAAACCGGGCGGCCGCCTGTTGGTGCTGGAGTTCTCCAAGCCGACCAATGCGCTGATGTCCAAGGTCTACGACACCTACTCCTTCGCCTTCATGCCATTGATGGGCAAGCTGATCACCAATGACGCCGAAAGCTACCGCTACCTGGCCGAATCGATCCGCATGCACCCTGACCAGGAAACCCTGAAATCGATGATGGTAGAAGCCGGTTTCGACCGTGTGACCTACCACAACATGACCTCGGGTATCGTCGCCCTGCACCGCGGCATCAAGCCCTGATGCTGTTCGCAGGCCTGCTCGCCAGCGTCGAACACGGCCTCAACCGTGTGCTGCGCCTGGACAGTACCGCCTTGGCGCGGCTCGCGCATTTAGACGGCAAGGTCATTGCCGTCGACTGCACCAGCCCCGCCTTGCAGCTTTTTATCCTGCCCAGCGACGAAGGTCTGCTGCTGGCCAGCCAATGGGCCGCCGAAGCCGACTGCACCCTGCGCGCGCCGGCGTCGAGCCTGTTGCACCTGGCCCTGAGCCGCAACAAGACCGCCATCCTGCACAGCCCTGAAGTGGCGCTGGAAGGCGACAGCGCGGTGCTGATAGACTTGGCCGCCGTGCTGCAAGACCTGGAGCTGGACTGGGAATACGAGCTGTCCCGCTGGATCGGCCCCGTGGCCACCCAGTTGATAAGCGGGCACCTGCGCAGCCGCACGCGCTGGTACCAGCAAGGGTTTGCCAGCCTCAACCAGAACCTCGCCGAATACCTGAGCGAAGAATCGCGCACCCTGGTCGGGCAGCAGGAAGCGCAAGCGCGCTTTCGCGAACTCGACAAGGCCAAAATCGACCTGGAACGCCTTGAGGCGCGCTTCGAGCGCCTGAGCCGTTCCCTTGATCCAAGCGATAACGCATGAAGCTGCTCGCCGTCCGCCGTTTGTTTCGTATCCAGCGCGTCGTAATCCGCTACCGCCTCGATGACTTGCTGTTCGCCCTACCCTTGCCGTGGTTTCTGCTGGCGGTGCGCTATGTGCTGCCGTGGCGATGGTTTCCGCGCAAGCAACTGGAGCTGAACCGCGGTGCGCGTCTGCGTCTGGCGCTTCAGGATTTGGGGCCGATCTTCATCAAGTTCGGGCAGATCCTCTCGACGCGCCGCGATCTGCTGCCCGAAGACATCGCCGACGAATTGATGCTGTTGCAGGACCGCGTACCGCCGTTCGATTCACAGCAGTCGATGAAACTGATCGAAGAACAGTTGGGCAAGAAGATCAGCGAGGTCTTCACACGCTTCGACGTCGAGCCGCTGGCCTCGGCCTCCGTGGCACAAGTCCACGCGGCGCAGCTCAAGACTGGCGAAGAAGTGGTCGTGAAGGTCATTCGCCCAGGCCTGAAGCCGATCATCGGTCAGGACCTCGCGTGGTTGTTCATCCTCGCCCGCGCTGCCGAACGTTTCTCTGCCGATGCGCGCCTGCTGCACCCGGTGGACGTGGTCGCCGACTACGAAAAAACCATCTACGACGAACTCGACCTGCTGCGCGAAGCCGCCAACGCCAGCCAACTCAAGCGCAACTTCGAGGGCTCGCAGCTGCTGTACGTGCCGCAAGTGTATTGGGACTGGTGCCGCCCGAAAGTGCTGGTGATGGAGCGCATCTACGGCGTGCAGGTCACCGACCTCGCCACCCTGGCCGACCAGCGCACCGATATGAAGATGCTCGCCGAACGCGGTGTGGAGATCTTCTTCACCCAAGTGTTCCGCGATAGCTTCTTCCACGCCGACATGCACCCGGGCAACATCTTCGTCAGCACCGTCAACCCGTGGAGCCCGCAGTACATCGCGATCGACTGCGGCATCGTCGGCAGCCTTACCCCGGAAGACCAGGACTACCTGGCGCGCAACCTGTTCGCCTTCTTCAAGCGTGACTACCGCCGCGTGGCGCAGTTGCACATCGACTCAGGCTGGGTGCCGGCGGAAACCAAACTCAACGAATTCGAAGCAGCGATCCGCACCGTGTGCGAACCGATCTTTGAGAAACCGTTAAAAGACATCTCCTTTGGTCAGGTGTTGATGCGCCTGTTCCAGACCGCGCGGCGCTTCAATATGGAAGTGCAGCCGCAGTTGGTACTGCTGCAAAAAACCTTGCTCAACATCGAAGGCCTGGGCCGTCAGTTGTACCCGGACCTCGACCTGTGGAACACCGCCCAGCCGTTCCTCGAACGCTGGATGCGCGAGCGCATGAGCCCGAAAACCGTGTTGGGTAACCTGCACAGCCAAATGGAACAACTGCCGCACCTGGCCAACATGACTCGCGACTTGCTTGAGCGCATGTCCCAGCCCCACGCCAGGGACCCGGAACCGCCGTGGCGCAAGCGCAAGGATGACTGGTTCCTGCGCCTGCTCGGCGCCGCGCACCTGGTGGGCGGTGTGATGCTGGCCATTGGTGGGCCGTTGAATCAACTGGGCCACTGGCCTGCGGGGATCATGGTCGCCGTGGGTGTTTATCTGATCGTGCGTCGATAGCCAATCCGGTTATACACTGTCGCAAATTGCCGGAGCCGAACATGAAAGACTGGCTGGACGAGATCAAGTGGGACAGTGACGGCCTGGTGCCGGCCATTGCCCAGGACTACAAGACCGGGCGCGTGCTGATGATGGCCTGGATGAACCGCGAGGCCCTAAGCCTCACCGCCACTGAGCAGCGTGCCATTTACTGGTCACGTTCCCGTGGCAAACTGTGGCGCAAGGGCGAAGAGTCCGGGCACGTGCAGACCCTGCACGAGATGCGCATCGACTGCGACGCCGACGTTGTGATCCTCAAGGTCGAGCAGATCGGCGATATCGCCTGCCACACCGGCCGTCACAGTTGCTTCTATCGCGTGTTCGAGAACGGCGAGTGGAAAACCGTCGAACCGGTGCTCAAAGACCCGCACGCCATTTATTCCGCAGGACACTGACCATGAGCGATACCCTGAACCGCGTGGCCCAGGTGCTGGAAGACCGCAAAGGTGCGGACGCCGACAGCTCCTACGTCGCCAGCCTGTACCACAAGGGGCTGAACAAAATTCTGGAAAAGCTCGGCGAAGAATCCGTCGAGACCATCATCGCCGCCAAGGATGCGCAAATCAGCGGCGACTGCAGCGATGTCATCTATGAGACCGCCGACTTGTGGTTCCATAGCCTGGTCATGCTCGCCCAACTGGGGCAGCATCCACAGGCAGTGCTGGACGAACTGGACCGTCGCTTCGGCTTGTCCGGGCATGCCGAAAAGGCCTCGCGCCCGTCCGCTTGAATAACTAAGACTAGAGGATTTGCAGCATGGGCATTTTTGACTGGAAACACTGGATCGTCATTCTGGTGGTCGTGGTACTGGTGTTCGGCACCAAGAAACTCAAGAACCTGGGCACCGACGTGGGCGAGTCGATCAAGGGCTTTCGTAAAGCCATGAACGACGACGAAAAGCCTGCCGACCCCGCCGCCAATCCCGTACCGCCGGTCCAGCCTGTGCACCCGCAGGCCGCCCAGCCGATCACCGAGCGTCGCACCTTCGACGTGCAGGCTGAGAAAGTCGAAGAGCCGACCCGCAAAGACTCGTGAGCACTGAATAATGTTTGGTATCAGCTTCTCTGAACTGCTGCTCGTCGGCCTCGTGGCCCTGTTGGTACTGGGGCCGGAACGCCTGCCCGGTGCCGCGCGCACGGCCGGCCTGTGGATCGGGCGCCTGAAACGCAGTTTCAACGCGATCAAACAGGAAGTTGAACGGGAAATCGGCGCCGACGAGATCCGCCGCCAACTGCACAACGAGCACATTCTGTCGTTGGAGCAGGAAGCACGGAAGATTTTGTCCCCTGTCCAGGAGCCCGCCAAGCCGGTGGAGCCTGTGGCCGAGCACAGCATTGCGCCAGCGGTTGAGCCTACGCCCGCCGCCCCGACGCCTACCGCGCCAACCGAGCCTGCGCCGACGCCCGTTGCGTCGCCCGCGCCCCATGACCCTACATTGCCGCCGCGAGCCCCATGAGCGCTGATAAACCGGAAAACGACCAGCACATGCCGCTGGTCTCGCACCTCACCGAGCTGCGTACGCGCCTGCTGCGTTGCGTAGCGGCCATCTTCATCATCTTTGCTGGGCTGTTCGCCTTTACCCAGCAGATCTATACCTTCGTCTCCACGCCGCTGCGCCAGTACCTGCCGGCCGGCGCGACGATGATCGCCACTGACGTTTCATCGCCGTTCCTCACGCCGTTGAAACTGACGATGATGGTTTCGCTGTTCCTGGCGATCCCGGTGATCCTGCATCAGATCTGGGGCTTTATCGCGCCGGGCCTGTACAAGCACGAGAAGCGCATCGCGGTGCCGTTGCTGGTATCGAGCATCCTGCTGTTCTACACCGGCATGGCGTTCGCGTACTTCCTGGTATTCCCGTTGATCTTCAAGTTCTTCGCCGCTGCTACTCCGGCCGGCGTGGAGATGATGACCGACATCACCAGCTACCTCGACTTCGTGATGACGCTGTTCTTCGCCTTTGGCGTGGCCTTCGAAATCCCGGTGGCCGTGGTGCTGCTGGTGTGGATCGGCGTGGTCAACGTGGCCTACCTGAAGAAGATCCGCCCGTACGTGATCATCGGTTGCTTCGTGGTCGGCATGATCCTGACGCCGCCGGACATCTTCTCCCAGACCCTGCTGGCCGTGCCGATGTGGATGCTGTTCGAGATCGGCATCCTGTTCAGCGGTTTGATCAGCAAGCGTGGCGATCACCCGGATGACCAACCCGTCGACGACGAACAGCCGCCAGCGACCCAGCCGTGAACCTGCTGCTGCTTGAAGAGGCCGACTTTATTGCGGCCGACCGGGTGATCCTGCGCGATCGACGCCTGGTGCATATGCAGGAGGTCCACCGCGCCGCCGTAGGCGACAGCCTGCGCGTGGGGCGCATCGGCGGGTTGATGGGCGCAGCGCAATTGTTGCGCCTGGAAGCCAGCGAAGCCGAGCTGCAAGTGAGCTTCGACCAACCGCCTCCAGCCAAGCTGCCCTTGACCCTGCTACTGGCCCTTCCCCGCCCGAAAATGCTGCGCCGTGTGCTGCAAACCGTTGCTGCCATGGGCGTGCCGAAGGTGGTGCTGGTCAATAGTTACCGAGTGGAAAAGAGCTTCTGGCAGACCCCGTTCCTGGAGCCCGAGGCGATACGCGAGCAACTGATCCTTGGCCTGGAACAGGCGCGGGACACGGTGCTGCCCGAGATCATCATCGAAAAGCGCTTCAAGCCATTCGTCGAAGACCGCCTGCCGGCCATGACCGAAGGCACCCTTGGCCTCATCGGCCATCCAGGCGATTACCCAGCTTGCCCCCGTGGGCTGGATGAGCCGGTTACCCTGGCCATCGGCCCGGAAGGCGGCTGGATCCCCTACGAAGTGGACCTATTGGCCAAGGCTGGCTTGCAGCCGGTACAACTCGGCGCACGGATCCTACGGGTTGAAACCGCCGTCACCGCCCTGCTCGCCCGCCTCTTCTAACAACAGCGCTGTCCCCCTGTGAGAGGGGCTCGCCCCCGATGACGGTTTGTCAGCTGATAAATATATCGACCGATCCCCCCTATCGGGCGCAAGCCCCCGCCATTAGAGCTGCGTCGCTACAGAATCCCGGGCGCAGGCCGATAACTCCTGAATAAGTCCAAGCCTTGTTCCAGGGGAGTTCGCAGCATGTATCGTTGGTTAGCCGAAAAGCTGGGGAATGTCAGCGTCAAAACCAAGTTGGGCGTAGGTTTCGGCCTGGTGTTACTACTCACACTGATGATCACCTTCACCGGCTGGACCGGCCTGGGCGATGTGATCAGTCGCGGTGACAAGCTGGGCTTTATCTCCAGCCTCAATGGATTGACCAAGGACCTGCGCCTGGCTCGCCGGGACTATGAATTGCGCCATGGCGAACAAGGCCCAGGCGCGGTCAGCGAATTGCTGGACAAGCTCAATAGCGGCCTGAATAAAGCCCGCAACCTAATTGAACAACCCGCCGACGCGGCCCTGGTCGATGAACAGTTGGCCGCCGTGGACCAGTACAAGCGCGCATTCGGCGACATGGTGCAAGCCAGCGCCAACCGTGAAAACGCCCGCAGCAAGCTGGGAGATACCGCTGACAACGCGGTGCTCAAGATCAATGAGATCGAGAAGGCCCTGCTGCAAGGCGACAGCGTCACCCAGTTCAACACTGTGGTGGAAGCGAGCAAACTGATACAGCAGGCGCGCTTCCAAGTGCGCGGCTATACCTACAGCGGCAAGGTCGAAGCCGAGCAACCCGCACTGGATGCCATCGACAATGCCCTGAAGAAAATCACCAGCCTCAACGGCCAACTGCCTGAGCAATATTCGACCAACCTGCAACAGGCCAGCGTCTCGCTGCAAGCCTACCGCGCCGCTGTCAGCCAGTACCGCGACTCGCAGGTGGCCAGCGCTGCAGCCCTTAAAACCATGAGCGATCAAGGCGATCTGTTGCTCGGCCACAGCGACAAACTGACCCTCTCCCAAACCGTGGTGCGCGACACCGATGCCGCGCAAGCCAAGTCCCTGTTGCTGCTGGCAACTGTGCTGGCGTTGATCTTTGGCCTGGTGGCTGCCTGGGCGATCACCCGCCAAATCATTATCCCGCTGGACCAAACACTCAAGGTCGCCGAGCGCGTCGCCTCGGGTGACCTGAGCCACAACCTGACGTCTTTGCGCCAGGACGAGCTGGGGCAGTTGCAGAGGGCTATGCAGAGCATGACCGTGGGCCTGCGCGAGTTGATCGGCGGCATCAGCGAGGGCGTGACCCAGATCGCCAGCGCTGCCGAGCAACTGTCGGCTGTCACCGAACAGACCAGCGCCGGGGTCAACAGCCAGAAGGTCGAGACCGACCAAGTAGCCACCGCCATGAACGAGATGGCCGCGACCGTGCAGGAAGTCGCGCGCAACGCCGAAGAAGCCTCTGAGGCCGCCGCAGCGGCTGACCAGCAGGCCCGCGAAGGCGACAAGGTGGTCGGTGAAGCCATCGCCCAGATCGAGCGCCTGGCCACTGAGGTCGGCAATTCCACAGTCGCCATGGGCGACCTTAAACGGGAAAGCGACAAGATCGGCAGCGTGCTCGACGTGATCAAATCCGTGGCCCAGCAAACCAACCTGCTGGCCCTCAACGCCGCAATCGAAGCCGCCCGCGCCGGTGAAGCCGGACGTGGCTTCGCGGTGGTGGCCGATGAAGTGCGTAGCCTGGCCCAGCGCACGCAGAAGTCCACCGAAGAGATCGAAGAGCTGATTGCCGGCCTGCAGAGCGGCACCCAACAGGTGGCGACCATCATGGACAACAGTCGCAGCCTCACCGACAGCAGCGTCGAGCTGACCCGCCGTGCCGGCAGCGCATTGGAGAACATCACCCGCACGGTCTCGACTATCCAGACGATGAACTCCCAGATCGCCACCGCCGCCGAACAGCAAAGCGCTGTGGCGGAAGAGATCAACCGCAGCGTGCTGAACGTGCGCGATGTCTCGGAGCAGACGGCTGCGGCCAGTGAAGAAACCGCCGCGTCGAGCACCGAACTGGCGCGCCTGGGCACGCATCTGCAAGCACTGGTGGGTCGCTTCCGAGTCTGACCTCCCTCCCCGCGCGGCGACCTGTCCTGGGTCGCCGCCTGCAATCTATGAAACTTCCTACACGTTTATCAGCCCCTCCCGATCTTCAAAGACACTAGCGTTCAGGTCAGTTCAGTGTGCTCACGCACTTGTCGGAGGTTAATCATGCTTCGTCGAATGACTCACCTGCTGGGTAACGCCAGTGTCACCCTCAAATTGGCCCTGGGCTTTGCCCTGGTACTGGCCCTGAGCCTTGTCATTGCCGTGACCGGCTGGCAAGCATTAGCGGCGTCCCTTTACCGATCACAAACGCTGAGCGTGCTGGCACAACTGGCGGTGGCTGGCGAAGAACTGCGCACCGACAGAATCCTCTATCGCACCCTGGACGACGCCGAAAGCCTCAGTCGATTGAGCGCGAGTATGGAGAAAGTCGACAAGGCCCTGGCGGAGCTGTCCAACCGACTTAAGGTGCCGAAAGCCATTCAATATCTGCAGGAGATGACGCGGATGTCTGCCACGTTCAAATCCACACTCAAGGGCGTGCCCGCGCTGGTGGAAAAACGCGAAAGTGCCCGGGAACAGCTGACACAAAGCACCACGCGGGCCGGCGATGTTCTGGCACAACTGGCTAGCGACTTGCCTGATCAGGAAGATGAAAAAGCCCTGGATGCCGTCGAAAACCTGCGCCAGGCCATGGAACAGGCCGAGGACCGTGCCAAGAGCCCGGCTTGGGCTTCAAGTTCGCTGGATGCGTATGGACAAGCCGTGGTTGACGCAGAACGCAGCCTCGAACTCGCCCAGGCTGAAGTGGCCAAACTGGCGGTCGACAGTGACGCGATGAAAAACGCCGTGCTCAGTATCCGCACCCAGCTGACCCGCCTTAAAGACACCCAACTCACGACCGAAAGTAGCCAGAACCAGTTGGAGCAGCAGTTGGATCAGTTGCTCGCGCAGAGTGACCTCTTGAGCCAGGATCAGACCCAACGACGCGACAGAGAAGCCGACCAAGCCCGCACCCAGACCTTGGGTATTGCGGCTGCCGCGGTGCTCTTCGGCGCCTTGGCCGCCTGGGTGATTGCCGGACAAATCGTGCACCCGCTGCGCAAGGCGCTCATGGTGGCCAACCGCATTGCCGAGGGTGATCTGAGCAACGAAGTGCAGTCACAGCGCCGCGATGAGCTGGGCCAGTTGCAACGCAGCATGAGCCAAATGACGCTGAACCTGCGGGGGTTGGTTGGCAACATCAGCGACAACGCACGGCAAATCGCCAGCGCCGCCGAAGAGCTCTCTGCCGTCACTGAGCAAACCCGCGCCGGGGTGAATAATCAGCGCGATGAAACCGAGCAGGTGGCGACGGCCATGAACCAGATGCTGGCCACCGCCCAGGAAGTGGCGCGCCACGCCGAGCAAGCATCGATTGCAGCCGGCCAGGCCAATCAGCAGGCTGAACTGGGCGATCAGGTGGTCACGGATGCCGTGGCACAAATTGAACACCTGGCCCATGAGATGGCTCGCTCAAGCGAAGCCATGTTGGGGCTGCAACGGGAAAGCCAGAAAATCGGCAGCGTGCTGGACGTAATCAAGTCCGTGTCGCAGCAGACCAACCTGCTGGCGCTCAATGCCGCGATTGAAGCCGCACGGGCCGGTGAGGCAGGCCAAGGCTTCGCCGTGGTCGCCGATGAAGTGCGCAGCCTCGCCCGGCGGACCCAGCAGTCCGCCGAAGAAATCGAAGAATTGATTGGTGGCCTGCACAGGGGCACCCAACAGGCGGCCGATATCATGGACTACAGCCGCACCCTGACCGACAACAGTGTCGGCCTGACTCGCAACGCCGGGGACGCCCTGACGGAGATCGCCCGCACCGTGGCCATCATCCAGGAAATGAACCCGCAGATTGCCGCAGCGGCCGAGGAGCAAAGCGCGGTGGCCGAAGAGATCAATCGCAGCGTCTTGAAGGTCCGCGATGCCTCGGAGCAAACCGCTGCCGCCAGCGAACAGACGGCGGCGGCGAGTATCGAGTTGGCGCGACTGGGAACGGATCTGCAGCAATGCGTAGGGAGGTTCAAGATATGAACCTCCCGGTTTCAGTGACCTTGGGCTTACAGAACCTGACGCAGGAACGCTTGGGCACGCGGGTCTTTTGGCGAATCAAAAAACTCGGCCGGTGCCGCATCTTCCAACAACTTGCCGTGATCGAAGAACAACACACGGTCCGCCACTTCGCGGGCGAAGCCCATTTCGTGGGTAACGCAGACCATCGTCATGCCTTCCAGAGCCAAGGTCTTCATCACGTCCAGCACTTCGCCGACCATTTCCGGGTCGAGGGCCGAGGTGGGCTCGTCGAACAGCATCACCTTGGGCTCCATCGCCAGCGCCCGGGCGATCGCCACCCGTTGTTGCTGGCCGCCGGACAGGCGTGATGGGAACTCGTTGGCCTTCTGTGCAATGCCGACCTTTTCCAGCAGGGCCAAGGCTTTGGCTTCGCGCTCTTGCTTGCCGCGCTTGCGCACGACTTTTTGCGCCAGGCACAGGTTCTCCAACACGGTCATGTGGGGGAACAGGTTGAAGTGCTGGAACACCATGCCGACTTCACGACGATAGGCGTTCACGTCGGTTTTCGGGTCGGCCAGTTGCAGGCCGTCGATGCTCACCGAGCCCGAGTCGAACTCTTCCAGGCCATTGAGGCAACGCAGGAAAGTCGACTTGCCGGAGCCGGACGGGCCGATCACCACCAGCACTTCGCCCTTGGCCACCTGGGTGGTCACATGGTCTACCGCACGCACTACATGACCACGGGTGTCGAAGACTTTTACCAGATCGCGGACTTCAATCACTTTGGGCGAGCCTCCGCTCAAGCCGGCTGGCCATTTTCGACAGCGGCAGGTTGATCAGCAGGTACAGGCCTGCGACGCAGAACAGGATTTCAAACGGCGAGAACGAGGTCGTGATCACTTCGCGACCGCTCTTGAGCAGTTCGGTAATGGCGATCACCGAGACCAGGGACGTGTCTTTCACCAAGCTGATGAATTGCCCTGCCAAGGGCGGCAGTACGCGCTTGAAGGCTTGCGGCAGCACCACATGGCGCATCGACTGGCTGGCACTCAGGCCCAAGGAGCGCGCGGCTTCGTTCTGCCCGCGGGTGATGGACTGCACGCCGGCGCGAACGATTTCGGCCACATAGGCGCCGGTGAACAGCGACAGCGCGGCGATACCGGCAAACTCCCGTGACAGGTTGAGCACCGTGCCAATGAAGAAATAGAAAATGAAGATTTGCACCAGCAGCGGGGTGCCACGTACCAGTTCGACGTAGATCGTCGACAGATCACGCAAGGTCGGGTTATTGGAAAGTCGGCACAAACCGGTGGCAAGGCCAATCGCCAGGCCCAAAATCCCGGAAACCACCGACAGCCACAGCGTGGTCCACAACCCCCACATCAGCGGGCCCAACGCCCAATGACGATTCACACCAATGACATCGCCTTCGGCCACGTCATCACCGCGCGCCACTTGCAGACTGTTGTCGGCAACCGTCACCTTTTGCTCGTTGCCAGCGTCGTTGCGCAGGGTCACTTCGGCGACGTCGCCGTTACGAACCAGCTCAATGACGGTGGAGATGTCCGCTGCACGCTGTGCTTCTTCGGCCTGGTAGGCGAAGTATTGCGGCACGCGGTTCCAGCGCCATTCGTAGGACATCAGCGAGGTAGCGTAGTACAAGGCGCCGGCCAGGCCGACCAGCACGACCACGGTTAGCAGGTGCCAGGGCCATTGGGCTTTTTTCTGTTTCATTACTCGACATCCAAAAAATTCGAAGGCATGCGCCTTTGTGTAGTGAGCGGATTTGACCCGCGCTGGGGGGGCAAGCCGCCCCAAAATAATGCGCCTCGGTCTTTCTGAAACACCGCTGCGTCTGGATTTAGAGCGGCTTCGCCCCCCAACGCGGGGCAAGCCCGCTCACTACAGGACAGCCTTTATTCCATGTCCTTGAGCCACTCTGAGCTCTTGAACCACTTGTCATGAATGCGATCGTAGGTGCCGTCGTTCTTGATCTGGTGCAGGAAGTTGTTGATGAAGTTGATGCTGTCGTAATCACCTTTCTTCAGGCCAAACGCCAATGGCTCGAAGGTGAAGGGTTCGTCCAGGAACACCAGCTTGCCGTTGCCGACTTTCTTCTCGGCAACCACGTTGTACGGTGCGTCATACACAAAGGCATCGGCCTTGCCGTTGACTACGTCCAGCACGCCTTCCTGCTCGTTGTCATAGCCGTGGTACTTGGCTTTGGAGATCAGCTTCTTGGCGACCATTTCACCGGTGGTGCCAAGCTTGGAGGTCAGGCGGTATTTCTCGTCGTTCAGGTCTTTGTAGGACTTGATGGTGCCTTCCAGGTCCTTGCGAATCAGCAGAGTCTGGCCGACCACGATGAAGGGTTCGCTGAAGTTCAGGCGCAGGTTGCGTTCCTGGGTCAGGGTCATGCCGCTGCCGATCATGTCGAATTTGCCGGTCAGGAACGCTGGGATGATGCCGTCATAACCCGTGGAAACCAGCTCCAGCTTGACGCCCATGGACTTGGCCATGGCCTTGAGGATGTCAACTTCGAAGCCGATGATCTCACCGCGCTTGTCTGTCATCTCGAACGGCATGTAGGTCGGATCCATGCCGACTTTCAGCGTGCCGCGCTTGACCGCATCGTCGATGGCGCCAGCCTGGGCCGCATTGGCCGCGACCAGCGCGGTGACGCCAAGCAGCAGCATCGAAAGATACTTTTTCATCATCAAGTCCCCTGAACGATTCTTATAAGGTCGGCGCGCAAAAAGGGCTGCACCATTTCGGGGTGCGATCCTAACCCACTCGTTGCCCGTCACAAAGGTTTCACGGGCAATTGTTATCAGGGTATGTAGGAAAAGACCCACGACGCTGCGGTCAACCGCAGGGGTAGACACTTGCGCAACCTGACACGGCAATGAGTTGATATGTAAGCAGTTATGACTTTCAGTCGAGTTCTGCCAGCCAGGTGGTGTCCTTGAACCACTTGTCATGCAGCCGATCATAGGTCCCATCCTGGGCCACCTGGTTCAAGAAATGGTTGATCCAGTTAATGCTGTCGAAATCGCCCTTTTTTACGCCAAACGCCAAGGGTTCGAATGTAAACGGTTGCTCCAGCGCCAGCAGCGTGCCGTTCTCCGCCCGGTTCACCGCGATCAGGTTGTAGGGTGCGTCATGGATAAAGGCATCGGCCTCCCCCGCTACGACCTGGCGAACCCCTTCCTCCGGCGTGGCAAAACTACTCAGTCGGGCCGCCCCCAAAAACCGTTGAGCCGCTGCTTTGCCGGTGGTGCCCTCAGTGACAGCGATTCTGTAGCCGGCATCGTCCAGGTCTTCAATACTGCTGACCTTGCCCGCCAGACGAGGGTGCAGCAGTACGCTCTGGCCAACCACGATGAAAGCGTCACTGAAGTTCAGCCTTAAGTTGCGCTCCTGAGTGACAGTCATACCACTGCCGATCAAGTCGAATTTTTTCGCCAGCAAGCCCGGCAACAGTTCGGTGTAGGGCATCACGACCAGTTCAAGTTCCACCCCCAGGGCCTGGCTCATCACGTTGAGCAGGTCAATTTCAAAGCCGACAATGCGCCCCTGTTTATCGGTCATTTCGAAAGGGATATAGGTGGGGGTGGTGCCAACCTTGAGCACACCACGCCGGACGGCGTCGTCAATCGCACCCGCGTGCACCTGGCTGATTTGAATCAATGCAGCAGCGCTGATAAGCAATGCCGAACAATACCTTTTGAGCATGAATCCCTCGCAGCCAAGAAAATTGGGGGGCGATCCTAACCTAGTCGCGGGCACGCAAATACGCCTCGGACGAGGGTCTTTTGTTTCGAAATAACAGGGCGTCAGGAAGACAAAGAAGAGGCGGGAAACGCTGTAGGACCAGCGCTTCGAACACCCCCGAGGTGAGCCCTCGGGGGTGTCTGAATCAGGCCGGTTGGGCCTGGGAGGACAGCGGTTGCAGCGGTAGCAACGGCGCGTGCGGGTCGGCCTTGATCGAATCACGCCAAGCGGCGAGCCACTCGGCATGTCCTTCGCTCCAGACCTGCTCGTGCAGGCGGGCAAGGGCCACCGGATCACTGAGCAAAGCCAGACGCTCACCGTTGTTGAGGCCGGCCGGGCCGACTTTCAACGCGTGACGAACACGTTCGATACGCAGGTACTCGATAGGCTCAGCCTCACGGTGACGCGAGGTCGCCAGGGCGCAGGCCAGGGCGTTCTGCTGAGGATCAACCACCGAACGCACGAACCCGTCATTGAGGGCGTGCCAACGGTTTTCATGGGTGTACTTCTCCGTCGACAGCAGGGCTTGCGGCGGGTTGTACTCCTCAGGGATCAGGAACAGGCTCTCGTCACGGGACTTGAGGCCCAGCTTGACCCGGCTGGAGATCACCGACACCGGGATCGACAGCATCAGCGAACCCACGATCGGCACCAGCCACCACAGGAAGCTTGGGTTCAGCCACACCACCAGCAGCGCCCACAGGAAGCCCAGCACGGTTTGCGGACCGTGCCGCTTGACCGCTTCACTCCACGGCGTGGAGTCGTCGTCACGCTGTGGCGAGTTCCAAGTCGCGGCCCAGCCGAGGAACGCGGCAAGGACGAAACGGGTGTGGAAGATCATGCGCACAGGCGCCAGCAGCATGGAAAACAGCATCTCCAGCAGCATCGACAAGGTCACCTTGAACTTGCCACCGAACTCTTTCGCGCCCTTGGCCCAGATCAGGATGATGCTCAGCAACTTAGGCAGGAACAGCAATACGATGGTGGTGGAGAACAGCGCCACCGCCTTGTCCGGATGCCATTGCGGCCACAGTGGGTACAGCTGGCGGGGAGCCATGAAGTACTGCGGCTCCATCAGCGTGTTCACCGCCAGCAAGGCTGTGGACAACACCAGGAACAGAAACCACAACGGTGCCGACAGGTAGGACATCACGCCGGTCAGGAACACCGCGCGGTGCACCGGGTGCATGCCTTTAACCAGGAACAGGCGGAAGTTCATCAGGTTACCGTGGCACCAGCGACGGTCACGCTTGAGTTCGTCCAGCAGGTTCGGCGGCAGTTCTTCGTAGCTGCCAGGCAGGTCGTAGGCAATCCACACGCCCCAGCCGGCACGGCGCATCAGCGCAGCTTCAACGAAGTCGTGGGACAGGATGGAGCCGGCGAACGCGCCTTTACCCGGCAACGGCGCCAGGGCGCAGTGCTCGATGAACGGCTTCATGCGGATGATCGCGTTGTGACCCCAGTAGTGGGATTCGCCCAACTGCCAGAAGTGCAGGCCGGCGGTAAACAGCGGGCCGTACACACGAGTGGCGAATTGCTGCATGCGCGCATACAGGGTGTCCATGCCCGACGCACGGGGCGCGGTCTGGATAATCCCGGCATCCGGCGTGGCTTCCATCAAGCGCACCAGGCTGGTCAGGCATTCGCCGCTCATCACGGAGTCGGCGTCGAGCACGACCATGTACTTATAGTCACCGCCCCAGCGACGGCAGAAGTCGTCGAGGTTGCCGCTCTTGCGCTTTACGCGACGGCGACGGCGGCGATAGAAGATCTTGCCGAAACCACCGGCCTCGCGGCACACGTCGAGCCAGGCTTGCTGTTCGGCGATGCAGATGTCGGCGTCATTACTGTCGCTGAGCACGAAAAAGTCGAAGCGGTCCAGGTCACCGGTAGCGGCCACTGACTCAAACGTCGCACGCAATCCGGCGAATACACGCGGCACGTCTTCGTTGCAAATCGGCATCACCAGCGCGGTACGGGCGTCTTTCGGAATCGGCTCGTCGCCGGCACTTTTACCGGAGATACGGTATTTATCGTGTCCGGTAAGCAGTTCCAGAAAGCCCATCAAGGCGGTCCAGAAACCGGCCGACACCCAGCAGAACAAGATCCCGAACATGATCAGGATGCTGGTTTGCAGCGCGTAAGGCAGCACCTGAGTAGCGGTTTGCAGCAGGGTCTGGTTGCGGATCTCGTCGAAGTCAACCAGCGACCAGCCCTGGTACGGCATGATGCCTTTCATGTACCAGCCGGCAACGATGGTCTGACCAAGCATCAGCACCAGCAGGATGTAGCGACGGATCGAACCCACGGTACGCCAGCGCGCGGCCGGCAATACGCGCTCATCTTTCGGCGGTGCCGGCGGATTGCTGCGGCCGGTGAGGCGGCGCCAGCCGCGCACCAGGATATTGGTACGCCAAGGCTCCGGCACCACACGGGTGCGCCGAATCGGTGGCGTGGCCTTGAGGCACACGCGACCGCTGGCGTCGAGCGCCAGCATTTCGGCGTCTTGCAGCTCCTCGGCGGTGCTAAGGGTCAAGCGGCGGCCAACCGACGCCTGGGCGGCGTCGACGGGCGCGTCAAAGGTTGCGGACGACAAACGCTCGTGCAACTCGGTGAAGGATGTGCAGCCCGCCAGTTCGGCGCGCTGCTCAGCGGTCATCGGGAGATGCGCCAGATACTCGGACAGAGTTTCTGGCTGGACTTGAGAATTACTCATCGGCAGGCAACTGATAGCTCCAGGTTTCGGTCAGGACTTGCTCGGTCTTGATCGGCTCCGGTGTGGCTGGGGCAGCTTCTGGCTGCTTGGCTTCCTTGTCTTTCGCGTCTTTCTTGGCCTGTTTCTCGTGTTGCTTGGCCAGGACCTTGTCAGCCTTGAGCACCTGGGTCGAAACCTTCTCCGGCTCTGGCTGCGGGATATCCTGAACCAGGGCAGCACGCATTTCGGTCGGTTTGCCTGCGTCTTTGATCTTCATGCGCAGGGTCAAACGCCAGCCTTTGGTGTGTTCGTTGTAACGCACGCTGTTTTCTACCACTTCAGCGTTGTCACCCACGCTCACCTGGCTGCGCACCGGGGCGTCCGGCAGGAGTTTCTTCAGGGACGGGCCTTCAAAGTCCACCAGGTAGGCGACGCTGCCATCAGGCTGACGGATCAGGTTGGACTGTTTCACGTCACCCGTGGAACGCAGGGTCTGCTTGACCCAAGCGCTGTCCGGCGAGTGGAACGCGGCGTCGTCCAGAGTCCAGTGCAGGCGGTAGGCGACTTCCAGCGGCTCGCCGACTTTCGGCAGTACAGCCGGGCTCCAGAAGGCAACGATGTTGTCGTTGGTTTCGTCGGCGGTCGGGATCTCGACCAGATCGACGGAACCCTTGCCCCAATCACCTTCAGGCTCGATCCAGGCGCTTGGGCGCTTGTCGTAGTTGTCGTCCAGGTCTTCGTAGTGGCTGAAGTTGCGGCCGCGTTGCAGCAGGCCGAAACCACGCGGGTTCTCTACGGTGAAGTTGCTGACCGACAGGTGTTTAGGATTGTTCAGTGGGCGCCAGATCCACTCACCGTTACCGGCATGGATCGACAGACCGCTGGAGTCGTGCAGTTCGCGACGGTAGTTGAGCACCTTGGACGGCTGGTTTGCGCCGAACAGGAACATGCTCGTCAGCGGGGCAACGCCCAACTTGCTGACGTTGTCGCGCAGGAACATCTGGGATTTCACATCGACAACGGTGTCGGTGCCCGGACGCAGGATCAGGCGATAGGCGCCGGTCGCACGAGGGGAATCGAGCAGGGCAAAGATCACCAGGTGCTTGTCACCCGGTTTTGGACGTTCGATCCAAAACTCGGTAAAACGCGGGAACTCTTCACCAGACGGCAACGCAGTATCGATCGCCATGCCACGGGCGGACAGGCCATACACCTGGTCCTTGCCGACGACACGGAAATAGCTCGCGCCGAGCATGGTCATGATTTCGTCTTGCTTGTCGCTCTTGTTGATCGGGAACAAGACACGGAAACCGGCATAACCCAGTTGCTCGGTTGCTTTCGGATCAAACTTCACATCGCCGAAATCGAAACGCGACGGGTCGTATTTGATTTCCTGGACGCTGTCAGCGGTGACTTCGTTGATTTTCACCGGTGTATCGAAATGCATACCCTGGTGATAGAAGGACAGCTTGAACGGGGTGTTCTGATCGGCCCATTCGGCTTTTTCGTTGCGGAAACGAATCTTCTGGTAGTCCGCGAACTTCATTTCGCGAAATTCGTTCGGCAGATTGCTGCGCGGAGCTTCGTATTTCTGCCCAGCCAGCTCTTTTGCCTTGGCCGACACATCATCCAGACTGAATGCCCACAGCTGACCCGCGCCGAACAGGCAAAACAGGGCTGAGCCCGTTACCAGTGCGTTTCGTAACCGTTTGGCAGACAATTTTGGTGCATTACAGGGACTAACAATCACGAGCAACCCTCGCCGAAAACAGATCAAAAAACCAACGGCCAGCTATCTATATGCCAGGTTGGCGAGCATTGTTCCGACTCCCCTGGGTCAAAATGATTCCCCAATGGATGTCGGACAAGTCTCTACCTAAATCAAAAATGGACCAAACAACGCTGATCCCCGTAGCGCGCGATTATCTAGTAGCCCGCGAGACAACGCATCAGGGGCAGCGAAGTATTTGTAGCGAAATCCTGCGTTTTTAGGCATTAAAAGTCGTTTTTAATACATTCAGGTCTGTAACAGAAAGGTCACAGGGCCATCATTGACCAAATGCACCTGCATATCGGCACCAAAACGCCCCGACGCCACCTTGCCATGCAATTGTTGCGCTTGTACCAGCAGGTGATCAAAAAGCGCCGCTCCCAGGGCCGGCGGGGCCGCTGTGGAGAAGCTTGGCCGCAGCCCGCTCTTGGTATCCGCCGCCAACGTAAACTGCGACACCAGCAGCAAACCACCGCCGATGTCCTTGAGCGACAGGTTCATCTTGCCCTCGTCGTCGCTGAACACACGGTAGTTGAGCAATTTGTGCAGCAACTTATCGGCGCTCTCCGGCGTATCTGAAGGCTCAACGGCCACCAGTACCAGCAATCCCTGGTCGATGGCACCGACGACTTCACCCTCGACCTCGACACGGGCGCCACGCACCCGTTGCAACAGGCCCTTCATGCTTCTTCTGGCGGTAGATCAAGCAGGCGCCGTGCCATCTCACCGGTCGCGCGCACCAATGCATCGGTAATGCCGGGCTCGGACGCCGCATGGCCCGCCTCGCGGATCACCTGCAGTTCGCTGTTCGGCCAAGCCTGATGCAGCTCCCACGCGTTATCCAGCGGACAGATCATATCGTAGCGGCCGTGGATGATTACGCCAGGCAGATGGGCGATCTTGTGCATATCGCGAATCAGCTGGTTGGGTTCCAGAAAGGAATTATTGGTGAAGTAGTGGCATTCAATCCGCGCGATGGACAGGGCGCGCTGCGGCTCGGAAAAACGCTCCACATGCTGTGGGCTTGGGCACAGGCCCAGCATGCGACCTTCCCAGCCGGACCAGGCTTTGGCCGCGTGCATCTGGGCGATCTGGTCGTTACCGGTCAGGCGCTTGTGGTAGGCGGCAATCATATCGTGACGCTCGTCCGTAGGAATCGGCGCGAGGTAGTCCTGCCAGTAATCCGGGAACAAGCGGCTGGCGCCGGTTTGGTAAAACCATTCGATGTCCTGCGGGCGGGCCAGGAAAATGCCGCGCACGATCAGGCCATGCACACGCTCAGGGTGGGTTTGCGCGTAGGCCAGAGCCAGGGTCGAGCCCCAAGAGCCGCCGAACAACACCCATTTGTCGATGCCCAAGTGCTCGCGGATACGCTCAAGGTCGGCGACCAAGTCCCAGGTGGTGTTGTTTTCCAGACTGGCGCGGGGCGTGGAGCGCCCGCAACCACGCTGGTCGAAGGTGACAATGCGGTACAGATTAGGATCGAAATAGCAGCGACTCTGGGCGTCGCAACCGGAACCAGGGCCCCCGTGGATAAAGACGACAGGCAAGCCTTCGGGGGAGCCACTTTCATCGACATACAGGGTGTGGGTGTCATCGACTGCCAGATCGTGCCGGGCGTAGGGTTTGATCTGCGGGTACCAAGTCTGCATTGCGCGCTCCGTAGGGGGTCGGGTTCATCCCTGAGGGGACGTCTTTTATTTTGCCGTCTGGCACTATAAACCCGAATTGTGCAATGAGCATGTCCTTGAGCGCTTAGACCTGTGTCAGCCCTTCGCTCCTGAGATCATTCCTGCAGATAGGCCGCCACCTACTGATGCACGTAAACCTTGGGAGCCGTCCTACGAACGTCCCGGAAGGCATCACCTGAGCAAGGACGCAACCGCGTGATTTGATCCGGTCTTTTCAGACACGGATCGGTACGCATGACCGACACGCTGTGGGCCGCCCGCGAGGGCGACGCGCTTTTGCACAGTTCAATACTCGCCGACGTGCTAGGCGGCGTCCTGGAGATTGCCGCCAGTGTGGCCGTGACGGCCCTGGCGACAGCGGCTGTCGTTGCCGCAGCGGGCGTAACCGTGGCAACTGGCGGCCTCGGCTGCGTTGTACTGGGCGCTGTCGTGGGTGTGATGGTCGGCGTCGGCATGAGCCAAACCGGCGCGGATAAAGGCCTCTCACGATTATGTGAGTACTTTGCCAATGCGCTGTTCCCTCCGGTCATCAACGCCTTCATCAACAGCGGTTCGCCCAACGTCCTCATCAACGGGAAACCCGCGGCGCGGGCGGCCGGCAAACGCTCGGATGTCATCGCGGCGCCAGAGGGTGAGCCGTCTTATCTGGATATCGCTGAAAGCTTTTTCTCTCAACTATGGCGCCCTACGGTGGCCGACCCGGTGGCAGGTGTCGTGCCTTGTCCTGCCGATAAAGTCGACTGCAATAAACACCCGCCGATGCCGGAGCAATACCTGGCGGAAGGCTCCAGCAGGGTCTTCATCAATGGTCAGCCAGCGGTGCGCAGTGGAGATCGAAGCACCTGCGAAGCCAAGGTCGGAAACGTACAGATTTCGCCGAATGTGATCATCGGCGGAGCGCCCGTGGTGGTGCGTGAGATTCGCAGCGGCAAGACGCCGGGCGTGGGGTTGGCGGTGACGGCGTTGCTGACGTTGCGCGGCGGCGGCACGAAGTTCTTCAGCAAGTTGCCGTGCATGGCGGTGGGCGGGCTGGTGTCTTGGGGCAGCAGCCAGGTGAGTAATGCGGTGACAGCTGCGGTCGCAGGTTCGCCCAACCCGGTGCACAGCGCCACGGGCGCGAAGATCCTCGACGGTGAAGACGACCTGGACTTCGCTCTGCCAGGACTGCTGCCGATCGAGTGGCAGCGCTATTACTGCAGTCGAGATGAACGTCGTGACGGTCTGTTCGGCGCCAGTTGGAGCGTGGCTTATGAAGCCCGCGTCGACATTGGTGTGCATTCCGAAGGGGGTGATCGACTGATCTACACCGATGAGCAAGCCCGCCAGATCGACATCGGCATGATCCCACCGGGCGGCGCGGTGTTCAGCGCGGGCGAAGGCTTGAGCGTAAGGCGCCATACCGACGGGCACCTGCTGATTGAAAGCGTCGATGGGCGCTATCGGCTGTTTGAACCCGCACCGGGTAACCCCTCGCACCTGCGTCTGAACCAGTTGGGGGATCGCAATGACAACCGCCTCTTGCTTGACTACGACACCCAGGGCCGCCTGAGCCGGTTGAGCGATACCTTCGATAATGTGCAGATCGAACTGTGCTACAGCCAGCAATGGCCCGGTCGGGTCGCTCAGATTGAACGCCAGTTCCCTGATCACGGCCGGGAAACCCTCGTCAGCTATAGCTATGACAGTCAAGGCAACCTGACCGACGTTCGCAATGCTGCCGGGCACATTCAACGTCGTTTCGCCTACGACAGCGGCCAGCGCATGATCGAGCACCAACGGCCCACCGGATTGCGTTGCTTCTACCAATGGGCCTGTGTGGACGACCGCGAATGGCGCGTGATCCGACATTGGACCGACGAGGGCGCCGACTACCAATTCGACTATGACCTGCAAGTCGGGATCACGCGGATTACCGATGGCTTGCAACGGGTCAGCACCCGCCAATGGAACCCGCAATACCAGATCACCGCGTATACCGACAGCCTCGGCCAAACCTGGCAATTTGAATGGAATGACGAGCGCCAGTTGCTCGGTGCCACCGATCCCCAGGGCGGTCAATGGAAGTTTGGTTACGACGCCTCCGGCAACCTGTGCGAGACGCAGGATCCGTTGGGGCGCGCCGAATCCACGGTGTGGCTGGGGCATTGGTCGCTGCCTTTGGTAGAGATCGATGCCGCCGGCCAAGCCTGGCAGTATCAATACGACCCGCGTGGCAACTGCGTCAGTCAAACCGACCCGCTGGGGCATGTCACGCGCTACCGCCATGATGCGTTTGGCCAGGTCGTCGAAATCACCGACGCCACCGGAAAAAACTACCGCCTGCGTTGGGATGAAGTCGGGCAACTGACCGAGCATGTGGATTGTTCGGGGTATCCCACACGCTTCGAGTACGACCGTCGGGGCCACTTGCACGTCGTGATCGATGCATTGGGTGAGCGGCAGCGCTATCAACACGACAGCCAGGGCCGCCTGCTTCAAACCGAAAGGCCGTATGGGCTTATCGAGCATTATCTGCGCGACATCAGCGGCCAGTTGATCGCCTACACCGATGCAGCCGGACAGATCACCCGTTACCAATACGACCGCCGCGGGCAGGTTCGCCAGCGCGTCGATGCCCAAGGCCGCCAGATCGAGTTCCGTCACGACGCATACGGCCGCCTGCAAACCCTGACCAATGAAAACGGCGAGTGCTACCGCTTCGCCTGGGATCAGAGTGACCGCCTTGCGCAGCAACAAGACCTTGATGGAAGTGGCCGACGTTATACCTACGATGCACTGGCTAACCTGGCTGCCGTCGAATATGTGCCGTCGAATGATGTGCCCTCTATCGTCCATCGCATGGAGCGCGATGCGGCCGGGCGCTTGCGGGCGAAAGTGACCGATGATGGTCGTACCGACTACACCTACGACCCGTTGGACCAACTCACCACCGCCACCTTCACCGGCAACGACCAGATCACCCAGACCTTGGCCTTCGCTTACGGTCCACTTGGCCGACTGCTCAACGAACACAGCGCTGCCGGCAGCCTGAACCACCACTACGACGAACTCGGCAACCTGATCCAGACGCAACTACCCGACGGCCGCTGGCTCAATCGCCTGTACTACGGCAGCGGCCACCTGCATCAGCTAAGCCTCGACGGCCACGTCATCAGCGACTTCGAACGCGACCGCCTGCACCGCGAATTGCTGCGCACCCAAGGGCAGATCACCACCCGCAACGAATACGACCGCTCCGGCCGATTGCGCTCACGTAAACGCAGCCCTACAGGCCAACCCCGGCAACTGCCGCCCACCCAACAAAAAACCTTCGAGTACGACCCCGTCGACAACCTGATCGGCCGCCTGGAAGCGGGCCAACGCCAACTGCTGCACTACGACGCGACCGGTCGGATTATCGCTACCCAGGACAACACGCAAGGTCAGCAGGAAACCTTCGCCTACGATGCTGCCGCGAACTTGCTGGATGGTCCGCAACGACAGGACGGTCTGGTAAGGCACAACAAACTGCTGACTTATCAAGACAAGCGCTACCGCTACGACGGCTTTGGTCGGCTGATCGAAAAACGTAGCACCGTCTGGGGCTTGCAACGCTTCGTGTACGACGCCGAACACCGCCTGATCGAGGTGTTCAGCCAGAAAAACGGGCGAGAAACACGGGTAAAAATGACCTATGACCCACTCGGTCGACGCATCAGTAAAACCGAATACGACAGCCACGGTTATCCGCTGAGCGAAACCCGCTTCGACTGGGAAGGCCTGCGCTTGTTGCAGGAGCACCGACATAGTCAGACGAGTCTCTACCTCTATGAAGACGACGGCTACGCGCCGCTTGCCCGAGTCGATGGAAAGGGCGAATTCCAGCGCGTGCGCTATTACCACAACGACCTGAACGGGTTGCCGGAACAGCTGACGGAAGCCAACGGGCACAACGTCTGGCACGCAACTTATCGGGTGTGGGGCAACACGCTGGAGGAGGTGCGCGAGCCTTATTACATTGAAGAACAGAACCTGCGGTTTCAGGGGCAGTATCTGGATCGGGAAACGGGGCTGCACTTCAACACATTCAGGTTTTATGATCCGGATGTGGGGCGGTTTACGACGCCGGATCCGGTTGGGTTGGAGGGCGGAAGCAATCTCTATCAATATGCCCCTAACCCGATAGGGTGGGTGGACCCGAAGGGCTTGAGTTGCATACACAGCGAGAAGGCAAGGCGGCTTAGATATATAAAAACCAATGAGCGGTCGCACGGCCAGCCGGTATATTTGAACAGCAAGGCCCCGATCAAGCTTAAGTACATTACCCCAG
Source organism: Pseudomonas sp. W22_MBD1_FP4 (assembly GCF_052113765.1). Taxonomy (NCBI): domain Bacteria; kingdom Pseudomonadati; phylum Pseudomonadota; class Gammaproteobacteria; order Pseudomonadales; family Pseudomonadaceae; genus Pseudomonas; species Pseudomonas sp. W22_MBD1_FP4. Next base: position 9,654 of record NZ_JBGQOI010000003.1, on the reverse strand, counting down.
ACGTAGATAAACATAACGGCGGCTTTTGGAAAGCAGCCGACAGTGTCAAAAACTTAGGTTCTAAGAGGACCCGGTCAGGTACCTTTGACGAAAATCTCAATCGGGTAGGCGATTAAAGCGATGAAATATTCTTACCGGATAACGAAGTACGACCCCTTGGGTAACGAGTGCTCAAATAGCGAATGGACTAGCTTCTTTGACATCGGAAAAAGCGTGTCGAAAGAAGAGTACTTACTCACTGAGACTGACTATGTAGAAACGGTCATTGCAATTTGCCAATGCTTGGGTGTTTCTACGTTGATAATTAGCGGTCTTGAAATGAATCAAGAGGGTGAGCCTTATACGGAGGGACAGAGCATTGAGGTCGATCGACTAGCCCCAGTCCTCCAGGCTATTTTGAGAGAACAAATCTGGTGCAAGCTGAAATCTGCAAGCTGTGAATTTCACTTTGGCTATGACTATTACATGTACCTAATCTCGGAAACCGACGCAGATCTATGCTTTCCAAAGGAAAAAAGCCAACTGTTCTTTGAGGCGTTTCTATCACCTTATCTTAATAGTTAGCCCTAACGTGAACCGGTTGGGACTTGGTGATAGTGGTGAACCACAGAGCAATGATAAGGCTCGCTTTGAAGGAGGGGACATGAGTGAGCTGACTAATTTTCACGTTTTCTGGGGCGCGGCTATCGCTATTGCTGAAAAGAAATCCGCTTCGATGGAGGCTGATGGGGCCGAGGATTTCGCCCGGCGGCTTTACGATGAATACGTTGAGCACGGGTGAGCCAAAAAATAAAAAGAAATGATCAAATACGAATGGTGAGAACAAAGCCCCCATTAATATCAATGGCCACTTTTACCTTTCAAACAGCGGACAACACTCCATCTGATAGCTGAAAAATACAGGTGCGCGTTCTGAGCAGGAAATCGCATCTGTATTTTTTCATTTAATAGTGCCCACGTCCCCAGACCAAAAAACCTTCCAGCAACTGCTTCAACACTACCCGCGTCGGCTCAGCCAAATCCGCGCGATAACGGAACGGCTCGAACTCCTCCATATAAGTGCTCTGGCACAACTCCAACTGCACCGCATGAATATCCTGCGCCGGGTCGCCGTAATGCCGGGTGATATGGCCGCCCTTGAAGCGCCCGTTCAGCACATGGGTGTACTGCGGATGGGCGGCGCAGATGGCTTCCAGCTGGCTGGCCAGTTCGGGATCGCAGGCGGCCCCGTTAAAGGTGCCGAGGTTGAAGTCCGGCAGTTTGCCGTCGAACAGGTGCGGGATCACCGAGCGGATCGAGTGGGCGTCGAACAGCAGCGCGTAGCCGAACTCGGCCTTGAGCCGCGCCAGTTCCTCTTGCAGCGCGCGGTGATACGGGCCCCAGATCTTTTGCAGGTAAGTGGCGCGTTCTGCCTCGCTGGGCTCCAGGCCTTCACGAAACAACGGCACACCCTCAAATAGCGTGGCCGGGTACAAGCCGGTGGTGGCGCCGGCGTACAGCGGCTTGTCGTCGGACGGCCGGTTGAGGTCGATGACAAAGCGCGAGTACTCCGCCGAGAGAGTGCTGGCGCCGAGTTCTTCGGCAAAGTCATACAGCGTGGGGATATGCCAATCGGTGTCCGGCAGGCTTTGCGCCTCGGGGATCAACCCGGCCTCGACCGCAGGTGTCAAACGCACGCCGGCGTGGGGCATGCTGATCAGCAGCGGGGTGCGGCCTTGTTTGAAATTCAGAACCTTATCCACAACAGCACTCCTTAAACAGTGACATCGACGCCATGGCGCACGACGCGTTTATCCAGCTCGCCGCCCAGCCAGTAGGCGAGGTCGGCGGGACGATCAATCTGCCACGCTACAAAATCCGCCACTTTGCCCACTTCCAGTGAGCCATGGGTATCGCCCATGCCCAATGCGGTGGCCGCATGTTGCGTGACGCCGGCCAGGGCCTCTTCCGGGGTCATGCGGAACAGGGTGCAGGCCATGTTGAGCATCAGGCGCACCGACAGTGCCGGCGAGGTGCCGGGGTTGAGGTCACTGGCGATGGCGATTTTCACGCCGTGTTTGCGCAGCGCCTCCATCGGTGGCAACTGGGTTTCGCGCAGGAAGTAGAACGCCCCTGGCAGCAGCACGGCGACGGTGCCGGATGCAGCCATGGCAATGGCGTCTTCTTCGGTCATGAATTCCAGGTGGTCCGCCGACAACGCGCGATAACGCGCCGCCAGGCTGGAGCCGTGCAACGACGAGAGTTGCTCGGCGTGCAGTTTTACCGGCAGGCCCAACTGCTGGGCGACCTTGAACACGCGCTCCACTTGCTCAGTGGAAAACGCCAGGTATTCGCAGAAGGCATCCACGGCGTCCACCAGCCCTTCCGCCGCCAGGGCCGGTAGCATCTCGCTGCAGATATGCTCGATGTAGTCGTCGGCGCGGTCCTTGTACTCCGGCGGTAACGCATGGGCCGCCAGGCAGGTGGCGCGCACGCTGACCGGCAGCTCATCGCCGAGACGCCGGGCTACGCGCAACATCTTGCGTTCGTTGGCCAGGTCCAGGCCGTAGCCGGATTTGATCTCCACTGTGGTCACGCCGTCGCGCAGCAGACTGCGCAGGCGCTTGCGGGCGCTGTCGAACAGTTCATCCTCGCTGGCGGCGCGGGTGGCGCGCACGGTGCTGGCGATACCGCCGCCCTTGGCCGCGATCTCGGCATAGCTAACGCCCTCAAGGCGCTGCTCGAATTCGCCACTGCGATTGCCACCAAACACCGTGTGGGTGTGGCAGTCGATCAGCCCGGGAGTGACCCACGCGCCTTGCAGGTCATGCACCTGGGCGTAGTCCGCCGTCGGCACTTGGCTGCGCGGGCCGATCCACTCGATGAGTGAGCCGGCAGTGACCATGGCAGCATCCTCGATGATCGAGTAGTTACCTTGAGCCATGGTTGCAACGTGGCAGTGTTGCCAAAGGGTTTTCATCAACGCCTCCCTAAGTTATCGATGAGACACAGCCGGGTCGTATTGGACGTTGGCCGTTTGCCCGACGGCGGGTTTGACCCACAGCAGGTAGGCAACGACCAGCAGCACGATCCACACGGCGCCGACCAGCAAGGCCGCCTGGGTGTCCGGGAAGTAACCCAGCACACCAAACACAAACAGCATGAATACGATGGCCGCCGCCGGCGCATAGGGCCAGAACGGCACCGGGAATTTCAGCTCAGCGACCTGTTCTTTAGTCATCGAGCGACGCATGGCGACCTGGGTGAACAGAATCATCAGCCATACCCACACGGTGGCGAAGGTGGCAATCGAGGCAATCACCAGGAACACGTTTTCCGGGATCAGGTAGTTGAGCAGCACGCCGCCGAGCAGCGCTGCGCCCATCACCACCACGGTCATCCATGGCACGCCCTGTTTGGACAACTGGGCAAAACCCTTGGGCGCCTGCCCTTGCGGGGCGAGGCCGTACATCATGCGCCCGGCACCGAAGATGTCGCTGTTGATCGCCGAGACTGCCGCCGAGATCACCACAATATTGAGAATGGTCGCCGCCGAGCCTATGCCGAGGTTACTGAATATCTGCACGAACGGGCTGCCCTGGCTGCCGATCTGGGGCCATGGGTAGATAGCCATCAGCACAAACAGGGTCAGCACGTAGAACAATAGGATGCGCAGCGGCACGGCGTTGATCGCCTTGGGAATTACGCGCTGCGGGTCTTTGGCTTCGCCAGCGGTGATGCCGATGATTTCGATACCGCCGAAGGCGAACATCACCACCGCGAACGAGGCGATCAGGCCGCCAACACCGTTAGGCATAAAGCCGCCGTGGGCCCACAGGTTGCTCAGGCCGCTGGCCTGGGTCTCGCCCGCCGAATGGATACCGAACAGCATGATGCCGAAGCCGCCGAGGATCATCGCGACAATCGCGCCGACCTTGAGCAGCGACAGCCAGAACTCCATCTCGCCAAACACTTTGACGTTGCACAGGTTCAGGCCGCCGATCAGAAACACAATGCCGAGCACCCAGACCCAGCGCGCGACGTCGGGAAACCAGAAGCCCATATAGATGCCGAACGCGGTGACGTCGGCGAGGCAGACGATGATCATTTCAAACGCGTAGGTCCAGCCGAGAATAAACCCGGCCATGGGGCCCAGATAGGTGCTGGCGTACTGGCCGAAGGAACCGGACACCGGGTTGTGCACGGCCATTTCACCGAGGGCGCGCATCACCATGAAAACCGCGGCGCCGCCGATCAGGTAGGCCAGCAGCACGGCAGGGCCGGCCATCTGGATAGCCGAGGCGGAGCCGTAGAACAGCCCGGTGCCGATGGCCGACCCCAGTGCCATGAAGCGAATATGTCGGGCACTGAGGCCACGTTTCAAACCCTTTTCCTGCTGGTGCATTTCTCGTCCTTAATTATTTTTATCCTGAGAAAATTAAAAGCCGCGCTCATGACAACTGCTTTTTTTGTGGTGAGCGGGCTTGCCCCGCGCTGGGGTGCGAAGCAACCCCAAATCCGGCTACCGCATTTCACTTGGAGAAATGCGGTGACTGTAGGAGGGGCTGCTACGCAGCCCAGCGCGGGGCAAGCTCGCTCACTACAGAGAGCGAGTGTCGCTTACAGGCTCGGCAGCAACTTCGCCGGCACCAGGTCATTCAGGCAGCGGCTGGCGAGCAGTTCGCTGGCGGCGATGATGTCCGGGGCGAAGAAGCGATCCTTGTCGTAGAACCCCACTTTGGCGCGCAGGACGCCACGGGCTTTTTCCAGTTTCGGCGAGGTTTTCAGGCCTTCGCGCAAGTCCAGGCCCTGGCACGCGGCCAGCCATTCCACGGCGAGGATGCCACGGGTGTTCTCGGCCATTTCCCACAGGCGCTTGCCGGCAGCAGGTGCCATCGACACATGGTCTTCCTGGTTGGCTGAAGTCGGAATGCTGTCGACACTGTGGGGATGGGCCAGCGCCTTGTTCTCGCTGGCGAGCGCGGCGGCGGTCACCTGAGCGATCATGAAACCTGAGTTCACCCCGCCATTGCCCACCAGGAACGGCGGCAATTGCGACATGTGTTTGTCCATCATCAACGAGATACGACGCTCACTGAGGGAACCGATTTCGGCGATGGCCAGCGCCATGTTGTCAGCAGCCATGGCCACTGGTTCGGCGTGGAAGTTACCGCCGGAAATCACATCGCCTTCGGCGGCGAACACCAGCGGGTTATCCGATACGGCGTTGGCTTCGACCACCAGCACTTCAGCGGCCTGGCGGAACTGGGTCAGGCACGCGCCCATGACCTGAGGCTGGCAGCGCAGGGAGTACGGGTCTTGCACTTTGTCGCAGTTCTGGTGCGACTGGGAGACCTCACTGCTTTCGCCGAGCAGGTCGCGGTAAGCGGCAGCCGAATCGATTTGCCCACGCTGGCCACGCGCGGCATGAATACGCGCGTCGAACGGCGAGCGCGAGCCCAGCACTGCTTCGACGGTAAGGCCACCACAGGCCAGGGCGCCTGCGAACAGGTCTTCGCCTTCGAACAGGCCGCGCAGGGCATAAGCAGTGGACACCTGGGTACCGTTGAGCAACGCCAGGCCTTCTTTAGCCGCGAGGGTCAGCGGCGTGAGGCCGGCGACTTTCAGCGCGTCAGTCGCTTCCAGCCATTCACCTTTATAGCGCGCCTTGCCTTCGCCCAGCAGCACCAGGGACATATGGGCCAGCGGCGCCAAGTCACCGGACGCACCGACCGAGCCTTTCAACGGAATATGCGGGTAAACCTCGGCGTTGATCAGCGCGATCAGCGCGTCGATTACCTGCCGACGAATCCCGGAGAACCCACGGCTCAGGCTATTGACCTTGAGCACCATGACCAGCCGCACCAGCGCATCGCTGATCGGCTCACCGACGCCGGCGGCATGGGACAGCACCAGGGAACGCTGGAGGTTTTCCAGGTCTTCGCTGGCGATACGGGTCGAGGCCAGCAGGCCGAAACCGGTGTTGATGCCGTAGGCAGTGCGGTTCTCAGCGAGAATCTGCTCCACGCAGGCAACGCTGGCTTCGATCTGGGCTGAAGCGCTGTCATCCAGACTGAGGGTCACCGGCTGCTGGTAGATGGCCCGCAGTTGGGCAAGGCTCAGTTGGCCTGGAATCAGATTTAACGCAGTCACATTCATACTCCTTGTGAATTGTTCTTTCGAATATTTCTGTTGAATAAGGGTTCAGTGCACATCGGGTAATGCGGTGTCTTTGAGCAGCTTGGCGGCAGCTGCAATGTCCGGCGCCAGCCAGCGGTCCTGCTCGTATGCGGGGACCACTTCACGTAACAATCGCCAAGCGCGGTCGGTACCCGCGCCGAAACGCTGGGCCTTCAAAAATTCAAAGGCCTGGGCCGCCAGCAAGTACTCGATGGCAAGAATCTGGGTGACGTTGGCCAGCAGTTGATGCAGCTTCAGCGCGGCATTGGTGCCCATGCTCAAGTGGTCTTCCTGCAGCCCAGAGGTGACGAAATTATCGAGCACCGCTGGTTGCGCGAGCTGGCGGTTTTGCCCGCACAGTGATGCAGCGACGTATTGCACGATCATCATTCCGGAGTTAACCCCTGGGTTGCTCACCAGGAATGCCGGCAAGCCACTGACGTGCGGGTTGATCAAACGGTCCAGGCGGCGTTCGGCAACCGAGCCGATTTCGGCCATGGCGATGGCGAGCATATCGGCGGCCAGGGCGACGGACTGGCCGTGCGGATTGGCCTCGGACACTACGCGGTACTCGTCCGGCGTGCCAAGCACCAACGGGTTGTCAGTGGCGCTGTTGAGTTCAGTCTCGATCTGGCGGGTGGCGTGCTCCACCTGGTCGCGCGCCGCGCCGTGGATCTGCGGGATCGAGCGGATGCTCAGGGCGTCCTGGGTGCGGAGGCCTTTGCTGCTGGCGACCACTTCACTGCCATCGAGCAAGGCACGCAGGTTGACGCCAACGTGCTGCATGCCGGGGTGCGGCTTGAGGGCGATGATTTCTTCATCAAAGGCGTCGATCTGGCCACGCTGGGCTTCGAAACTCATGGCGCCGATCACGTCGGCCCACTGCAGCAAGTGATGGGCGTCGGCCAGGGCCAGGCAGCTCAAACCGGTCATGCACGGCGTGCCGTTGACCAGGCACAGGCCGTCTTTGGCGCCGAGTACCACGGGCTGCAAACCTTCTGCCTGCAAGGCTTCCTGCGCCGTCACGATCTGGCCGCGATAACTCACCGTGCCGACACCCATCAAAGCGACACCGACGTGGGCCATGTGAGTCAGGTAACCCACCGAACCTTGGGACGGCACCTGTGGCGTGATGCCGTGGTTAAGCAGCGCCAGCAACGAACGTACGACCTGCGGATGCAGGCCGGATTTTCCGTGACTGTAGTTGATGACTGCGGCGCAGATGATCGCCCGGGTCTGCTCATCGCTCAGTACCGGGCCGACGCCACAGGCGTGGCTCAGCAGAGTATTGCGCGACAGCTGGCTGAGTTGCTCGCCCGCAAGCGACACGTTGCACAGCGCGCCCAGGCCGGTGTTCACGCCATACGCGCGTTCGCCGCTGGTGACGATGCGCTGCACGATGGCTTGGGCATTGTCGATGCGGGCCCAGGCTTGGCCCGAGAGTTCGAGCACCGCGCCGTGGCGGGCCACGGCGACCACGTCCCGCCAGCGCAGGGGGGTGTCGGCGATGATGACTTTTGCTGCCTGGGACATTGTTGACCTCTTCATATTCTCTACCGCTTTGCCGGCCTCATCGGGGGCAAGCCCCTCCCACATGTTGAACGGTGAACATCTTCAAAGGTGGGAGGGGGCTTGCTCCCGATAGGGCCAGCAGCCTCACCACAGAATCTGGATCAGACCACCGCCGCCCGCCGCTGAACAAACCGGTCCACGTACTCATCCGCCGGTGAATGGAGGATCTCCCGAGGCGTGCCGACCTGGATCAACTTGCCGTCCTTGAGGATCGCAATGCGGTTACCAATGCGCACGGCCTCGTCGAGGTCGTGGGTGATGAAGACGATGGTCTTGTGCAGGGTCTTTTGCAGCTCCAGCAATTGGTCCTGCATCTCGGCGCGAATCAGTGGGTCGAGGGCGCTGAAGGCTTCGTCCATCAGGATGATGTCCGTGTCGGCAGCCAACGCACGGGCCAGGCCGACGCGCTGGCGCATGCCGCCGGAGAGCTGGTGCGGGTATTTGTTTTCGTAGCCTTTGAGGCCCACGGTTTCGATCCAGTGCAGCGCGCGTTCGGCGCACACCTGCTTAGTTTCGCCACGCACCTTGAGGCCGTAAGCGACGTTATCGAGCACGCTCTTGTGGGGCAACAGACCGAAGCTCTGGAACACCATGCTGATCTTGTGCCGACGGAATTGGCGCAGGGCGTCCATGTCCAGTTGCAGGATGTCTTCGCCGTCCACAAGGATCGCGCCGCTGGTGGGATCGATCAGGCGATTGAAGTGACGCACCAATGTGGATTTACCGGAACCCGACAGGCCCATGATCACGAAGATCTCACCAGTACCGATGCTCAGGGACAGGTCGTTGACGCCGACCACGCAACCGGTCTCGGCCAACACTTGGTCCTTGGTCTTGCCCTGCCCGATCATCGCCAGCGCTTCCTTGGAACGCGCGCCAAAGATCTTGAAGACGTTTCTGACTTCGATTTTGCTCACAGTCGTCATTTGCTCGCCTCATGCCGTGGGCGGCCATAGGCCTGGGTAATGCGGTCGATGACCACTGCAAGAATCACGATCGCCAGCCCGGCTTCAAGGCCACGGCCAACGTTGAGGGTCTGGATGCCGACGAGCACGTCTTCACCCAAGCCACGGGCGCCGATCATCGAGGCGATCACCACCATCGACAACGCCATCATGGTGGTCTGGTTGATGCCGGCCATGATGCTCGGCAGCGCCAACGGCAGTTGCACGCCAAACAGTTGCTGCCAGCGGTTGGCACCGAAGGCGTTGATGGCCTCCATAACTTCGCCATCCACTTGGCGGATGCCCAAATCGGTGAGGCGAATCAACGGCGGCGCGGCGTAGATCACCGTGGCAAAAATCGCCGGCACCTTGCCCAGGCCGAACAGCATCAGCACCGGGATCAGGTACACGAAGCTGGGCATGGTTTGCATGATGTCGAGCAGCGGCATCAACACCGAACGCAGGCGATTACTGCGCGCCGAGAGGATGCCCAACGGAATGCCGATCAACACCGAAATCACCGTGGCAACCATCATCAAGGCCAGGGTCTGCATCAGCTTGTCCCACAGGCCAACCGCGCCTACCAGGAACAGCAAACCGACAATCACCGCCGTAGTGACTACTTTGCGGGTAGCGTGCCAGGCCACGCCGCCGACGATGGCCAGCATCAGCCACCAAGGGGCGGCGCGCAGCAGGCCTTCCAGGTTGACGATGGCCCACAGCAGCGTGTCGGAGATCTGCCGGAACACATCGCCGTAGTTGGTAACCAGTGAATCCACCCAACCGTTAACCCAGTCGGCAATGGAAAACGTAAAACTCTCAGGAAACATAGCGTGCTCTCGATCCAATGGGTTGTGGGGGGGGGGCCAGACCATCTCCTCTCCCCCCCCCCCCCCCCCCCCAAACCGTCGTCCGTGTTGATCTCCGTTTTCTCCCTATCCCTCCCAAAAGGGGGGGGGGGGGGGGGGGGGGGGGGGGG